>JADFRC010000050.1 GCA_022561455.1 Chloroflexota bacterium | reverse complement strand
CGTCCCCCCACCTCAATCCTCCTCCGCAAGGGGGGAGGAGGGGACAAGTCGTCGGCCTCCCTACCCGTTATGGGTTAAGGGCTGTGCCCCTGTTAGCGCTTCGGGCTGGTGACGTAGGCGTTGAGCTGCTCGCGGAGGATGACGCGGCCGCGGTGTAGACGCGCCTTGAACGCGGGCACGCTGACCCCGACCGTGCTCGCGGCCTCCTCGGTCGTCAGCTGCTGCACGTCGCGGAGGACGACTGCCGTGCGGAGGTCCTCGGGGAGCTCGGCGATCGCCTCCTCGAGCTTCTCGCGCAGCTCGTCGTTGAGCGTCTGCTCCTCAGGGCCGGGGCTCCAATCGACGATCTCGACGTCCTCGACGTTCGTTGCAGCCATGCGCTGCGGCTTGCGCTCCTTGCGTATCTTCTGGAGGGCGGCGTTGACCACGATGCGGTAGAGCCACGTCGTCACCTGCGCGTCGCCCCGGAAGCGGTCGCGGGCCCGGTAGGCGGACAGGAAGGCGTCCTGGACGACGTCGTCCGCATCGGCCGGGTTGTTCATCATCCGGTAGGCGATGTTGTAGGCGTAGTTGGTGTACTGCTCCACGATGGAGCTGAACGTCTCGTCGTCCACGGAGCCCCCGGAGGGTGATCGACGAGCCGCGCACCCTTCGCGGGGCCAGCGGCATCGAATCACTGTCGGCAGAGTCGACCGCCCGTATTCTAGCGGGTGTCGTTGAGCACGGCCATGCAGCACCGTTGCGTGTGCGGGCCCAACGTCCATAGAATGCGTGCGCGGGGCACCGAGGGCCGGAGTCCTTCCGCCGAGGAAGGACGCACCGTCAGGGAGAAACAGATGCGCGGAGGACCGTTCGGCTGGTTGCGCAGGCTCGTCGGGAAGGACGAGTTCGACTGTCGCGACGTCCTTGCGAACTGCTCGGACTACGTGGACGAGGAGCTCTCCGAGCGCGATGCGCAGCTATTCGACGCGCACCTCGACGACTGCCCCGACTGCCCGCCCTACGTCGCCACGTTCAAGGCGACGGTCATGACGATGCGAGACCTCGAGCCCAAGACCGCGCCGCCGGAGCTGCGCGAGCGCATCCATGCGCGGATCGCCGCCGAGTCCGAGCGCCCTGGGTAGATAGCTAGCCGAACCGCTCCTCGCTCCACGGGTCGCCGCGCATGTGGTAGCCGTTCCGCTCCCAGTAGCCCGGCGCGTCGTCCGTCAGCAGCTCCACGCCCGTCACCCACTTGGCGCTCTTCCAGCCGTAGCGCGCCGGCACGACCAGCCGCACAGGCGCCCCGTGTGCCTTCGCCAGCGGCGCGCCGTCCTGCCGGTGCGCGAACAGCACGTCCGGCTGGCGCACCGCTTCGATATCGACGTTCGTCGAGTAGCCGTCGGCGCAGTGCAGCATCAGGAACCGCGCATCCGGCTTCGGCCGCGCGAGGTCCAGCACGACGCTGGCCGGCACGCCCTCCCACCCGACGTCGAGGCGGCTCCACTGCGTGACGCAGTGGAAGTCGGCGGTCTCGGCCTGCTGCGCGAGCGCCAGGAACCCATCCCAGTCGAGCTCCACCTGCTCCTCGACCTCCCCGAATACCTGGAGCGTCCAGGTGCCGGTCGGCACGTCTGGAGCGAAGCCGAGGTTCATGACCGGCATCTTGGGCGTGACGTACTGCCCCGGCGGGACGCGGCCCTCCATCCCCTCGGGGATGCCGCGCTTGCCGAAGGCGTTCGCGATCTGCCTCAGGAACTCCACGGGCTTGCTCCTGACTGTGCGTCCTTCCTCGGCGGAAGGACTCCGGACTAAAGCAGGCGCGCGCTGCTCCGGCCCTCGGTGCCAAGCGATTGCCTTGCCTGACTGTGCGCCTACGCTGCGCTCCGGCTCCGGACTGAAGCAGGCACGCGCTGCTTCGGCCCTCGGTGCTCGGCGAACGCGCGTCTGAGCCCACATGCGCCCCTCTAGTGGGTCCAGGGCTGTGCCCTGGTTCCACGCTACACTATACGGCCGGGGCGCCGCCCCTCGATCCGCTCGCGCCGCCAGATGCGCAGGACCGCCGCTGATGCAAACGACACCTCCATCCGCCGCCGACAGCCCCCCATTGGCCGTCGCGGTGGCCGGACTCTCCAAGACGTTCGGCACGACGCGCGCGCTCGTGGACGTCGACCTGAGCGTCGCGTGGGGCGAGACCCTCGCCGTGCTCGGCCACAACGGCGCGGGCAAGAGCACGCTGCTGCGCGTCATCGCCTCCCTCGTGCGGCCCGATGCCGGCACCATCGCGGTGGGCGGCTTCGAGCGCGCCAAGGACGCGGCGGCGGCGCGCTCCATCGTCGGTTACGTGGCCCACCAGCCGCTGCTCTACGACGACCTGACGGCCGCGGAGAACCTTGCCTTTTTCGCGCGGCTCTACGGGGTGCGGGACGCGCCCGCTCGCATCGCCGAGGTGCTCGACGACCTGGGCGCGAGCGCGTGGGCGGACCGCCGGGTCCGCGGGCTCTCGAACGGCATGCAGAAGCGTGTGGCCATCGCGCGTGCGCTGCTGCACCGCCCGTCGGTGCTGCTGCTGGACGAGCCCGAGACCGGGCTCGATGTGGACGGCCTGGCGATGCTCGACCGGCTGGTGCGGACCGTCACCGACGGCGGCGCGGCGGTCGTCATGACGACGCACGGCATGGAGCGTGGGCTCAGCTTGGCCGACGGGGTCGCGGTGCTCGCCGAGGGCCGCGTGGCGCTCTCGGGCAGGACGGCCGAGGTCACTCCCGCGGACGTCCGTGCCATGCTCACGCGCCAGTACCAGGTGGCGCCTTGAGCACCTACCTGCGTGCGGCGCTGACCATCTACTGGAAGGACGTCACGGTCGAGGCGCGCACGAAGGAGACGGTCTTGGGCGTGCTCGTATTCGCGCTCGTCGTCACGTTCATCTTCAAGTTCACCTTCGACCCCGCGCCGCAGGTCGTCGCGCTCATCGGCCCGGGCATCGCCTGGGTCGCCTACGTCTTCGCCGGCATCGTCGGCATGGGCCGCACCTTCGTGCTCGAGCGGGAGCGCGGGACGCTGGAGGCGCTGCTGCTCGCGCCCGTGCCGCGGGAGGCCATCTACCTGGGCAAGCTGGCGGGAGCGTTCACGCTCATGATCGTGGTGGAGACCGCGATGCTGCCGGTGTTCGTGGTGCTCCACGACCTCTCGTTCCTCTCGCTTCCCTTCGCGGCCACGGCGGTGCTCGCCACGTTGGGGCTGGCGGCCGTCGGCACGCTGTTCTCGGCGATCGCCGTCCACACACGGGCGCGAGAGCTGCTGCTGCCGTTGCTCTTCCTGCCCGTCACGCTCCCCATCATCATCGCGGCGGTTTCCAGCACGTCGCTGCTCCTCGATGGGGGTGGATGGCGGGACGTCGGGGAGTGGCTGCGCCTGATGCTGGCCTTCGATATCGCCTTCCTTGTGCTATCATCTTGGGCGTTCGAATTCGTACTCGAGGAGTGAGTGTGGCGACTGTTGAGACGACTCGCGCACCCACAAAGATGGGGCTCGTCCAGCCTGTGTTGCTCCTCGCCGCCGCCGCCTTCCTCCTCGCGGATCTGTACCTGATCTTCCAGTACGCGCCCACCGAGCGCGTCATGGGCATCGTGCAGCGTCTCTTCTACTTCCACGTCCCGACGGTCTGGGTCGGGTTCCTCGCTTTCTTCATCGTCTTCGTCTCCAGCATCGCCTACCTCGTGAAGCGTACCGACGTCTGGGACCGCCGCGCGTACGTCGCCGGTGAGGTCGGCATGCTGTTCCTCACGGTGGCGATGGTCACAGGCGCGATCTGGGCCAAGCCGGTATGGGGCACGTGGTGGGTCTGGGACGCGAAGCTGACGACGACCTTCGTCCTGTGGCTGATCTACATCGGGTATCTCATGGTGCGCGCATACGCTCCCGATAGGCAGCGCGGCGCCCGCTGGGCAGCCATCGTCGGCATCGTCGGCTTCGTCGACGTGCCCATCGTGTACTACGCGGCGGAGCTCTGGCGCTCGCTGCACCCGGAGCTCGTCACCGGGCCGTTCGCGGAGTCGGGCGGGCTGGAGTCCGCCATGCGAACGACGCTTTATTTCAGCGCGCTCACGTTCACGCTCCTCTTCGTGTACCTGTTCCGCGAGCGCACGGCGCAGCGGGCGAACGAGCAGGCGCTCGACGAGCTGCGGGCCCGCTTGGCCTAAGACACATGAGAGGCAGGAGGTCACCGGCGTTGATGTTGATACGGAGGATCACCGTGGCCGCGTCCCTGGCCGCACTCGTGGCGGCCGTGCCGCTGACCGCACTCGCAGCGGTGGCCGCGCAGGACGCCCCCGGCGAGAGCAACCTGGGCTTCCTGCTCGCCGGCACGGTGCTGGCGTGGGCGGGCTTCTTCGCGTACGCCTTCTACGTCGGAAGGAAGAACCGCGAGCTGCGCCGCGACATCGAGGACCTCCAGCGCATCCTCGCCGAGCGCGACAAGGGCACAGCCCTTGACCCATAAGGGGGGCGCACGCCGATAGCGGGCTGAGGCGGTTGTGCAGAGCCAGCGATCGGGTGAGAGATCCTTCGCGGAGCCTGTCCTGAGCGAAGTCGAAGGGCTCAGGATGACAGGTTTGGGGCAGACCGAGGGCGCGATGAATCGCGCCCCTACGTCCGGAGCCGGAGCGAAGCGTAGGCGCACAGTCAGGAGCGAGCGGTGGGCGACGAGATGGACTTCAACCCGTACTACGGCGTGTTCCCGTACCGCGACTTCATCAAGACCGAGGGCATCCCCGTCATCGAGGCCTATTCCGTCGACTGCCACACCGTCGCGCTGGAGCCGTGGGAGCGCCTCGGGGGGCTCGGCGCCTACGTGCACCTCGCCGGCAAGAGCGACTTCCTCTCCGCCTACGTCGTCGAGATACCGCCGGGCGGCGAGCTCAAGCCCGAGCAGCACATGCACGACGAGCTCATGCACGTGATCTCCGGCCGTGGCGCGACCGTCATCGAGGACCCGGACGGTAAGAAGCACTCCTTCGAGTGGGGACCGACCGCCATCTTCGGCATCCCTATGAACGCCAAGCACCAGATCTTCAATGGCTCCGGGACCGAGCCCGCAAGGCTCGCGGCCGTCACCGACCTGCCCATCATCTTCAACATCTTCCACCGGCCGGAGTTCATCTTCGAGAACCCGTTCACCTTCCCGGAGCGCTCGGAGACCGACCGCTACTACGAGGGCGAGGGTGAGTTCCGCAAGATCAAGCCGGGCCGGCACCAGTGGGAGACGAACTTCGTGCCGGACCTCGTCAACTTCGAGCTGCCGCCCTGGATCGCTCGCGGCGCCGCCGGCAACAACATCCAGTTCCTGCTCGGCGACAGCTCGATGCACTGCCACATCTCCCAGTTCTTCGAGGGCACCTACAAGAAGGCACACGCCCACAACGCCGGCGCCCACATCTTCTGCGTGACGGGCAAGGGCTACTCGCTGCTCTGGAAGCAGGGCGAGAACCCCGTCGATGCCATGCGCGTGGACTGGAAGCCGGGGACGCTCTACGCGCCTCCCGACGGCCCCACGTACCACCAGCACTTCAACGTGTCGCAGGAGCAGTCACGCTACTTAGTGTTCGACTTCGGCGGGTCGCGCTATCCGGTGCTGGACTCGAAGATGTGGATCTACGAGAACATGGACCGCTCGGAGACAGCGGGTGGGATGCAGATCGAGTACGAGGACGAGGACCCGCGGATCCACGAGCTCTTCGAGGAGGAGCTCGGCAAGCGGGGACTGCGCTCGCGCATGCACGAGTTCATCCCCAGCCGGACGGCGTAGGGGCGGAGTGAGGCAAAGAGTCTGCTGAGCACCGAGGGCGCGATGAATCGCGCCCCTACGTCCGGAGCCGGAGCGAAGCGTAGGCGCACAGTCAGGAGACCAGCGATGGGCGACGAGATGGACTTCAACCCCTACTACGGCGTGTTCCCGTACCGCGACTTCATCAAGACCGAGGGCATCCCGGTCATCGAGGCGTACTCCGTCGACTGCCACACCGTCGCGCTGGAGCCGTGGGAGCGATTGGGCGGGCTCGGCACCTACGTACACCTCGCCGGCAAGAGCGACTTCCTCTCCGCCTACGTCGTCGAGATACCGCCGGGCGGCGAGCTCAAGCCCGAGCAGCACATGCACGACGAGCTCATGCACGTGATCTCCGGCCGTGGCGCGACCGTCATCGAGGACCCGGACGGTAAGAAGCACTCCTTCGAGTGGGGACCAACCGCCATCTTCGGCATCCCCATGAACGCCAAGCACCAGATCTTCAACGGCTCCGGGACCGAGCCCGCGAGGCTCGCGGCGGTCACCGACCTGCCCATCATCTTCAACATCTTCCACCGGCCGGAGTTCATCTTCGAGAACCAGTTCACCTTCCCGGAGCGCGCCAACGTCGAGCGGTACTACGAGGGCGAGGGCGAGTTCCGCGAGGTGAAGCCGGGCCGGCACCAGTGGGAGACGAACTTCGTGCCCGACCTCATCAACTTCGAGCTGCCGGTCTGGAAGGCCAGGGGCGCGGCGGGGAACAACATCCAGTTCCTCCTGGGCGACAGCTCGATGCACTGCCACATCTCGGAGTTCCAGCAGGGCACGTACAAGAAGGCGCACGCCCACAATGCGGGCGCCCACATCTTCTGCGTCACGGGCGAGGGCTATTCGCTGCTCTGGAAGAAGGGCGAGAACCCCGTCGACGCCCAGCGCGTAGACTGGAAGCCGGGCACGCTCTACGCGCCGCCCGACGGCCCCACGTACCACCAGCACTTCAACGTCGCGGAAGGCGTCTCGCGCTACTTGGTGTTCGGCTTCGGCGGCGCCCGCTACCCCGTGCTCGATTCCAAGATGGAGGGCTACGAGAACATGGACCGCTCTGAGAAGGACGGCGGACGCCAGGTCGAGTACGAGGACGAGGACCCGCGCATCATCCAGCTCTACGAGAAGGAGCTCGCGGACCGCGGCCTCAAATCCAAGATGGGCGAGTTCGTCGGGGCGCGTTAGCGAGGCAACCATGCGCTATACACCAGTCGAGCTGCCCCGAAGTCCCGCTAGCACCAGCGTGCTCACGCGTGGGCGCAAGCTGGCGATCATCGTCGCCATCATGCTGGCGGCGTTCGGCTACTTCAGCTACACCGCATTCGAGAGCGCGCAGTCGTTCTACCTGACCGTGGATGAGCTCATCGAGCTCGGCCCCCCCCCCACGCAGTCCGTGCAGGTCAAGGGCAAGCTCGTCGAGGACAGCTTCGTGCGGGAGGGCGGGACGTCCA
This sequence comes from Chloroflexota bacterium, assembly GCA_022561455.1. GTDB lineage: Bacteria > Chloroflexota > Dehalococcoidia > Lucifugimonadales > Australimonadaceae > JADFRC01. The sequence goes on along the minus strand of JADFRC010000050.1, from coordinate 5,930 downwards.
CGCTCGCGCACTTCCTGCTGCAGGAGAACGGCGCCCAGGTGAACGCGACGTACGACGGCGTCCTGCCCGACCTCTTCTTCAACCCGCACTCCGAGATCGTGCTCGGCGGCACGTACGAAGACGGCGGCCTGTTCGTGGCCGACCGCGTCTACGTCAAGTGTCCGTCGAAGTACCAGTCGCTTGAGGTCGACAACCTCTCGGACCCGCCCACGGTCTGATGGCTGTGCGAGGAGCCCCGCCGCAGCACGGCGCTCCGGGGGAGCGGCCCGCGCTGGACCGCCGTTGGCTCGCGCACCTGAGGCGCGATGGCGCCGCCGCCGGGGACGGCGCGACGCTCGCGTACAGCGGCACGCTCGAGCGCGGGATCGCCGAGTTCAACGATGGGAGGTTCTTCGCGAGCCACGAGACGTGGGAGGCGCTGTGGCGGGATACGCGGTACCCCGAACGGCTCTTCTGCCTCGCACTCACCAAGCTGGGGGCCGGCTTCGAGCACGGCCGGCGCGCCAACCCCCACGGCGCCGCGAAGCTGCTGAGCGACGCGCTGGCCTTCCTCGCGCCGTTCATGCCCGCGTTCGCCGGCCTCGACGTGCGGGCGCTGCACGAGGACGTGAGCGCATGGCTCCGCGCCGAGCGCTCAAGCGCGACGCCAACGATCCGCCGGGCCCCCTCACCCTCGCCCTCTCCCCCGGCGGGGCAGAGGGGATAGCCGACGCGCGTTCAGCCCCCTCTCCCTTCCCGGCCTTGCCTCAAAACCCCCTTTCGTGTACCAGACAGAGAGTGCAGAGAGCCTGCCCTGAGCCTGTCGAAGGGAAGGGGGATGGGGGGATGGTCGAAACGGTCGTGGGGCGCCGACGCTACAGGAGCGGGGCGGAGGTTTTGAGGCAAAGCCTCCCTTCCCCAGGGAGAGGGTTGTCCCCCTCCGGGGTTCGGCGGCACGAAGAAGCGCCCCGCCGGCCGGCGGGGCGCTTCTCACGCACTCGTTCGGTCTCGGCTTACGCCGCTACGTTGTCCTTGACCTTCGCCGTCACTCGCTTGACGCTCGCCGTCACGCGCTCATCAGGCAGGTCTTGGATATGACCACACTGCATGCACTGGTTGTAGGACCCATACAGGTCCTCGGTGACGTGCAAGTCACCACCGCAGCGCGGGCAAGCTCTCAGCAGCATCATCTCCTTCACCTCTCTCCCATTGACCCTTCAACCTACCTCACCGGGAACTACGTGCTTGAGCCGCTATCGGCTCTTTGTACGCGCTCCCCTATTAGATGACGTCACAAGGCAGGAGGGTGTCAGGGCGCTCACCCAATGTCAGTGGGGGGCTACCCCCCCATCCCTCACCGTGTGACGCGCATTGACACGGACCGTATCAACTCGGTATGATAAGCGACAGTGCGCAGGGATGCAAGCGGGGTGCGTCGCCCAGGTGCGTAGAGAGAAGCGGAGCAACGTTATGGCCATACGACCCGACGACCAAGCGGCCCGCGCACAGACCGTCCAGTCGCTCTTCGAAGCCATCGTGACGACCCGGCAGCGCCGCGCGGAGCGAGCGCGCCAGCCGCGCGCGCCCGAGCGGGCCGCGCCTCCCACCGAGACAGCCCGAGAAGCCGGCGATGGCCTCTACATCATCAGCGTCGCGTCGCGTATGCTTCATATGCACCCCCAGACACTGCGCAAGTACGAGCGCGTGGGGCTGCTGCGCCCATCGCGCACCGACGGCATGCTCCGGCTGTACTCGGAGCGCGACATCGCGAAGCTCCGCATGATCAAGCACCTGGTGGACGAGCTCCGGCTCAACCTGGCCGGCGTCGAGATGGCGATGGCCGTCTTCGACCGGCTCTCGGCCGCCCGGAGCGACATGGACCGGACGCAGGCCGCGCGCCCCCGCGCCTTCGACCGCGCGATGAACGATATCCTCGAGCTGTTCCAGGGCCGACGGGCCTGATGCGGCCCGACGAGACCGAGGCCCAACCCGAGCAGGCCGTCGAGCCCGCCGAGGACGAGCGGCCCTCCGAGGACCAGCGGTCGGAGCTCGAGCGAGAGCGCGACGAGCTCAAAGCGATCGCCCAGCGCACGCAGGCGGACTTCGTCAACTACAAGCGGCGCGTGGAGGAGGAGCGTACACTCATCGCCCGCTCCGCCACGGGGCACGTGCTCGCGCGGCTCTTCCCGCTGATCGACGACCTCCAGCGGGCCGTCGAGGCGCTGCCGGAGGACGCACCGGCGTCTTGGGCGGAGGGCGTGTCGCTGATCCTGGCGAACATGCGCACGCTGGTCGAGGCCGAGGGCGCAAGCGCCTTCGAGCCTGCGCCGGGGGAGACCTTCGACCCGGCTCAGCACGAGGCCGTTTACTACGAGCCCACGGCCGCGCAACCCCCGGGGGCCGTCGTCTCGACGGTAAGCGTGGGGTACCGCACCGGGGACCGGGTGCTGCGCGCCGCCCAGGTCGTCGTGGCCCGCGAGGCGGAGCCAGCAGCCGAGGACGGTTAACGGGTACCATGAAACCGTGTGCTCTCGTGCCAACGCGCAGGGGGCATCGGCCGGAGGAGAGCAATGGCGAAGGTTATCGGCATCGACCTTGGAACGACGAATTCGGCCGTGGCCGTGATGGAGGCCGGCGAGCCGGTCGTGCTCGAGAATAGCGAGGGCGGCCGCACGACGCCTTCGACCGTGGCCGTAAACCCCAAGAGCGGCGAGCGGTACGTGGGCATGGTGGCCAAGCGCCAAGCGGTCACCAACCCCGAGAACACCGTCTATTCGGTCAAGCGGCTCATCGGACGCAAGTTCACCGAGGTCCAGGAGGAGATGAAGACGCTCGGGTACGCCGTCAAGGCCAGCTCCACCGGAGACGTAACCGTCACGATGGGCGACCGGGACTACTCCCCACCGGAGATCTCCGCCATCGTGCTCCAGAAGCTCAAGGCGGACGCCGAGGCCAAGCTGGGGGAGACGATCACCCAGGCCGTCATCACCGTCCCCGCCTACTTCAACGACAGCCAGCGCCAGGCCACCAAGGACGCCGGCACCATCGCCGGGCTCGAGGTGCTGCGGATCATCAACGAGCCCACGGCGGCCTCGCTCGCCTACGGCCTGGACAAGAAATTGGACCAGGTGATCGCGGTCTACGACCTGGGCGGCGGCACCTTCGACGTCTCCATCCTGCACATCGGCGACGGCGTCTTCGAGGTGAAGGCCACCAACGGCGACTCGCACCTCGGCGGCGACGACTTCGACCAGCGTGTGATGGAGTGGATGGCCGACGAGTTCAAGCGCGACCAGGGCATCGACCTGCGCGAGGACCGCATGGCCCTCCAGCGCCTCAAGGAGGCCGCCGAGCGGGCGAAGATCGAGCTCTCCGGCGTCGCGCAGTCGGAGATCAACCTCCCCTTCGTGACCGCGGACGCTTCGGGGCCCAAGCACCTCACGATGACGCTGACGCGCTCGAAGCTCGAGCAGCTCACGGCCGACCTGATCGAGCGCACCGTCGCGCCGTGCAAGCAGGCCCTGAGCGACGCCGGCATGGCCCAGAGCGACATCGCCGAGGTCGTCATGGTCGGCGGGATGACACGCATGCCGGCCGTGGTGGACAAGGTGAAGGAGCTCTTCGGCAAGGAGCCCCACAAGGGCGTCAACCCCGACGAGGTCGTGGCCGTCGGCGCCGCCATCCAGGCCGGCGTCCTCCAGGGCGAGGTCACGGACATACTGCTGCTGGACGTCACGCCACTCACCCTCGGCATCGAGACGCTGGGGGCCGTCGCCACGCCGCTCATCAAGCGCAACACGACGATACCGACGTCCTACACGGAGACCTTCACGACCGCCTCGGACGCCCAGCCGAGCGTCGAGATCCACGTGCTCCAGGGCGAGCGCACGATGTCGGCCGAGAACAAGACCATCGGCCGCTTCAACCTCGACGGCCTCCCGCCCTCCCCGCGCGGCACCCCGCAGATCGACGTCACCTTCGACATCGACGCCAACGGCATCCTGAACGTGTCGGCCAAGGACAAGGCCACCGGCAAGGAGCAGCGGATCACCATCACCGCCAGCTCCGGGCTCTCCAACCAGGAGGTCGAGGACCTCGTCAAGGAGGCCGCGTCCCACGCCGAGGAGGACGCTCAACGCCGGGAGCTCATCGAGACCCGCAACCAGGCCGATAACACCGCCTACGGAGCCGAGAAGATGCTCGCCGAGCACGCCGAGCACGTCTCCGAGGACCTCAAGAAGGAGATCGAGGAGAAGATCGCCGACGTGCGCTCGAAGCTCACCAGCGAGGACGCAGCCACGATCCGCGCCGCCGCCGAAGCCCTGACGCAGGCGCTCACCAAGATCGGCGAGGCTGTCTACGCCGCCCAGCAGGCCACGGATGGCGAAGCGGCGGCGGACGCGAGCCCGGAAGAGACGGACGACACGCCGCCCGAGAGCGGCAGCGACGGCGATGACGACGACACCGTCGAGGGAGAGTACCGTGACGTGTAGCGAGGACTGTTATGGATGACCTCGACCGGGCGATCATCGAGATCCTTCAGAAGGATGGGCGGGCGCCGAACGCCCGTATATCGAGGACGCTCAAAGTCAGCGAAGGCACCGTCCGCCGGCGCCTCAACAGGCTGATCCACGAGCGCACGATCCGCGTCGTCGCCATCGCGGAGCCGGAACAGCTGGGGTTTCACCTCTCGGCCGTCATCGGGCTGCGTACCGACCCAACGCGCACCGCATCGGTGGCCTCAGAGCTCGCGGCGCTCTCCGAGACGGAGCACGTGGCCATCACGACCGGCCGCTACGACGTGCTCATATGGGTCAACCTGGTGGACGCGAAGGCGCTCTCCAACTTCATCCACCACAAGGCGGGGACGATGGATGGCGTGCGCCAGACCGAGACCTTCGTCGTGTTGAATGCACCCAAGCGCGGTCCGCGCGCCCCAGCGTCCTAGCAAGGACGGCCGAGGTTACCAGACGCCCCGCTAGCGCCCGTAGTCGTCCTCGAGCCGCACCAGGTCCTCGACCTCCGGCGAGCTGACCTCGAGCACGAGGCAGCCGTCGGGCGCGGTCCCACGCAGGCGGTGCACGGTGCCCGGCTCGATGACGTAGGGCTCGCCGACGGCCATGTCGACGGCCTGCATCGCATCGGCGGACGCACCCCGCGACAGCTCGGCGCCGCCGGAGACGAGGACCATCGTCTCGCGCTTTCGCTCGTGGTACTGGAGGCTGAGGCGGTGGCCGCTCCTCACGAACAGATGCTTCACGCAGTAGCGCTCGTTCAGGTCCAGGATGCGCTCCCAGCCCCACGGCTTGTCGATCGTGTCGCCGGTCTTCATGCCCAGGGCTTTTCTAGCCGATCCCGTGGAGCGGGAACACGGTGCGGCGCAGCTCGTCCACCTGGTCTTGCGTGAACCGCCGCGCGCGCGCCTGAACGGCCTCGTCGGCCTCCCGCGGCTCATCACGCAGCGCCGGGCTCGTCAGGAACTCCGCCGCGCCCTCCGGCAGCTCGTCGGGCCACGCCTGGCCGCACATGACGCCGTAGGCAAGCGTCCAGCTGCGCGCGACCGCATCGAGGTCGTACCCACCGCCGCCGAAGGCGAGCCACGGGTAGCCGAGGGCGGCGAAGCGCTCGACCGCCGCGACGTAGCCATTCGTCGTGAGGCCGATATGCGCGAGCGGGTCGCTCACGTGCGTGTCGACGCCGAGCTGCGTCGCGAGCACGTCCGGCGAGAACGCCTTGATGAGCGGCGGCACCACCGCGTCGAACGCCTCCAGAAACACAGCGTCGTCCGTATATGGGAACAGCGGCAGGTTCACGGCATAGCCGACGCCGGCGCCCTCGCCCGTCTCGCGCACGTGACCGGTGCCTGGGAAGAGCCAGCGGCCGCTCTCGTGCAGCGAGATCGTGAGGACGTCGGCATCGCCGTAGAACGCCGCCTGCACGCCGTCGCCGTG
>JADFRC010000049.1 GCA_022561455.1 Chloroflexota bacterium | reverse complement strand
CTTCCTGGTAGAAGCTGAGCTCGGAGCCCGAGCAGAAGTAGAGCCGCTCCACGCCGCCCGCCCGCATGGCGCCGAACGCGGCGTCCGCCCACTCCTCGGCTCCGTACTCGTTCCAGCTCGGGTCCGCCGGCACTGTTTTCTGCTCCGTCATCGCTTCGCTCCTCGCTCGGCCGGTTGGCTCGCGGCCCGCCCCCGCCACCGGGGAAGGACCTCGGGGTTCTTGACGGTCTCTGGCACCTCGCCGCGCATCGCCGTGAGCGCGTTCTCGACGGCCAGCCGGAGGTTGCCGATCCGGCTCGCCTCGGTGGCCGCGACGTTGTGCGGCGTCAGTATCACGCGCTCGGGGTCGAGGCCGTGCAGCGGACTATCAAGCGTCAACGGCTCCGGGTCGAAGACGTCGAGGCCGGCACCCGCGATGCTCTCCTCCTCGATGGCCCGGCACAGCGCGTCCTCGTCCACCACGTCGCCCCGTGAGGTGTTGATGAGATACGCGCCCGCCTTCATCGCCCTCAGCTGCTCCCGGCCGATCATCTTGCGCGTCTCCTCGGTGACGACGACGTGCAGCGTGACGAAGTCCGACTCCCGAAGCAGCGTCGGCAGGTCGACGCGCCGGACGCCGAGCTCGGCGAAGCGCTCGTCGGAGACGTAGGGGTCGACGCCGAGCAGCGTGAGGTCCCAGCCCGCGAGCCGCTTGGCCACGCCGGAGCCGGTGCGCCCGAGCCCCACGATGCCGACCGTCTGGCGCCACAGCAGGAAGCCGCGGTCCTCCCGCACGCCCCACCCCCCGCCGCGCACGCGCGCCTCCTTGCGCTTCAGGCGCTTCGCCAGCGCGAGCATCAGGCCGATGGCGGCCTCCGACACGCCGATCACGTTCTCCTCCGACGGACTGTTGCAGACCAGCACCCCGTGCTCGCTCGCCGCGTCCAGATCGACCCGCTCGATGCCGACCGCCGGGCCGACGATGGTCGCGAGCTGCGGCAGCGCCTCGATCACCGCCCGTGGCACCGCGATGGAGATCAGGCAGTCCGCGCCCTGGGCCAGCTCGATGAGCTCGCCGTCCGGGATGCGCGTGCCGGGGCCCGCCGTCGGCGCTCCGAGCACGACCTCGTGGCCGGCGTCGCCGAGCGCTGCATACTCCTCGGCCGGCCCCGCGGGCGCGGCGACCACGACCTTCATGGCCTAGCTCGCCTCCGCGCCGTCCAGGGCGTAGAGGACCCTGGCGTTGGTGCTCGTGATCTTGATCCGCTGCTCCTCGGTCAGGTCCGCGCGCCCGAGCAGGTGCTGGAGGTTCGCCGGGTAGTCGGCGTCCCAGTGCGGGAAGTCCGACGCGTAGACCACCATGCCCTCCCCCAGCAGCCGCAGCGTCTCCGGCAGGAGCCGCTCCTCCGCCTCGCACGAGACGTAGATGTTGCCGTCCGCGACGTACTCGCTCGGCGTCTTCCGCAGCACCGGCGCGTCCACCTCGCCGCGGATGTGGTAGCGCTCGTCCATGCGGTCCAGCAGGTAGGCCACCCACCCGCAGCCCGCCTCTAGGAAGGCGAGCCGCAGCTTCGGGAACTTCTCCGGCACGCCCTCGAAGATGACGGAGGTGAACTGCTTCATCTGCGAGAAGGCATGGCCGAGCGTGTGCACCTGGGCGAAGCGGTCGAACAAGAACTCGTCGATCCCGCCGATCAGGCGGCCGCCCGCGTGCACGGCGAGCATCGTGCCGAGGCGCTCCGCCTCTGCGTAGATGGGATCGTAGACGGGCTTGCCGATCAGGTACGGTCCATCGGCGAGCATCCCGCCGACCATGCCGAGCTCGCGCACGCAGCGGCGCAGCTCCTTCGCCGCCTCGGCCGGCACCTGGAGCGGCAGCAGCGCCACGCCCTTGAAGCGCGGGCTGACCTTGAGGTACTCCTCCGAGAGGTAGTCGTTGTAGGCATGGCACCAGGCGACGGCGTAGTCCTGCTCGCCCAAGTAGCCCACCGACAACCCCGCGGTCGGATAGAGCACCACGGTCTCGAGCCCGCCGGAGTCCATCGCCTCCAGCCAGACCGCGGCGTCGACCTTCCGCGTGCCGCGCGTCCCGCCCAGCGTGTTATCGAAGCCGTCGCGTGGCGAGCTGCCCAGGCGCAGACGCGCGTCGAAGGGCGGCTCGATGTACGCGCGGATGCGCGCTTCCTCATCCCGGACGTGGCCGTCGGCGTCTACGGTCCCCAGGCTGCTCGGCGTCATCGCTCCCCCTCCAGCTTGGGTCAGTCCCAGTAAGCGAACGCCATCGCGCACCCCGTGCTCGCCGGCGAGCGGTAGCAGGGGATGTAGTCGACCAGCGTCATGTCCATGCCTTCCACCATCGCGCCCACGGTGATCCAGTTGCGTATCTCGGAGTTGCCCGAGTTCAGCAGCTCGACGGGCAGCGTGCTCAGGTGGTCGGCGTCGTGGTCCCCCAGCGCCTTGAGGACGCCCCGGTCCAGCTTCTCGTCGATGACGAAGTGGCTGAGCCCGCCCGAGGCCAGGACCGCGACGCGGGCGTCGCTCTCCCACGACTCGATCGCGCGCCGGATGGCCTTGCCGAACGCGTAGCAGCGCTTGGGCAGCGGCTGCGTCGGCGGGTAGTAGGTGTTCTGGAGGATCGGCACCGTCGGCGGGATGCGCTTCCCGTCCAGGATGCGCCGGTGGACGAAGCCGAAGGCATGGCCCTCGCCGCGTCCGTCCGGCAGCTCCTTCGAGTGCGCCACGTCGAACTCATCCGCCATCACCGACTCGATGATGTGCAGTCCGAGGCTCGCCTCGCCGTCAAGCTCGACCTCCTCGTCGAACTCGTTGGCCCAGGCGGCGAGCGCGATGGACGGCGGCATGCGCGATCGGTCACGCGGCTTGTTCGGCAGCTTCTCGCCCCAGTAGACGAGTAGCGACGGCATGTTGTCCTCGTGGATCAGCTCGTGCTGGTCGTCTCCCACCATCACGATCACGTCCGGGTCCACGTCCGCGATCACGTCGCCGAGCTTCGCGATCGCGGCCTGATTCGCCGCGTCCCGCTCGCGCCAGACGTCCATCGTCAGCTCCTGAGCGATCGACGCCGGGGACATCTCAAGCATCTCCTCGTAGGTGTGCGGCTTGCCGTCCCACGCCCACAGGCTCGTGTTGGCGAGGTCGCGCTTCACGTGCTCCGGCCACTTCTCGGCCGGCGTGCTCAGCATCGGGCTATGGGACGTGCCCACCCCAAGGACGATCTTGGCCATCAGCGGCTTCCTTTCCCCGTTCGCGGCAATGCGATGCGGCGGGAGCGTATCACACGGACGAGCCACCGGACGCCCTTCCCCCCTCCTCGCCCCGGCCTTGCCTCAAAAGCCCCTTTTCGTCCACCGGACAGGGTGTGCAGAGGGGCGAAGCCCCGGCGCCTGCCCTGAGCTTGCCGAAGGGCCGGGGGCACGCCCACTGTCCGGGGATACCGGTGTCCCCCGTATCTGGCTTTATCACCCCCTTCCTGGCGAGGAAGGGGGACGGGGGGATGGTCGAAACGGCTGTAGGGCACCGACGAACAGCAGAGGCGCACAGTCAAGAAAGAGGTGATGGCATGGCAGACGTTCTTGCAGAGCTCTCAGACGCGCTCGCGGCGGCGGTTGCCTCAGCAGGCGACAGCGTGGCACGCGTCGAGGCGCGCGACCGCATCCCGGCCAGCGGCATCGTCTGGTCGGCCGACGGCGTCATCGTGACCGCCGAGCACGTGGTCGAGCGCGACGACCGCATCACCGTGGGCATCGGCGGCGACAGCGTCCCCGCGACGCTCGTGGGCCGAGACCGGGCGACTGACATCGCCGTCCTGCGCGCCGAGCTTTCCGGCCTGAAGCCGATGGCCTGGGCCGAGCCGGACGCGCTCCGCGTCGGACACGTCACGCTGGCGCTCGGACGGCCCGGCCGGAGCGTGCGGGCGACGATGGGCATCGCGAGCGCCATCGGCCCCAGCTGGCAGAGCCCGGGCGGCCGGCGCTTCGAGCGCTACCTCCAGGCGGACGTGGCGATGCCGCCTGGCTTCTCCGGCGGGCCTCTGGTCGACGTGAACGGGCGCGGCATCGGCATGAACACCTCCGCGCTGCGCCGTTTCGCATCGCCCACCGTCCCGGCCGGCGACGTGCGGCGCGTGACCGAGACGCTGCTGGAGCACGGGACCGTCCGGCGGGGCTATCTGGGCGTCACGCCGCAGCCCGCAAAGCTGTCCGCCGCCATCGCCCAAGAGCTCGACCAGGAGACGGGGCTGCTCGTGACCTTCGTTGAGGTCGGCGGCCCCGCGGATGCGGCAGGAGTGCTGCTGGGCGACGTCATCGTGGCCTTCGACGGCGCGCCGGTCCGGCACATCGACGACCTGTTCGGTGCGCTCGCGGAGACCGCGGGGAGCAAGGCGACCGTGCGCGTGCTGCGCGGCGGCAAGCTCAGCGACGTCGCGGTGACCGTCGGCGAGCGCACGTAGGGGGTATCATCACGCCATGTTCGCGGAGGTGCCCCGCGCTTGAGCGGGAGCATCCGGATCGGAGTGCGGCATGGCGAGATTGCCGGAAGTAACGCGGGAGGCGCTGCCGGACGAGCTGCGCGCGACGTTCGACGAGCTCATCAAGGCGAACGACGGCAAATTGCCTCCGGGTCCGGGGTCGGTCGCCATCAACAGCCCGGAGCTGGCCCGGCGCCGCGGACCGCTGAACAGCTATCTGCGGTTCGAGACGTCGATCCCCCCCGCCGTCCTCGAGCTGGCGATCCTCACCACCGCCCGGTGCCTCGACTGCCCATACGTGTGGAACGCGCACGTCCCGATGGCCCGTCGCGCCGGCGTCACGGACGAGGTGATCGAAGCCATCCGTGACGACGCGCCGCTGCCGGCCACGGGCGCCGGTGAGACCGCCGTCGTGCAGTACGCCAGGGAGCTGTTCAAGACCCACGTGGTGGGAGACGAGACCTTCCGGACGGCCCTGGCCCAGTTCGGCCCGCTGCACCTGGTGGAGATCACGGCGGTCCTGGGCCTCTATGCGCAGAACGCCTTCTTGGTGAACGCCTTCGCCGTCGACCTGCCGTCCGAAAGGGCCGAGCCGCAACTGCAAGGGCACAGCCCTTGACCCATTCGGGGTAGCGCCGCAGAGCTCGCCGCCGTCCTCGTTCAGCTCGCGGCCGGGCGGGCGATCCGTGGCCGGCGTTTTGGGCAAGCCCCGTCGACGCGCGAGTGCTAGACTCCCGCCCATCGGCGCCAGGGCACTGCCCTGGACCCATAAGAGGGACGCACGCCAGTGGTGGGCAAAGGTGGAGGTGCAGAGCTAGGGCATGGGACGAGATCCTTCGCTCCGCTCAGGATGACGGTTGGCGAAGCGAGCTGAGGTACGGTGTCCAACCGTGAGCTTTAGTCCGGAGCCGGAGCGCAGCGTAGGCGCATAGTCAGGGCGAAAGGTTCGCCGAGCACCGAGGGCCGAAGCAGCGCGTGCCTGCTTTAGTCCGGAGTCCTTCCTCGGCGGAAGGACGCACAGTCAAGCAACGCGAGGAGTCAGGTGCGCAGGATCATCGTCGGCATCAGCGGCTCGTCGTCGCCCATCTACGGCATCCGGACGCTCATCGCGCTCTCCGGCATGGCGGACGTGGAGACGCACCTCATCCTCTCCGAGGGCGCGCACCTCTCGATCAAGTACGAAGCGCCCGAGTGGGCCATCGACGACATCACCGCGCTGGCCGACGTCACCCACGACCCGCACAACATGGCGGCGGCCGTCTCCAGCGGCTCGTTCAAGACCGACGGCATGGTCGTCGTCCCCTGCTCGATGAAGACGCTCTCAGGCATCGCCCACTCCTACAGCACCGACCTCATCACGCGGGCCGCCGACGTCTGCCTCAAGGAGCGGCGGCGGCTCGTGGTCGTCGCGCGCGAGACGCCGCTCCACCGCGGCCACCTCCTCAACATGCTCGCCGTGACGGACATGGGGGGCATCGTCCTGCCTCCGATCCCGGGGTTCTACGCGCAGCCCAAGACCATCGAGGACCTGGTCGACCACACCGTCGGCAAGATCCTCGACGCGCTTGGCATCGAGAACGAGACGTTCACGCGCTGGGCGGGCAAGGAGCCAGCGGAGTAAGCATGTCCACCGAGCTAGGCAATGAGCTCCCCGACGACCTCTACCGTGCCCTGTCGGCAAGGGCCACGGGCGAGGCGTCCGGGACGGCCATCGTCGTCTCCACCATCGACGCCGAGGGGTGGGCGCACCCGGCGCTGCTGAGCGCCGGGGAGGTGAGCGCCCGCGACCGGCGCACGCTGCGGACGGTCACGTACGCCGACAGCCACACGACCGCAAACATGCGCGCCAACGGGAAGGTCACGCTCATCTTCGTCGACGAGCGCATGACCTACTACGTGAAGGGCACGGCCGCCGAGGCCCCCTCCCCCGCCGGCACACCCGCGGACCTCGCCACCATGGACGTGACGGTCCACCAGGTCCTCGCCGACTCGGCCGGGCCCGGCGAAGGCGGCGCCACGATCACCTCGGGCATCACCTTCGCCGGCCGAACGCCCTAGCACTACTCCAACGAGGTAACGCCGATGAAGGTCACCGAGCTCCTCGCCGCAACCGCGGTCGTCCCGCTCCGGAACGTCACGTCCTTCTCGACCCGCACGGTCAGCGAGCGCCACTACACGCTCGTGCGGGTCCGCACCGACGAGGGCGTCGAGGGGCTCGGCTTCTGCTACTGCGGCAACCGCGCGGGGTGGATCGTCACGCGCGCGGTTCTCGACCTGCTCGCCAGCCACGTCGTCGGACGCGACCCGCACGACACCGAGGCGATCTGGGAGGCGATGTACCGCGACTCGGTGCTCATGGGCCGCCGTGGCGCGGTGCTGCGCGCGATCAGCGCCATCGACATCGCGCTGTGGGACGCCGTCTCCAAGGCGGCCGGCCTGCCGCTCTACCGCTACCTCGGCGCCTACGCCCAGGACTCGGTGCCGGCGTATGCCAGCGGCGGGTACTACCTCGACGGCAAGACCACCCAAGACCTCGCGGACGAGTGCGCGGCGTACGCCGCCGCCGGCTTCAAGGCGGTGAAGATCAAGGTCGGCCGCGTGAGCGCACGCGAGGACGCCGAGCGCATCGCGGCGGTCCGGCGCGCCGTCGGAGACGACGTCGAGCTGTTCGTGGACGCCAACAACGCGTGGAACGACGCGACGTCCGCCATCCGCGCCATCCGGCAGTGGGAGGAGTACGACCTGGGCTGGGTCGAGGAGCCCACGATGCCCGACGAGCTGGAGGCGAGCGCGGCGGTCGCAGCGGCCGTCAGCATGCCGGTCGCCACGGGCGAGATACACCAGACCCGGTGGGACTTCCTCGAGATCCTGGAGCGGAGCGCGGCCAGCATCCTCCAGCCGGACGCCGGCGTGGTGGGCGGCATCACGGAGTTCCGCCGCGTGGCGAGCCTCGCCGCGGCGCACGGCGTCACGCTCGCGCCGCACTGGCTCGCCGACCTCCACGTCCACCTCGTGGCCTCGACGCCGAACGCGACCTACGTGGAGTTCTTCACCGACACCGAGGTGCTGAACATCATGGAGCTTTTCGCGACGAAGCTCCGCTTCGAGGACGGCAACCTGCTCCTGCCGCAGGAGCCCGGCCTAGGCATCACGCTCGACGAAGCGGCAGTCGAGCGCTTCTCCCCCGACGGCTGGCACAAGGGCCTTGCCCTTGACCCTTAAGGGGTAGCGCCGCGGAGATCACGGGCGCTGTCATCCAGAGCGAAGGCTTGGCGTACACCGGGGGGACAGAGCGAATGGTTGGCGCTCAACCCCAAACCCCGTTCGTGCTGAGGCTCTCGAAGCACGAACGAACGCATGCCGGGCACTGTGGGTGGACGAAGCACGCACGAGGGGGTGGTCCGATGAGGGATGCGCTCATCGTTATGGCCGGTGCGCTCGTTGGATCCATGCTGCTGACGTTGGTGGCCGGTCTGCTGTTCAGCCTCTTCCCGTCGGTGGAAGGCTGCGGCCCTGCGAAACTTATTTGTGGTGGCCTGTACGGTGGGCTCGCAGGATTGGGCATCGGGGGAGTGCTGAGTCACGCATTCATGACGAAGCGCGGCGGCTAAGCGGCGCTTCGTCAGCACCAGGAGTCGGTGGGCCTTCGCATCAGCCCTGGGGACGAAGCTCGCTCGTGCGTAACGGCGGGTTCATCGCGGCGAGCCCGAAGCACACGGCCCACGCCGCCAACACGTAAAAGGGTCCGACGGAAAGGAAGAGGATCCAGACGCTCAGGGGGGAGAGGAGCCCGGCCAAGGCGAACATCGCCCGGCGCGAGCGCCCTGGTCTGCGAACGTAGAAAGCCGCCCCCGTCAGAGCCGCGGCGGCCAGGCCAGAGATGGGAAGCGCGAGTCCCCACACGCCGTATGGCGCCACTCCGCCGGCGCGGACAACCTCGATCGTGTGCATCAGGCCGATGCTGGTGAAAACGATCGCCGCGGCCAGCGCCAGGCCCCCGGGCGGGCGAAGGTGACCGCGGGTGGCGGACTCGTACCCCACGATAGCCCCATAGACAGGACTACCAAAGAACAAGATCATCTGAAAGCCGTTCGCCCCTGTTTCGTACATCGCTTGGCCATTGTATCGCCGTGGCAGGCGTTAGCTCGCCTCCTCACCACGTTCACGCGCCATCCCTTTCCGTCCGCTAATGGGGAGTGCAGAGGGGCCTGACCCCTCTGCCGGGGGCGCGGGGGTGTCCCCCGCCATCGGCTATATCTCCCCCTTCCTGGCGAGGAAGGGGGCCGGGGGGATGGTCGAGGCGGCGGTGAGGTTCCGACGCCTGCAAGACGGAGCACGGGTCTTGTGGCAATCCCCCTCGCTCGCGTCAGGCGCGCCGGCACCCTGGCGCGCCCGCCGCGCATCCAATCGACACGATGGGTTCGATACGACCGCTACTCGCGCTTCTGGCCGCGCTCACGGCCGGCTTGACCGTGGCCTGCGGAAGCGCGGCGCCCACCGATACGCCGGTGGGGCCGGCGGCCGCCACGTCGACGCCGGACCCAGGACAGCGAGCGACGACCGACCCGACGCCAGATAGCCCGACCCCCCAGCAGGCGCGCCCCAAAGTGGAGCCCGACCCCAACTTCCGACAGGCCCTGAGCGAGGCTGGGTTCTCGACGTTCGGCTGGGAAACCGACTTCAGCCTCCACACGATCGACTACTCGGAGGTCTTCTCCGGCGGCGTCGGCCGCGACGGCATCCCACCGATCGACAACCCCCGCTTCGAGCCGGTTGCGGCGGTCAACGAGTGGCTGGCGCCCCTCGAGCCCGTGATCGCCCTCGAGGTGAACGGCGTCGCCAAGGCATACCCGCTCCAGATCCTAACGCGGCACGAGATCGTCAACGACGAGATCGGCGGCGTCCCGGTGGCCGTTACGTTCTGTCCGCTCTGCAACTCGGCCATCGTCTTCGACCGCCGTCTGAACGGGGTGGTCTACGACTTCGGAGTGTCCGGCAACCTGCGCAACAGCGACCTCATCATGTGGGACCGCCAAACGCAGTCGTGGTGGCAGCAGCTGACGGGCGAGGGCATCGTGGGCACGCTGGCGGGCGAGCGCCTCACCTTCCTCCCGGCGCAGCTCGTCGCGTGGGAGACCTACGCGGAGGCCTACCCGGAATCCGAGGTCCTCTCACGCGACACGGGCTTCAGGATCCGCTACGGGACGAACCCGTACGTGGGCTACGACCGCGTCGACCAGCGGCCGTTCCTGTTCTTCGGGGAGGCGGACGAGCGGCTGCAGCCGAAGGAACGCGTGGCCGCCGTTTCCATCGGCGAGGCCAATGTCGCGTTCCCGTTCGAAGTCCTCGCCGAGGAGCGGGTCGTCAACTACCGTATCGGTGGGCAGGACATCGCCGTGTTCTACGAGCCGGGGGCGCGCTCCGCGCTGGACGCGAGCCTCATCGCTTCGGCGAGGGAGGTCGGCGCGACGGGCGTGTTCGATCCGGTCGTCGACGGCACGAAGCTGACGTTCGCGTTCGTGAGCGACGGCGGCGGGGCAATCGTCGACGAGGAGACCGGGAGCACGTGGAGCATCCTCGGCGAGGCCGTGGGCGGTCCGCTGGAGGGCACGAAGCTCGGCCGCATCATCCACCAGGACCACTTCTGGTTCGCCTGGGCGGCGTTCCACCCCGACACGATCGTGTACGGCGGCGCGACGAAGTAGCCACCCAGGCCTGCGGCGGTTGACAGCACCCGGTTGATGCGATAGAAGCTTATTGCGAATAGTCGCAATAAGCATGGCAACCGAGCACCCCATCGCCAGCGCGCTCCACCGGGCCGGCCACCGGCTGACGCCGCAGCGCGTCATGGTTCTCTCCGCGGTCGGCGAGATCGGCGGGCACGTGTCCGTCGACGACATCCTCGCGCGTGTCCGCCGGGAGTACCCGTTCATCGACGTGGCCACGGTCTACCGGACGGTCGGACTGCTGAAGCGGCTGCACCTGCTGAACGAGGTGGTCCAGGGTGGCGTCAGCCGCTACGAGGTCGCCGATCCGGAGCGCCGCCACTACCACCTCGTGTGCGAGCACTGCGGCAAGGCGGTGCAGGTGCCCACGCGGTTCCTCGACGACCTGCGCGAGCGGCTCGTGGCGGAGGCTGGCTTCGACCTCCACGTCGAGCACTCCGCGCTCAGCGGCCTCTGCGCCGAGTGCCGCCGGGACGTCGCGCACTCCCACAGCGGACATGGCCATGCGCCCGAGCCCATCGGGCATGACCATGCCCCCGAGACGGTCGGGCCCCACGCGCACCGGGGGACCGGCTAGGTCATGGGGCTCGATTCCGGCATCTTCGCGGCGCTGTCCCTGGGCCTCCTCCTGGGGCTCAAGCACGCCACCGACGCCGACCACGTGGTCGCCGTGTCCACCATCGCGGGGGAGTACGGCAACGCGTGGCGCGGCATCTGGGTCGGCGTGTCGTGGGGGCTCGGTCACACCACGCCACTCCTCGCCGTCGGCGTCCTCATCCTGCTGCTCAAGGAGGCGGTCCTCGCTCGCTACGAGGCCGTCGCGCCGGTGCTCGAGTTCGGTGTGGGGATCATGCTCGTGGTGCTCGGGGCGCAGGTCTTCTTCAACCTGAGACGCGGGCGGCTGCACGTCCACGCGCACGCGCACAGCGGCGCGGACCACGTCCACATCCACGCGACGCACCGCGCTGGCGCAGAGCCCCGGGAGGCGGGCCGGCACGGCTTCTTCCGGCCGGGGCCGCCCATGTTCCGCCTGAAGTCGTACCTGATCGGCACCGTGCACGGGCTGGCGGGCAGCGCTGCGGTCATGCTGGTCCTGCTGCCGCAGATCAGCTCGTTCTGGGTCGGGGTCGGCTATCTGGTGCTGTTCGGGGTCGGCACGATGATCTCGATGGCGATGATCACCGTGATGTTGGGCGTGCCGTTCGCCGTGGGCGTGCGGTACCGGGGACTGGACCGTGCCGTGGCCCGCATCGCCGGGACCGCGAGCCTGCTGTTCGGCTTCGGGCTGATGGCCGACCTGGCGCTCGGCACCGCGCTGATACCGTTCTAGCGTCTACCGGGACCCCTTCGCCTGCACCTCCGCGATCTCTCGCATGAGCTCCACCACTTGGGGCGTGACCGGCCCGTAGCGGTCGACGTCGTCCATCGTGTGTCCCTTGTGGTACGCCGAGCGGAAGTCCGAGGTGCCCGTGCCGGTACCCTTGGCCTTGTTCTCCGTCCACCATGCGGCGACGCTCTCGTCCCACGCCCCGCCGTGGAGGACCTCGGGCAGCTCGGCGGGGTCGCGGAAGACGTTCATCGGGTCGCCCCCGTCCTCCACGATGCCCAGCTGCTCCTCGAGCTGCCGCCGCAGGAAGATGATGGGCTGGTCGGTGCGGCCGAGCTTCTCCAACGAGCGGTCGGTGATCGTGCCCTGGGAGCGCCACGCGGTCATGTCCTGGGCCAGCACGTAGTCGAGGATCGGCTTGCCAGCCGGATCGAAGAGCGGCACGTCGTACCAGGGGACCTCGTCCTGGTGGGGGGCTTCGACCTCGGGCGGCGCCAGGTAGCAGCCGTAGTTGATGTGGTAGGTATGCGTGTCGTCGATGGGCACGCGGATCTGGAACTCCTGGCGGACCTGCCCCGCGCCGCCCGTCTGGGTGAAGAAGGGGAAGATGACCGTCGAGTGGCGGGAGGCGAAGTCGCGGTCGGCGCCGAGCGCTTTCGAGTAGTTGATCCCCTTCTCCATGCCGAAGGGCGTGGCGCGGGCGAACAGAGACTCGATGCCCACGCCGGACTTGATCCGGCTATAAAGCGTATGGATGCCGCCCTCGGCCGCGCGCTCCCCGAGCTTGCCCTGCTTCTTCAGCACGTACTCGAACAGGTGCCCGTGCAGGTACACGCTGTGGGCCGGGTCCCCGGTGTTCTCGTGGCACTGGAGCCAGTTGCAGTCGAGGACGACGACGCCGATCTGGCGGAGCGCATTGGGCATGACCAGCAGGTCCCAGGGCGGCAGGAGCGGCGCGGGGGCCGGGCCGAGGTAGGCCCAGACGAGGCCGCCGAGCTCCTGCACCGGGTAGCCGGTGATCTTCACGCGCTCGGCGAAGGTGCTGTCGGGCGCCTCGAGCGGCGTCTCGATGCACTGGCCGCTGGGGTCGTAGAGCCAGCCGTGGTAGCAGCAGCGCAGGCCGCGCTCGTCGGGTATCCCGAATTCGAGCCCGGTGCGCCGGTGTGCGCAGTTGGCGCCGATGAGTCCGAGCTCGCCCTTGAGGCTGCGGAAGAGGACGAGGTCCTCGCCGAGGATGCGGACCTTCATCACGTCCTCGTCGATCAGCTGGGCGAGTGGCCTGACGGGCAGCCAGTACCGCCGCATGAGCGCGCCCATCGGCGTCCCCGGTCCGACCTGCGTGAGCCGTTCGTTCGCTTCAACGCTGAGCATCGGGCACCTCCGCACCGGGCCGCCGCGGGGTAGCCGTTTGGCCACGGGCCGTGTCTGGTGGGCGAGGCAGGGGTCGAACCTGCGACCCCCTGCGTGTAAAGCAGGTGCTCTGACCACTGAGCTACTCGCCCCCGCCGCACCATGATACGCCGCCCCTCGTTCGGAGGCTGTCGGCCTCCTGGGGACGCCGGCGGGCGGCGGCGCGTGCTAGGCTTCAGGCGATGGTCGCCTCCCCCAGCAGCCGCACACCGCTCCCGCCGGCCGCGGACGGCGCACCGTGGGCCTAGGCTCAAGCTCCCTCCGGCGCGCGGCGCTCCACATCTACTTCCCCTCGCTGCTCATGTCCCTCGGCCAGGGCATGATCATCCCGGCCCTGCCCGCGCTCGGG
>JADFRC010000180.1 GCA_022561455.1 Chloroflexota bacterium | reverse complement strand
TTCGGGCTGTTCATGGTGGAGGCGTTGGCCTGCGGCACGCCGGTCGTCGGCCTGAACCGGGGGTCCGTTTCGGAGGTCGTGAAGCACGGCGAGACCGGCTTCGTGGTCGACACGCTGGCGGAGATGGCAACCGCGGTGGGACGCGTCGATTCCATCGACCGGTGGGCGTGCCGGCTCGACGCACAGAGGCGCTTCGGCTACCGCACGATGGTCGACCGCTACGTCGCCGCGTACGAGCGCGTCGCGTCCGAGACCGGCGTGCCCGTGGGGCCGGAGCGTCGAGCGGCAGCCTGATACGAGCGCGCAAGCGGTGGGGAGCTTGGGGGGGAGCGAACGATGAGCGAACGAACGAAGTCCAACCGCCGACCGAGGGACGTGCTGCTGGAGCGGCTAGCATGGGGCGGCCTGGCCGCCGAGCGGGAGGTAACGGTCGACGTGCGCGGGGACATCGCCCACGTCGGAGGATCCGTGACCAGCGTTGAGCGCAAGCGGCTCGTGCACCGGATCGTGTCCGAGATGGAGGGCGTCCGCCACGTCGTGAACACGCTCAGAGTAGCGCCGGTGGCCATCTTGGACGACGATAGCGTCCGCGAGTACCTCCTCGCGGCACTCGCCGGGAACCCGGCCATCGACGAGACGACGATCTATGTCGAGGTCGTGAGCTGCGTCGTCCAACTGCGGGGCGTCGCGGCGACCGAATCGGCGCGGTGCCGCGTCGAGGACGAGTCGTGGGCGGCCCCTGGAGTCAGGCGCGTCATCAACGCCATCCAGGTTGGGTCCGCCGTGCCGCCCGGAGGGGCCGCTCTGGCAAGCGAGATCGCGCAGGCCATCCAGGACCGGCTCGGGAGCAAGGCGGCCCGGATCGGCGTCGAGGTCCGGGCAGACATCGTCCAGCTCACCGGCTTCGTGCCCAACGAGCAGGTCCGGGCCGCGGCCGAGCGGCTCGCGTGGACCCCTTTGGTTGCAGATGTCAACAACGAGTTGATCGCCGTCGCCGACGGGGGAGTACCAACCGGCCGCGCGCCAGCCGAGGGCAACGTCAATGTCGTCTGAGGCGACGCTGGCATGCGGCCAGCAGGTCCGATAACTCTTGTCGTCACCGGTTGACCCCCAGCCTGAAACCGAAGCAGGCCACCGGCAGAATGTCCTCCTCCCCTACGGCGAGGACATCGCTGTCGCTGACATCCACGACGCCCTCGTCATCAAGGAAGGCAATCTCTTCCTGATGACCGACGCCGAGGGGAACCTGCCACCCGGCGACGACCAAGGGTACGGGCTCTACAAGGGAGACACGCGCTACCTCTCGGTCTACGACCTCTCCCTCGGGGACGTCCGCCCCGTCGTCCTCCTCTCCACGGCCGAGAGCGGCTACGCCTCCGAGCACGTCCTCACCAACCCGCCCATGCGGACGGCCGCGGGAAGAGCGGTTTCCACCCGAAGCATCGAGGTCCACCGCCGGCGCGTCATCAGCGACCTCCTCACGGAGACCATCCAGGTCACCAATTACGATATCCTCCCGGTCACGCTCACGCTTCGCTTCCGCTTCGCGGCCGACTTCCAGGACATCTTCGAGTTCCGCGGCGAGAAGCGTGACCGCCGCGGCGAGCTGTTGGCGCCCGAGGTCGCGAAGGACCGCGTCCTGTTCGCCTACCTGGGATTGGACCACGTCCGGCGAACCACCGAGCTGCGCTTCTCGGTACCACCGGACGAGCTGACGGAGGACGCTGCGGTCTTCCACCGGCAGCTCGCACACCTGGAGAGCTTCGACCTCACCGTCTCGATCATCCCCGACGACGCACCCACCGGAGCATCGCTGGCGGCCACGTCCGAACGGCTGTCCGCGTCGTACCGGGACTGGACCGACTCCTGCACGCAGGTCGTCACGGACAACGAATTCTTCAACGCGATGTGGGAGCGGTCGCTGCGGGACCTGCGGATGCTGTCCATCGAGGAGGAGCGAGGCACCTTCGTGGCCGCGGGCACCCCCTGGTTCAGTGCACTGTTCGGACGCGACAGCATCATCAGCGCGCTTCAGATGTTGGCGTTCAATCCGTGGCTCGCGCGCGACACCCTGCGCCTGCTCGCCGCGAAGCAGGGCACACAAGTCGACGAGTGGCGTGATGAGGAGCCCGGCAAGATCCTCCACGAGGTCCGCGACGGCGAGATGGCCTCTCTGAACGAGATCCCCATGACCCCGTACTACGGCTCGGTCGACTCGACGCCGCTCTTCCTCATGCTTGCGGCGGAATATGTTGCATGGACCGGAGACCTCGACCTCGTCCGGGAGCTCGAGCCGCAGCTCCTCGCCGCGCTGGACTGGGTCGACCGCCGCATGAGCGCGAGCGCCAGCGGCTACTTGGACTACGCCAGCCAGTCGTCCAAGGGGCTGCTGAACCAGGGCTGGAAGGACTCCCACGACGGGATCGTGAACGGCGACGGGACGCTGGTGAGGCCACCCATCGCGCTGGTGGAGGTGCAGGGCTACGTCTACGCCGCTCAGCGAGGCATGGCTCACCTCTTCGACCTGCTCGACAAGCCCGAGCTGGCCGAAGCGCGGCGCCAGAAGGCGGCCGCATTCAAGCGCCGCTTCAACGACGACTTCTGGCTCGAGCAGGACCGGTTCTTCGCCCTGGCGCTGGGCATCGAGAACCAACCCTCGACGGCGATCACGTCCAACCCCGGCCACTGCTTATGGGCGGGGATCGTCGAGGGGGACAAGGCCAGGTCCGTGGCGGAACGGCTCTTCGCGAACGACATGTTCTCGGGCTGGGGCATCCGTACGCTCAGCAGCCGGACGCCCCGGTACAATCCGCTGGGCTATCACTTAGGGTCAGTGTGGCCCCACGACAACTCCATCATCGGGATGGGCCTCAAGCGGTACGGCTTCGAGGAGGAGCTCGACGAGCT
>JADFRC010000179.1 GCA_022561455.1 Chloroflexota bacterium | reverse complement strand
GCTGAGATGCCCCCTTGGGGGGTGGTGGCATTATATCGCCGCGTGGCTCCCCCGTGGGCCGCTTGGGTGCCAACATCCTTGACCCGGCTTCCGCGGCAAGCCGATAATGACCGCGTAACGAGGCATCTCCACTGCCGCCCGCGTCCCGCCCCGAGCCCAGGGAGGCACCGCGAGCAACGTATGTTCGGTAGCGTCGCGACAAGCACGCACTCCATCGACGACTACGTCCCGATCGTCGGGGAGGCCGCCGTGGCGGCGCTCCGGGAGCTCGCCGAGCCGCTTCGCGGCATCCGCGTGCTGCACCTCTCCTCACCCGGCGCGAGCGGGGCCGTCCGCAACCTCCTCCAGAGCTCGGTCCCGCTCCAGGCGGACCTGGGCATCGAGGCGGCGTGGCAGCAGGTCCGGGTCTCGAGCGAGTTCCAGGAGATGGACCACCAGCTCCGGCTCGCGCTGTCCGGGTACGCCGTGGACTGGCCCGCGAAGCTCTCGAACGCCTGGTGGCAGTTCAACCAGTCCAGCGCCGGGCTCTTCGACCAGGAGTTCGACATCGTCGTCGTGCACCACACCGGCTCGGTGGGACTGCACGCCGCGCTGACGCAGATGACCGGCCGTGCGCCGGCGGGCGTCTGGCTCTGGGACTCGCACCGCGACTACCGCGCCGCGCACCCGGACGCGTGGTCGCTCATACGGCGGCACGCGGACGACTTCGACGTCTCGATCTACGACTACAAGCCGTTCATCCGCCCCGATGCGCCGACGCGCCGCAAGGTGGTGATCCCTCCGGGCGTCGATCCGCTTGGGCCGCGCTCACGGCAGGTGTCCGAGGAGGTGCGCGAGACGATCCTCGTCCAGCGCGGCGTGGACGTGACCAGGCCGCTGCTGGCACAGATCGTCTTGAGCACCCGCGACGACGACCCGCTGCGGGTGCTCGAAACCTACGAGCTTGCCAAGCGAGAAAAACCGGAGCTCCAGCTCATCGTCGCCTACCTCCTCAGCGGGCCGGACCAGGGCGAGTCCGTCGATGCCCTGCGGAGGCGCGGGAGGGAGCTCGGGGGCGTCGTGGTCCTCGGCGAGATGGACGGCGTCGGCAACGTGGAGGTCTGCGCGCTGCGCGACCAGGCGGCGGTCCTCCTGCACCAGGGGCTTCCCCGGGGCATCTCGATCGAGCTCCTGGAAGAGATGTGGCAGTCCAAGCCGGTCGTGAGCTCCAAGAGCTCGGTCGCCGAGGCGGTGCTGACTCAGCACCGGACCGGCATCCTCGCGGACACCCCGGCCGAGCAGGCCACGGCGGTCCTGCGGCTGCTCGCGAGCCCGGCCGTGGGCAGGCGGATGGGCGCCGCGGCCCACCGGCGCATCGCCGAGCACTACCTCGTGACCCGCTACCTCGCCGACTACCTCAAGCTGTTCCAGCAGGTCCTGCACCGGACCCCGGAGCGCAGACGCTGATGCCCTCGCCCGTGTCCGTCACCCCCAAATCCCTGGAGGAGTACCGCCGCCACGTCGGCGACGACGTGATCGCCGAGATCGAGGAGCTTGCCCGCCCGCTCCGCGGAGCCCGGGTGCTGCACCTCAACGCCACCGCATACGGAGGCGGCGTCGCGGAGCTCCTCAACAGCATCATCCCGCTCCTCCAAGACCTCGGCATCGCGGCCGAGTGGCAGGTGATCGACGCCCACGCCGAGTTCTTCAACGTCACCAAGAGCATGCACAACGCGATGCAGGGGATGTACATACCCTGGAGCAACGCGATGGCCGACACGTGGCGCGAGGTCAACCAGGCCAACGCCGAGGCCATCACGGAGCGCTACGACTACGTCTACGTCCACGACCCACAGCCCGCGGGCCTCCTCCACTACGTGCGCCTGCGCGATGCCGGAGGACTCGGCGCCAAGTGGATCTGGCGCTGCCACCTCGACACCACCGAGGCGCTGCCCGAGGTGTGGGACTTCCTGCGCGGGTACGTGGAGCTCTACGACGCCGCCGTCTTCACGATGGAGGGCTACGTGAAGTCGCGGCTCGGGCCGCAGCTCGCAATCATACCGCCGGCCATCGACCCGACCAGCACCAAGAACACGCCCCTCCCGAAGGCCGTCGTGCGCGAGGTGCTCCAGCGCTACGAGATCGACCCCGACCGCCCGATCATCGCGCAGATATCCCGGTTCGACCCGTGGAAGGACCCGCTTGGCGTCATCGACACGTACCGCATACTCAAGGAGCATAGGCCCGGCCTCCAGCTGCTCATGGTGGCCTCGATGGCCGACGACGACCCGGAGGCGTGGTCGTTCTACGAGCGGATCGTCCGGAAAGCCGGCGAGGACTACGACATCCACGTCCTCACGAACCTGAACGGAGTCGGCAACGTCGAGGTCAACACCTTCCAGAGCGCCGCGGACGTCGTCATGCAGAAGTCTCTCCGCGAGGGCTTCGGCCTCGTGATCTCCGAGGCGCTGTGGAAGGGCAAGGCCTTCGTGGGCAGCTCCGCGGGCGGCATACCCATGCAGCTCGACGGCGGCCGCGTCGGCCGCGTCGCCGACACCACCCAGGAGTTCGCCGATGCTATCGGCGACCTCCTCGACGACCCACCCGCACGCAAGGCGCTGGGCAAGGCGGCGAAGGAGCACGTGCGCGCCAACTACCTCACCACGCGCCTCCTGGCGGACCACCTGCGGCTGATGAACAGCCTCTCGCCGAACGGCCGGAAGCAGTAGCGTGGCCGGTACCGGCGCTGGTGGTCCGGGCGCTCCGCGGGGGCCCGTCTTCTTGGGCATCGACCTCGGCGGCACGAAACTCCTCGCCCTGGCCGCCGACGCCGCCGGGGCCGTGCTGGGACGGGCCGTCGCGTCCACGCCGGCCGAGGACGGCCCGGACGCCATCGCCGACGCGCTCGCGTCCGCCGCGGCCGGGGCGCTGGCCGACGGCGGCGTGTCC
>JADFRC010000048.1 GCA_022561455.1 Chloroflexota bacterium | reverse complement strand
TCTTCCATCAACATGCGCACGACTGGGTCGCGGGTCTCGTCTCGCACCCAGCGATACTCCTCCAGCGACTGCTCCTCCTGCTCCACGTGGTGCCGCATCACCTGCTCGAGGCGCTGGGACATCGATGCGCGATAAGGAGGCGCCGGCGAATGACTGACGACGTCGATGACCGCATCCCACAGGGACATCCGTCTCGTTTGGGTCGACATTGCAAAGCCTCCTCGCGTGCGTTCGGCCCCTGGGGGCCGTCTCCCACAGTAAGGAGTGAGCGTCAACCGCGCGTGATGATGCGGGATGCCAGCGTGAACGACGTGTGAAGCATGGGCGTGCTGGACCGGGGGGGGAGCGCGCGGCTAGAGGCCGACGAGCTCCATAGCTTCGATGGACGCGGCGCCCTCGGCCTTGTGGACGTGGACCTGGTCCCCGAACCTCACCTCGTATTCCGGGCTGTTGGAGCCGTCGACGAAGACCTCGACGATCTCGGCCGTGCCATTGGGTCCCTCGATCTTTGCCAGGACGTGCCGTTCCGTGGTCATTTGGTACCTCCGTTGGCGGCCGCAGCTACCGGGTCGCGGTCATGAGCTCCAGCGTGCGCGGGTCGGTGCTCCACTCCGCGTCGTGCGGGAGGAGCGCATCGCCGGAGCGCAGGTAGTAGAGGCGTCCGTTGGCCGCGGTCAGCGGCTCGGCGCCGTCCATGAGCGCCGCGGCTTCTCTGAGCAGGCGCCGGCGGGTCTTGATGATGCCGACGTCCGACGTGCCCAGGTGCTCCTGGTGCCGCGGCTCGATGCGGCCCATGCCCTCCTGCACGGAGTAGTCCTCGTCGGCGAGGATCGCGATGCCCGTGAAGCTGAAGTGCTTCTGGTCGTAGCGGTCGATCAGGTAGTCGTTCGCCATGCTGCGGACCGGCCGGTGCTCCGGCCCCGGCTGGAGCTCGGAGTGGATGCCGTAACCACGGCGCCACAATCTGCGCTCCGGGCCGGTTATAGGGCGGTCGGTGTTCCAGACGAAGCTCCAGCGAGCCGTGGTCTGGTCGTCCAGCGGCACGAATGCATGGAAGAACTTCTGCTGGGGCCCGAGGCCCGGCGGCATCGTGTAGAACGGCAGCAGGAAGAGGTTGAAGCGCCAGTAGTAGTCGCCCTCGCCCGTGTCGCGCCGCGCGCCCGTGGCCACGCCGTAGTCGGTGTCCTCGGCGAAGAACTTGGGGTGCCGGTCCCTCGCGTGGTAGAGGTCGCGCAGGTTGCCGGTACGCTCGCCCTCCCGGCGCCATGCGTCGGTCCTGCGGAACGCGTCGAGCGATGCGTGCAGGAAGTTGGAGTGCGCCGAGTCGATGCCGCCCTCGATCGCCTGCGCGAAGTTGTTCTCCTGCCGGTTCCACGAGACGAACTGGTGAGACTCCGGCACGCTGAAGAACTCGAAGCCGGGGAGCTCGGCGGGGACATCGGACGGGCCCATGTGGGTCCACAGCGTGCCGCCGCGCTCCACGACCGGGTACGACGTCAGCTTCACCTTGTCCTTGAAGCTGCTGTCCTCCGCCTCGGTGGGCATGTCGACGCAGTTGCCGTGGATGTCGAACATCCAGCCGTGGTAGGTGCAGCGCAGCCCACGCTCCTCGTTGCGGCCGAAGAAGAGGTCGGCCCACCGGTGCGGGCAGTTCCGCTGGATCAGCCCCACCTCGCCGTCGGTGTTGCGGAATGCCAGGAGGCTCTCGCCGAGGAGCGTGACACGCACCGGCTCGCCGTCAGGCTCCGGCAGGTCGCTCGACATGAGGAACGGCACCCAGTAGCGCCGCATCAGCTCCCCCATCGGCGTCCCGGCGCTCACCCGCGTGAGCCTCTCGTTCTCCCCGGCACTCAGCATCGCCGTCCTCCTTGATCCACGTTTCCGCGCTGGGCTCGCTGCGGCGCTCCCACTCTAGGTGGGAGCGCCGACCGCCAGGCCGGCCTCGATGTAGGCCTCGCCCAGGGTCTTGTACGTCGTCGTCGTGTTGTTGAACCGGACCTGGTACTCAGGGACGAGCATGGCGGCCGCTTCATCGACGACCTCCACGACCTCAGCCTTTCCCTTGGGTCCTTCCACGGTGGCGAACACAGTCTCTTGCGCCATCGGATCCCTCCTCCTGGTACGGGACCGTGGCTACGCCTTCCACGCCGGGAGCCGGGCGCCTTCGCCCGAGAGCTCCGCGACGACGTCGGGCTCGCGCGGCCTGGAGTCCTTGAACGGGCCGCCGGTCTCCGTCTCGCCGGGGTAGACGTAGTGCTCCACCGGAAAGACGATGCACTCGTTCTTGGCCGGGTCGCGATGGACGTTCATGGGCTCGCCGCCGTCCTCGACGATCTGGAGCTGCTCTTCGAGCAAGCGGCGGTACATGATGATGCCGACGTCCGACACGCCGAGCCGCTCGGTCGTCCGGTCGGTGACCGGCCCTTGGATCGCCCACGCCGTCTGGTCCTGGCCGAGCACGTAGTCCGCCCGGAACCGGCCGTCGTCGTCGTAGACGGAGCGCTCCTCGAACGGCACCGTCTCCTGGGCCGTCTGCCCGGGCTCTGCGTGCTGGTGCTGATACACGAGGTGGATGGTGTGGGTGTCGTCGACCGGCACGCGGAACTGGAGGGTGTTCACCACCCGCAGTATGTTGGGGAAGAGGATCGGGTGGCCGATGCGCCAGTACTCGTCGTCCTCGGTCTCCTCCCCCACCAGCCGGCGCTTGATGATGCCGTAGTCGGTGAGCTCGAAGCCGATCCGCCGGTGCTCGGCGCCGCGCGCCGCCGTGGCTCGGTTGAACTCGTCCCGCTCCTCGGGCGGCCGCTTGCGGTTCATCACCCAGCCGCCCCAGTAGCGGTGCAGCCACTGGAAGTGCACGGGGTCCAGGGAGTTCTCGTGGCACTGGAGCCAGTTGCACGGCAGCGCCACGGACGTCGCGTTGCGGGTCCCCGGCCAGACCAGGATGTCGTATCGCGGAAGCAGCGGCGCCGGCTCGGGACCCATGTAGGCGAAGATGAGCCCACCGAGCTCTTGGACGGGATAGGCCTTGATGCGGACCTTGTCCTTGAAGCGGCTCCCTTCCGGCTCCGAGGGCTGGTCCACGCAACGGCCGGTCTCGTTCATGATCCATCCGTGGTAGCAGCAGCGGATGCCGTTCGGCTCGGGGATGCCGTAGAGCAGGCTCGCCTTGCGGTGGGGACAACTGGGCTCGAGGAGGCCGAGCGTGCCGCTCGCGTCGCGATAGAGCACGAGGTCCTCGCCGAGCAGGCGGACCGCCTTCGTGGGGTTCTCCGCATCGAGCTGCGAGCTGCCGGCGATCGGATGCCAGTACCGCCGCATGAGCTCGCCCATCGGCGTTCCGGGGCCTACCTGCGTCAGACGGTCGTTCTGCTCCTGCGTGAGCATCGGGCGCACCTCCACGTCGGCGTGAGACTGGTGCCGAGCGTACCGAGCGGCCGTGACGTGCTCGTGAACGCGGGCGATGAGGCCGTGAAAGACACGTGAACGCCGGCCACCGCAGAATGCAGGGCCTTCACGGGACGTTGACGCCGACGCGGGGCGCGTTCACACCGCCTTCATACGGCCTTCGTAGGCTTGTTGCCGAGCGGCCCGCTGGCGCCGCAGCCGCAGACAACCGAACGGAGGTGAGGTATGTACGAGCGGATCTTGGTCCCGCTGGACGGCTCGAAGCTGGCGCAGCAGGCGCTGCCGTACGCGCGTGCGGTGGCCACCGCCAAGTCGGCGGAGGTGGAGCTCGTGGAGGTCGTCGCGCCGTTCGAGGAGTTCGTCAGGGCCTCCACCGACGATGAGCTCGTGGCGGTCGGCGCCGGATCGCGGTTCGATCGGTGGCCGACCTCAAACGAGTGGGCCAGCATCGCGCAAGGCTTTCGCGAGGATGCCGGCAAACGTTTGGCCGCGTCCGAGGCGCTGATCGGCGCCGGTGTCGCGACGCGCTCGGCGGTGCTCGAGGGCGATGCGGCCGAGGCCATCATCAAGGAGGCCGATGCGCGGCCGGGAACGCTGATCGTCATGGCGACCCATGGGCGCTCCGGCCTCGGGCGCTGGCTGATGGGGAGTGTCACGGACAAGGTGGTCCGGCATGCCCATCAGCCGACGTTGGTCGTTCGAGCGCGCGACGGCGCGGATGGGGCGCGCGACGACGCGGACGGGAGCCGGGCCAACATCGGCGAGGTCATCCTTCCACTTGACGGCTCGGCAACCGCCGAGGCTGCGATCCCCCACGCGGTGGAGATGGCGAAGCTGTTGGGCGCCGGCATCTCGCTCATACGCGCGGTCTCCCCTGCGTCGCACGCCGATGCATCCCTCGAGTACATGCCGGACAGCTACCAGCGGCTCGTTGAGGACGCGCGCGAGGACGCCGAGGAGTATCTCGATGGTGTGGCCACCCGGATCAGGGACCAGGGCATCTCCGAGGTGAGGTCCGAGGCTTCGATCGGGAACGCGAGCTCGGCGATCGTCGACCTCGCCCGCGCGGCGGATGAACCGCTCGTGGTGATGGCGACCCACGGCCGATCAGGTGTCGGGCGCTGGGTGCTGGGCAGCGTCGCCGACCGCGTGGTCCGTCATGGCCCCGGCCCGGTGCTGGTGGTGCGGCCGGACTAGGCCCCGTAGAATCGCGGAGCCCGGGATGAGCAGGCGCCGGCACTCGAGGGCGACCCCAGTGCCGGCGCTTCATTCCCCGATACCGAGGGCTCCGTGAACGCTCAGCCTGATCTGTTCATCGACGTCGTCTTCATCTTCGTGGCCGCTTTCGCGGGTGGCCTGGGCGCCCGCGCGCTGAAGCTGCCCGCGCTGCTCGGGTACCTCGTGGTCGGCATCGCCATCGGTCCCCATGCGTTGGGGTTCATCGGGAACGTCGATGACGTTCAGACCATCGCCGGATTCGGTGTCGTGCTCCTGCTGTTCGCCGTCGGCGTCGAGATCTCGATGGTGGACCTCGCGCGCGTCGGGCGGCGCGTCGTGCTAGCAGGCGGCGGGCAGATCGTGGGCATGTTGGCGCTCGGCTACGCGATCGGCCTCGCGCTCGGCTGGGATGTGGGGCAGGCCGTCGTGTTCGGCATGGTCCTCTCCCTCAGCAGCACGATGGTGGTGATGAAGACGCTGGCCGACCGCGGTGCGGTGGGCACCCTGAACGGCCGGATCACCACCGGCATCCTGCTGCTCCAAGACCTTGCGTTCATCCCCATGGTCGCCGTGCTCCCGGCCCTGGCGGGAGGCGGCGCCTCCTTCCTGTCTGACCTCGGCGCGGGGGCGGCGAAGGTCGCAGCCGCCCTCGGCCTGGTGTTCGTGCTGGGGCGCCGCGGCATACCGTGGATGCTGCGGCACGTGGCGCTCGTCGGCGCGCGGGAGTCCTTCATCGTGACGGTCGTCGCGCTGGCCTTCGCGATCGCCGCGGTCACGAGCTCGATGGGTCTCTCGGCCGCCATGGGGGCGTTCCTGGCGGGGCTCGTCGTCAGCAAGTCCGACTGGACGGGGCACCGCGCGCTCCGGGAGGTCACGCCGCTCCGCGACGTGTTCGGCGCGTTCTTCTTCGTGGCCATCGGTATGCTCGTGGACGTTGGGTTCCTGCTGGAGCACGCGCCGTTGGTGGGCGTCGTCGTCGTGGCTGCGGTCGGCGTGAAACTCGTGCTGACCGCGGGCCTCCTTCGCCTGCTGGGCTATCTTGCGCCCACCTCCGTGCAGGTCGGCTTCAGCCTGGGGCAGCTCGGTGAGTTCAGCTTCATCCTGGCGGGCTCGGCCGCGGCGATGGGCGTGGTGGATGACAGCTTCCTCCCGGTCACGGTCGCCGCGGCCGTTGGAACGATGGCCGTTACCCCTGGCCTGATCGCCGCCGGTGAGCGCCTAGCGAGCCGCCTTGGCCGGCGGCGCGGCGCCGTCCCCGCTCCGGAGGACGCCGCGGTCGAAGGGCTGAGCGGGCACGTCGTGCTCGCGGGGCTCGGGCGCGTCGGCTCCTTCATCGCGGACGAGCTGGAGCAGCAGCACATCCCGTCCATCGGCATCGACATGGACCCGGTAGTCGTGGAGCGGTTCCACGGCTTGGGCAGGCTCATCATCCACGGCGACGCGGCGAGCGACGCGCTGCTTGCGGCGGCCCACATCGAGCGTGCGCGGCTGCTGGTGATCGCGCTGCCCGACCCGGTCTCCGCCGTGGTCACGGCGCAGCACGCCCGGCGGCTCAACCCCAAGCTGCAGATCGTCGGCCGCGTTGGCTGGCACGAGGAGGCAGAGGCGCTGCGCCGCGCCGGCGCGGACGCCGTCGTCTGGCCGGAGATGGAGGCAGCGCTTGAGATCATGCGCGTGTCGCTGATCGACCTGGGGGTCAGCCCAGAGCGGGTCGTGCAGCTCGTGGAAGATGCGCGGGCCACGCTCGAGCTCGCCGGGGACGGCGGGCTCGACGACGTAGCGGTGCGGCGTCAGGAGCCGTAAGCGCGTGCCCGCGGCGGGCTCAAGCGGCGGGTTGGTGCCGGCCCTCGTGGGTGACGGCGGGCGCCGGCACCGGCACAGCCACGTGGACGCGGCTTCCACGGCGCAGCACCTTCTCCTGCACCTGCGTGAGCTCCAGCCCGCACTGGACGCACCTCACGTACGTCTCGAGGAGTGCATCGACCGCTTCGAGGTCACCGCCGCACTTCGGGCATGACTTCAGCCAGAACGTCATCGTGTTGCTCCTTCCTCGTCCGTATCGGTGAGCGCGGTGATGCGCTCGAGAAGCTTCCACGGGTCGAAGGGTTTGGCGACGAAGCGACCGCTGATCGCGCTGTCGATGCGGACCGCGTCGGCGCGGTCGACCGCTGATATCACGAGCCAGGGCGGTTTCTCGTCGTGGGCGTGCAGCCAGGCGAGCACGTCGGGTGCCCGCGCGTCCGGGAGCCCGAGGTCGAGCACGACGGCGTCGATGCCACCCTGCTCTAGGGTGGCCACCGCGCGCGTGCCGGTGTCGACCTCCACGACGTCGAAGCCGCTCCGGTCGAGCGCGAGGCGCAGCATACGGCGCACCGCAGGGTCGTCCTCGACCAGCAACATGACGCCGCGCTTCTGCTTGGTGGATGTGGACATGTGCTCGCCGTCCTCCGCTCGAACGTGGCCAAGCGTAGGGTCGCGCCGTGCAGAGCACATGAAGCGGACGGACGTGGGTGTGAGCGTGGTGTGAACGCTCGGGGGGCTCAGCCGGTGGGGGAAGGCATCCGGTAGCCGACCTGCGGCTCGGTGAAGACGTATCGCGGGTTCCGCGCATCGTCGCCCAGCTTGCGCCTGAGGTTGCGGATGAAGGAGCGCACCAGCTCGTGCTCGCCGGAGTACTCGGCGCCCCACACGCCGTGCAGTATCTGGTCGTGGGTGAGCACGCGCCCGGCGTTGGTCGCCAGCTCGTAGAGCAGCTTGTACTCCGTGGCCGAAAGAGCCACGGGCTTCCCGCCGACGCTCACCCGGCGCTGAGCGAAGTCCACCACGAGGTCCTCGAGCTCGAAACGCGGGCGGACTTCGGTCTGGTCCGGCAGCACGCGGCGGCGGAGGGATGCCTCGATGCGCGCCGTCAGCTCGGTGGGGGCGAAGGGTTTGGCGATGTAGTCGTCGGCCCCGGCCCGGAGCACCTTGGTCGCCGTCTCGCTGTCTGTGTGCGCCGTGAGAAAGATGACCGGCACGCCGGAGAACTCCCGAAGGCGGCCCAGCAGCTCGAGCCCGTCCATGCCAGGGAGGCCCAGGTCCAGCAGCACTAGGTCCGGCTCCTCAAGCTCTGCCAGGCGCAGCGCCTCGACCGGGTCCGGTGTGGCGATGGGATGATAGCCGGCCTCCACAAGCACGCGCTGAACCAGCCGGAGCACCTGCGGGTCGTCGTCGACCACGAGCACGCGCGTACGCTCGCCCGGCCTGGCGATCCGTCCGAGGTGCGTCGCGCGCTTGCTCACGTCGACGGGCTGCTCATCGTCGTCGGCAGCGGCGACCGGCACGGTGAAGCTGAACGTGCTGCCGCGTTCGTGCCCATCGCTCTCGACCCAGATCCGGCCGCCGTGGGCCTCCACGATGCCCCGGCAGATGGCGAGGCCAAGACCGTGTCCGGTGACGTTGCTCCCCGCTTCGTCGGGCAGCCGCGAGAACTTCTGGAACAGGCGGAGGGCCTCGTCGGACGAGATGCCTCTGCCCTCATCGCGCACGCTCACCGTCACCCGCTCGTCGTCCGCCGTAAGACGGACCTCGATGGCGGCGTTCGCGGGCGAGAACTTGGCGGCGTTGCTCAGCAGGTTGCCGACGACCTGACCCAGCCGCCCGCCGTCCGCGCTGACGAGCGGCACGCCGTCCGGGACGTGCGCCCGCACCTCACGGTCAGGCTGCGCCACGGCGAATTCCCGGACCGCACGCCGCACGATCTCCCGCAGGTCGGTCGGCTGGGTCACCACGGCGAACGTGCCGGCCTCGATGCGGGTCATGTCGAGCAGGTTGTCGATGAGGTCGCGGAGGCGGTCCGCCTGCTCGTCGATGATGCCGAACAACTCCCGGACCTCGTCGGTGCCGAGCGGTCGAGGCGACCCGATGGCCATGGCAGCCGATCCCTTGATGGCAGTCAACGGCGTCTTCAGCTCGTGGCTGACCATGCCCAGGAACTCGTTGCGCAGGCGCTCGAGCTCCTCGATGGGCGTGATGTCCTGGATCACGGCGACCGCCGCCACGATGGATCCGTCCGGACCGTAGATCGGCGTCGCGTTGACCAGCGTCGGGATCGACCCCTCGCCCTCCCCCTGGAAGCGCAGCTCCTCGGCGACCGTCCGCTCGCCGCGCCGCAGGGCGCGCATGATGGCGCGGTCCTCGGGCGCCGGAACGGAGCCGTCGACGCGGTGCACCTCCACGTGCGAGAGGTGTTCCTCGATCGTGACGCCGGGCCGGAACGGCACGCCGAGGATGCGCTCCGCCTCCCGGTTGCCGATCACGACCTCGCCGGTCCGGGCGTCGACCAGTACGACGCCGACGGGCGACGTGTCCACCATCGCCCGCAGCCGGGAGCGCTCTGTCTCGGCCTCGTCGAGGAGGCGCACGTTCCGGATGGCGAGCGCGGCCTGGGCGGCGAGCATGACCAGCAGCGACTCGTCCTCGCCCGTGAACTCCCCGCCGCCCGCCTTCTCCGTGAGGTAGAGGTTGCCCAGCGGCTCGTCCTCGTGGCGGATAGGGACGCCGAGGAAAGTCTTCATGGGCGGGTGGTTGGGGGGGAATCCGACCGACCGTGCGTGCGCGCCTATCTCGGCCACCCGCAGCGGCTCCTGGTGCTCTTGGAGCCAGCCCAGCAGGCCGCGTCCCTCGGGCAGATCGCCGATGCGGGCCCGCTGCTTCTCCGTGACGCCGTGTGTCGTGAACTCTCGGATGCGCCCGGAAGCATCGAAGACACCCAGCGCCCCGTAGCGCGCGCCGGTGAGCTCGCAAGCCGCGTCCACGACTTCTTTGAGCACCATGCCCGGATCGAGCGTGGACGCGAGCCGGCGCGAAAGCTCGGTGAGGAGCTCGAAGCGCCGGCCTTGCTGCCGGTACGCCTCGCGCAGGGTCTTGATCTCCCGGTCGCGGGGGTCGCCGTCCGGCCCGCCGCGTTTGCCTGTGCTTCTGGTGGCCATGAGGCCACATTGTCTCGGGCGCTGTCCGGGAGGTCAACGCCCTCGTTCACACCGTCTGCACGCGACATGCCTCCCGCGTCACAGAAGGTTCACGCCAAGCGCCTAACCTCGTACCTAACCTAATGCCAAGGACTGTGCAGAGGAGGCACGGCATGGCCACGCTGATCGGAGCTCGTGAAGCGCCGACCCACATCGGAGCCGATCGGTGAGCCCGCCGGCCCGCAGACGGGAGAACGTGGTGAAGACGACGGCCGACAGAGTGAGGAGCGGCGGCGCGGCACTCCCCGTGTTTGAGCTGCTGCTCCAAGCCATCCAAACCCACGTGGACAGAGAGGAAGCCTCGCGCGTCGGATACGCGATGTTGGCGGACTCCGGCGGCGACCAACTCGTGCGGTTCCTGATGAGCCTCGTCGACCAGGACGAGCGGCACCACCACGAGCTGCTCCAGCGGATGGCCGCGAGCCTAGGAGTTACCTCGGGCGGGATGGTCGAGCCTCTCCCGACGATTCCCAACCCAACATGGCGGCCCGCCTCAGACGAGCTCGCAGCCGTCGAAGCCATGATCCACGAAGAACGCGCCTGCGTTGGCGCCCTTGGGGAACTGGCCTGCGAACACGTCGGCGTCTACGGCGGCCTGTTCAGCATGCTCCTTGACGTCATGGCCTTGGACAGCCAGAAGCACCAGCGTGTCCTGGAGTTCATACTCCGGCGGATGAAGGAGCAGTGCCAGGTCAGCGTGGTCCTCCTCGAGCAAGACCATCATCTCCGGGACCGGCTGTCGGCGCTCGGCGCGGCGTTCGCCGGCGAGCCAAAAGCTGCGGAGTCCATCCCCGAAATATCGGCGGCGCTCACCTGGCACATGTATGTCGAGGAGGAGCTACTAGTCCCCAAGCTCGACGACGGCCGCTTTGACGACATGGTGGCCACCGTGACCCGTGAGCACGGTGAGATGGCTGGCCTCATGGACGCTGTCGCCCGGCTCGCGTGGGCAGGCGGCGATGCCACCAACGCCGCCGACCCGGCCAGCCAGTTATGCGCGCTCTTCGAGGGACACAGCCACACGGCCGAGTTCGTAGTTTACCGGGCGTTGGATGCATTGCCCAACGGAATCGTGCGCGCGCAACTCCTCGATCAACTCCAAACAGCCGAACCACCCACAGGTTGGCTCTGCCGCGCGCGTCGCCAACCGTAAGGCCAACACGAGTTCTTCACTTCGGACCCGCCTCGCCTCGCGTCGGCCTCACAGCGGGAGGTTACTTTGTGATTGGTGGTGGGAGGCGGGAAAAGCAACGAGCCGGCCTTTGGGCCTGAACGGATTAGCAACGAGGAGCTCGATCTGCTCGTCGCATACGCCGAAAGCCTCGACGCCGAGGTTTCGCACTCGGAGCCGTCAGCCCCGACCAGAAGAGCCGGAACTCTCTGAAGCGGAGTGCCGAGAACATCTCGAGTCTCGCCGTGATGGCGTTGAGCATCCGAGCACTACCGTTCGCGCGCCAAGTGCGGGTTACGGGGTACGAGGGGGGGTCGAGAACCGGCCGCACGTAGATTAACAGAGCGAGACGAGACCACCCGCGCCGGCCGCCAGCCCATCGAGCCCGCCCATGCCATCTTTGCGCGTGGCGCTTCCCCCAAAGACGACGCAATCGTCCATCGGGGCCGAAGGGCCCGGCGGTCCCGCGCCGCCCGGTGATAGGCAAAACTAGCCAATGCTAGTTCGCGCCCCGAGCGTCTCCGCTCGGCCGAACTAGCTGTAGATACTCCCTTGGTGGTCTGAACCGGTGGGAAAACGCGGACCCGCCATCCCCGAGGCCCCTTCTTCAACAACGTGGCGTAAGCCCCGCCCGCGTCGCGCTCGACTTGGGCCCCGCCGGTAGCAGGATGTGGTGCCCGGCCCGTGGAACGACTACCTCAGCAACTACGACGAGGTCGATACCATCTCCGGCATCCCGTTCAGGACCGGTGCCGAGAAGCATGGGCTCAAGGGCTTCCAGGCCCAGGACGGCATGGCGAACGAGACGCCAGGGCCCATCGTGGACCGGAGCAAGGAGCACCTCGGCGTGCACGGGGTCTTGAGGCCGTGGGGCCCTTCCCTTGGCGGTCCGGGGTGGCGGTCTCCCCCACGTTCAGAGTCTTGAGCACCTGCGCCGGCCCGTCCGCGCTGGGCTCCTTCCTGGTGGAAGCGTCCGGCCCTATGGTGGCTGGCGCAGCCGTCGCCTCCGGCGTAGGTGTGGGCGTGCGCGAGGAGTGGCAGCGACTGCACAGCGCCCAGATGCGGCAAGCTGGATAAGCCCCAGGGAGCTCCTAGAGAGACAGACAGAGGCGGGGGTGATGACAAGCTGGGTCTCAGTGGGCTAAAGTAGCGTTCATTGACACATCCGATAACACATTTTGTGAAGGTCTGGTAAAGGAAGGTCCGTCGTGAGACACGCTGTACGGCACCATCGCTTAGTTTTCGGTGGCCCCTTCCTGATAGTGGCTGGTTTCACCTTCCTGATCGCAATGGCGGCCTGCGCAGGGGATGCTGGGCCTGTTGGCCCAGAGGGTACTGCCGGACCTGAGGGCGCTGCCGGGTCTGGGGGCGCAGCCGGGTCTGAGGGCGCAGCCGGGTCTGAGGGCCCTGCCGGACCCACTGGCGCGTTGGGCGCCACCGGGCCTGCCGGCCTCGCTGGCGCGTTGGGCGCTGCGGGCGCTGCCGGGTCTGCCGGGTCTGAGGGCGCTGCCGGGTCTGAGGGCCCTGCCGGGCCTGCCGGGCTTGAGGGCGCTGCCGGGCCTGCCGGGCTTGTGGGCACTGTCGGGCCTCGGGGGCCTCGGGGGTCTCGGGGCTCCGACGGCGCTGACGGGCCTGCGGGTACCTCCGGGGACGCTGGTACCCTCTCCGGCACGGTTCTGAATTCCCCCGTGGTCACCTCCAGCCTGACTGCCGTGGGGGTCCTGGATGCGGGCTCCATCACGTCGAACTTCGGCACCATCAACAACGCCGCTGCCATCACGGGCACGGAGCTCACGGCCACAAATGTCTCCGGCCTGGTCATTGGGACTGGCAACAACGCCACGAGACTCGCCTCCACGGCTACTGGGTCGGCGAAGGCCATTTCCTTCCCCGATCTGGCGGGGACGGTGCTGCTGACAACGAGTGCGCTGAATGCTGCTCTCACCGGGACGGATGCCACCACTTTCACCTTCGATGCCGATAGCGGAGCGAACACGATCGCAATCATGGTTTTGACGGGCACCGGCCCCAACTTAGGCACGATCACCAACGTTGATTTGTCGGGGGCTCAGACCTGGACCTTCCCCGATGTGACGGGGACGGTGCTGCTGGACGCGACCACGCTGTTTACCCTGGCTGGTTCTTCGGGAACTTCTCTCATCCTCAGTGGGGATACCGTTACCATTGCTGCAGGCGACGGGATTGCCAGCACCGTCGTAGCCACCGACACGGTGACTATTGTCGCAACCCTAGGGACGAGCGTTGATCTGACCTCAGAAGTCACCGGGACCCTGCCTGTAGCCAATGGCGGCACCGGGGTGACCACCTTCGGTGGCACGAACACTTTGCTCTTTACGACGTCAGCCGACACCCTCGCGAGTATCACCACCGCAAATAACGGGGTGTTAATCACCTCTGGGGGTGGGGTTCCTTCGATCGCCGACACTCTGCCGGATGTGGTACAGGACAACATCGTCCGCACGGGTATCCTGACCTCCGGCTCCATCGCCTCAGCCTTCGGCAACATCAGCACGACCAACACCATCACCACCACGGGGACCATCGGCACAGCCGGCACCACCACCTTTACCGGTGGCACGGCCACCTTCACCAACCTCACCGTTTCAACGGGTGACCTCACAATGACCGATGGCCGGGTGGTTTACGCTGATATCGATACGCCGCGAAAAGTCTGGATCCATCCCATTAAGCGGGTCGATACCCGATACCGTTACCGCAATTTCGTAATCCATCAACGCGCCGATGGGAATATTATTTTGATCTCTGGCCCCAGCATCGAATAGTCCATTGTAATCCT
>JADFRC010000178.1 GCA_022561455.1 Chloroflexota bacterium | reverse complement strand
TGCGCACCGCGTAGGCGCGCCAGACGTCTGAGCCGGCGTCGTTGATGACGGGGTGGCGTACGCCGTAGCGCATGATGGCCTGGCGGATGTTCTCGGTTGAGCGCTCCTCGTCGAACTTGGCCGAGTGGACGCCCACGACGGCGAGCTCCTCCGGGTAGTCGCGCTCGAGCCGTCGCAGCACCGGGACGATGTGCATGCAGTTGATGCAGCAGTACGTCCAGAAGTCCAAGATGAGCAGCTTGCCGGCGAAGTCCCGCATCGAGAGCGGCCGTGGCGTGTTCAGCCACTCCGCACCGGCCGGGAAGTCCGGCGCGTTCGTCTTGCCTGCGTATCTCGTCGCCAACGGGGACCTCCGGCTGCGCCCAAGGCGGGGCCTCGGGCCACGATTGTAGCAGTGGGTTAGGCCCTCTCTGGCGTGCCGCGCCTTGCCAACGGCGAGTTGAAACAGGCTGGCTCCCTCCAGCCGAGATGGCGGGCTCTCCCCAACCGAAATGGATGCGCACACCGCTCCCGCCGACGCCGGCGGCGGTTACATTTTGGCGCGGTGGCTACTGCGACGGTGCGATGGTGGACGCACGCGAGCTGGTCGAACAATTCCTCAACGGCTTTTCCTTCACGCTTGGGGCGCTGGCTGCCACCGGGCTGGTTGGTCTCGGCATCTTCGTGGCCCGTCGGCTGATTGACCGGTGAGCATTTTCCTGCCTTGGTGGCTCGCCCCGGTCGGCATCATTGACAGCACTAACACGAACCTCTTAGGCTTCTTGATGCACCGTGCGTGACGCGGACTGCTGGACCTCTCCAGTCTGGAAGTACGTGGGCGCACTTCGAACGCTCTGATAACTTCAGATCGTTTCCATCGACCCAGTGCGACTCACGGCCTTCTGCCAGGAGACCAGGGGTTATATCCCTGTGGGCAGCGTCGTGGACACACACAAGCTGGTCGAACAATTCCTCAACGGCTTTTCCTTCACGCTCGGCGCGCTGGCTGCGACCGGGCTGCTTGCTCTTGGCATCTTCGTCACTCGCCTGCTGATCGACCGTCTTCCCTAGCCAGGCCGAACGGGTATCTTCTGGCGTGCGCTCGCGGATATGGTCCCTCCTCTTGCGGGGTTGGGATCCATCAAAAAGGCGGTGATGCTGGTGATACTGACGCCTTGGACGTACCAGTGGATCGCAAACCTGCACGCGGGGGTGGCTTCTGTTTTTGTCGGCGACACGGCCAGCTATAATCCCTACATGCCCGACTACGAGCCCGTCATCGGCCTGGAGGTGCACGCGCAGCTCCGCACGCGGAGCAAGATGTTCTGCTCCTGTCCTGCGGACTACCAGGCCGCTCCTCCCAACACCCGCGTCTGCCCCGTCTGCCTGGGCCTCCCCGGCACGCTGCCCGTCATCAACCGCGAGGCGATCCGGTCGATCATCATGACCGGCCTCGCCCTGCACTGCGAGATCGCCCAGGAGACCAAGTTCGACCGCAAGAACTACGCCTACCCCGACCTGATGAAGGGGTACCAG
This sequence comes from Chloroflexota bacterium, assembly GCA_022561455.1. GTDB lineage: Bacteria > Chloroflexota > Dehalococcoidia > Lucifugimonadales > Australimonadaceae > JADFRC01. The sequence continues at coordinate 1,488 of JADFRC010000178.1, read as the reverse complement.
ATCTCGCAGTACGACCTCCCCATCTGCCACGACGGCTACCTCGAGATCGACGTCGACGGCGAGCGCAGGCGCATCGGCATCGAGCGCGTGCACATGGAGGAGGACGTCGCCAAGCTCTTCCACCGCACGGACCCGGCGACCGGCGAGGGGTACAGCCTGGTCGACGTGAACCGCTCCGGCGTGCCGCTGATGGAGATGGTGGGCCGCCCGGACCTGCGCTCGGCCGAGGAGGCGCGCGCCTACCTGATCGCCTACCGCTCGATCCTCCAGTACCTCGGCGTCTCCACCGGCAGCATGGAGGAGGGCTCGTTCCGCTGCGACGCGAACGTGAGCCTGCGGCTCCGTGGCGCGAGCGCGCTTGGCACGAAGGTCGAGGTCAAGAACATGAACAGCTTCCGCGCGGTCTACCGCGCGATCCTGTTCGAGATCGAGCGGCAGTCCGCGAAGCTCGACAGGGGCGAGCGCATCTCCATGGAGACGCGCGGCTGGGTCGAGGAGAAGGGCATCACCGTCTCGCTCCGCAGCAAGGAGGAGGCGAACGACTACCGCTACTTCCCCGAGCCGGACCTGCCGCCGCTGCACGTCGAGCCTTCCTGGGTCGCCGAGCTCGAGGAGCTGCTGCCGGAGCTGCCGGAGGCCCGGAGGGCGCGGTTCATGGCGGCCGAGGACGCGAAAGGCTACGGCCTCTCCGAATACGACGCCTCCGGGCTGACGGACACCCCGGCGTTGGCGGACTACTTCGAGGAGGCGGTCGGCGCTGTCCGGGAAGGCCACGGTGGGGACGAGGCTCCCAAGCGCGTCGCCAACTGGATGCTGTCCGAGCTCGCGTCGCACCTCAACGCGGCGAACGCCGTCATCGACGACTCTCCGGTGCGCCCCGGCGACCTCGCCGGGCTGCTCGGGCTGCTGGCGGGCGGCACGGTGGGCACCACGCAGGCCAAGGCGGCTCTGGAGGCGATGTACGAGAGCGGCAAGCCCGCGGCGCAGGTCGTCGAGGAGCTGGGGCTCGCGCAGGTCACCGACAGCGGCGAGCTCACGGGCGCCGTCAGGCAGGCCATCGCCGAGAACCCGAGCGCGGTTGCGGACTTCCTGGGCGGCAAGGAGACGGCCGCCAAGTTCCTGGTGGGCCAGGTGATGAAGGCGACGCGCGGCAAGGCGAACCCCGGCATCGTCGCCGAGCTCGTGGCCGAGCAGCTCGGCGCGCTGAAGCAGTAGCCAGGCGCAGTCCGCCGCGCGCCAGCCCTGCGGCGGTACCGGGTTGGGCCATGAGGCCCGTCGAGGTAAGCTAGAGACATGCAGACCTCCATCAGCTTCGCCGTCATCCTGGTCGTATCGCTGCTGGTCATCAGCATCCTGCTCCAGGTGCGCGGCGCGGGCGGCGGGCTCTTCGGCGGCGGCGCGGCCCAGTACCGGACCCGGCGCGGCGTCGAGCGGACGCTGTTCCAGATCACGATCGGCCTCGGCGTCGCGTTCGTGGCGCTCGCGCTC
>JADFRC010000047.1 GCA_022561455.1 Chloroflexota bacterium | reverse complement strand
GCGGGGAGCCACCCCAGCTTCCTGGGCGCGGGCGTCTACCACCACTTCTGCCCGGCCGTCGTCCCCCCGCTCGTCACGCGCGGCGAGTTCCTGACCTCCTACACGCCGTACCAGCCCGAGGTCTCCCAGGGCACGCTCCAGGGCACCTACGAGTTCCAGACGCTCACCGCGCAGCTCTTCGGCATGGAGGTCTCCAACGCCGGCATGTACGACGGCGCGAGCAGCCTCGCCGAGGCCGCGCTGATGGCCTGCCGCGTCACCGGCCGCGCGAAGGTCGCGGTGGTCGACACCGTCAACCCGCGCTACGTCGAGGTCGTCCGCGCCTACGCCGGCCCGCAGGACATCGAGGTCTCCCTCATCGCGCCCGAGGCCGCCGAGCTTGCGCCGGACACCGCGTGCGTGCTCTCCCAGTACCCCAACTTCTTCGGCTACGTCGAGGACGTCGCGGCGCGATCTGAGCTGGCGCACCGTAGTGGCGCGCTCCACTGCGTCTCCTGCGACCCGGTGGCGATGGCGATGTTCCGCCCGCCAGGGGAGTGCGGCGCCGACATCGCGACGGGCGAGGGGCAGGCGCTCGGCATCCCGCCCAGCTTCGGCGGGCCGTACGTGGGCATCTTCACCTGCCGCCAGGAATACCTCCGGCAGCTCCCCGGCCGCATCGTCGGACGCACCCTCGACACCGAGGGCCGCACCGGCTACGTGCTGACGCTCCAGCCGCGCGAGCAGCACATCCGCCGCGAGCACGCGACCTCCAACATATGCACGAGCACCGCGCTCATCGGCCTGTGGGCGGCCGCCTACACCGCGCTCATGGGCAAGCGCGGCCTCCCGCACGTGGCCGCGCTCTGCTACCAGAAGGCGCACTACGCCGCGGCCCGCATCGCCGAGCTCCCCGGCTACCGGCTCCCCATCGAGGGCACCTTCTTCGAGGAGTTCGTCGTGAGCTGCCCCAAGCCCGCCGGGGAGGTGAGCCTCGCGCTCGAGGAGGCCGGTATCATCGGCGGCCTCGACGTCGGCGACCGCTTCGAGCACGGCATGCTGCTCTGCGTCACCGAGGTCAACACCAAGGACGAGATCGACCGCCTGGTGGAAGTCCTGGCGGGGGTCGCCTAGCCGTGCCCGCCCACGACGCAAGCCTCACCGCCGAGGCGCACGACCGCCGCCGGCTGCTCATGGAGCGCTCGCGGCCGGGCCGCACTGGCGTCTCGCTGCCCGCCTCCGACGTCCCGGAGCAGAAGCTTCCCGACCCATCGCTGCTGCGGACCAGCCTCGACCTGCCGGAGGTCACGGAGGGCGAGGTCGTCCGCTACTTCACGCACCTCTCCCAGCTCAACTTCTCGGTGGACACCCACTTCTACCCCCTCGGCAGCTGCACGATGAAGTACAACCCCCGCTTCAACGAGGCGATGGCCGGCTTGGCGGGCTTCGCGTCGGCCCACCCCCAGCAGCCGGAGCGTCAGGTCCAGGGGGCGATCGAGGTCATGTACCGGCTCCAGGAGCTCCTCGCCGAGGTCACCGGCATGGAGGCGGTCAGCCTCGCACCGCTGGCCGGCGCGCAGGGGGAGCTTGCCGGCATGCTCACGATCCGCGCCGCGCTCGAGGGGCGGGGCGAGGGCCACCGCCGCAAGATGCTCATCCCCGATACCGCCCACGGCACGAACCCGGCATCCGCCGCGATGGCCGGCTTCGGTGTCGTCTCCGTCCCCTCCAACGCCGACGGCAACATCGACCTCGACGCGCTCCGGGCCGAAGCGGACGGCGATCTCGCGGGCATCATGCTCACGCAGCCGACGACCCTCGGCCTCTTCGACCGCAACGCCGTCGAGATGTGCCGCATCGTCCACGAGGCCGGCGGTCTCGTCTACGGCGACGGCGCGAACATGAACGCGCTCCTCGGCCGCGTCAAGCTGGGCGACCTGGACTTCGACGTCGTCCACCTCAACCTGCACAAGACGTTCAGCACGCCGCACGGCGGCGGCGGTCCGGGCGCGGGCCCGATCTGCACGAACGCGACGCTCACGCCCTTCCTGCCGGGCCCCGTGGCTGTGCGGCGCGACTCCGGCGCGTACGGCCTCGAGATGCCGCCCAAAAGCATCGGGCGCGTCGGCGGCTTCGCGGGCAACTTCGGCGTCCTGGTCCGCGCCTTCACCTACATCACGCTCCTCGGCGGCCAGGGCATGCTCGACATCAGCGGCAACGCCGTGCTCAACGCCAACTACCTGCTCGTCATGCTGCGCGAGCTCTACGACCTCCCCTTCGACCGCCGCGTCATGCACGAGGTCGTCTTCTCCGCGAAGAAGCGGCCGGGCGCCAACGCGCTCAACGTCTCCAAGCGCCTCCTCGACCACGGCTTCCACGCCCCCACGATGTACTTCCCGCTCGTCGTCGCCGAGGCGCTCATGATCGAGCCGACCGAAACGGAGTCGAAGGAGACCCTCGATGCCTTCATCGAAGCGCTGACCGCCATCGACGCCGAGGCAGCGCGAGACGTTGCGAGCCTGAACGAGGCTCCCAGCGAGACACCCGTCTCCCGCCTCGACGAGGCCGCCGCCGCACGCCATCCGCAGCTGCGCTGGCAGCGCAACGGCTGAAGCGCCCTTTACGCGCACCACGGCGCGGTCTATCCTCGGGCCGCACGCTCACAAATCCATCTCCCCGGAGGCAACCCATGGTCGACGTAGGGCAGCCAGCCCCCAACTTCACGCTCAAGAGCCACGAGAACCAGGACGTCTCGCTCAGCGACTTCAAGGGCGAGAAGTGGGTGGTCCTCCACATCTTCCCCGCCGCCTTCACCGGAGGCTGAACGAGCCAGACATCGTCGTTCGGTCGAGCGACAAAAGACTTCGCGGAGGCCGGAGCGCAGGTGCTTGGCCTCAGCGCCGACCCGCGCGCCGCGCTGCGCACGTGGGCGAACTCGCTGGGCAGCACGCCCCACCCGCTGCTGACCGACTTCTGGCCGCACGGCGAGACGCTCAAGGCCTACGGCGTGTTCAACGAAGACGCTGGCACGGCACGCCGCTCGCTGTTCATCATCGACCCGGAAGGCATCGTGCGGCACAAGGAGCAGCACCAGGGCACGCTGCCCGACCCCAAGGCCGTGATGGAGGAGCTGAAGAAGCTCCAACAGGCCTAGGCGGCCAGGCCGCACCACGCCTTGCCCAACGAAGCCGAGCTCCGGCGCGCCCCGCTCGCTGACGGCGACGTCGTCATCCTCTACGACCGCCGCCGGCGGCGCTACCGCGTGGTGCTCGCGGCCGGCGCGCTCTTCGAGACGCACCTCGGCTACATCCCGCACGACGAGCTGCTGGGCCGGACCGAGGGCTTCTCGGTGCTCACGAACAAGGGGCACCGGATGCTCGTGCTCCGCCCGACGTTCGCCGAGGGCGTGCTCGACCTACCCCGGCAGAGTCAGGTCATCTATCCCAAGGACCTCGGCGCGATCCTGATGCACGCCGACCTCTATCCCGGCGCGCGCGTCGTCGAGGTCGGCCTGGGCTCCGGCGCGGCCGCGGCCGCGGTCCTGCGCGCCATCGGGCCGTCGGGCGCGCTCACCTCGTACGAGGTGCGCGGGGAGATCGTCGAGCCCGCGCGCAGGAACGTCGCCGAGCTCGCACCGGGCTCCGCCAACCACACGATCGTGGTCGCCGACGCCTACGAGGGGATCGCCGAGCGCGGCATCGACCGGGTGCTCGTGGACATCCCGGAGCCGTGGCGCCTCCTCGACGGGCTGGCCGAGGCGCTGCGCCTCGGCGGCGTCGTCTTGAGCTACCTCCCGACGGTGCTCCAGGTGCACGAGCTCACCCTGGCCCTGAACCTCGACACGCGCTGGCGGCTCGTGCAGACGGTCGAGCTCTGGGAGCGGCCATGGCACGTCACGGACAGGAGCGTCCGCCCGGAGCACCGGATGGTGGCCCACACGGGGTTCATCACGACCGCGCGGCGCTGCGAGCCGCTTCCGGCGGCGGAGGGGAGCAGGTCCGCGGACGAAGAGAGCGCCGAGGCGGGCGGGGACCAGCGAGCGCACTAGCCAGGTCGGTTGCGCAGCCCGATGCTTCCTGCTATGAATCGCCCCGAACAGTCGGGCCGAGGTCGACAATTGGTTCGCCGGTCTGCGCCATTCGGTTGTCATCACTCCGGGGTTGCGCGACTCGTGTTGCCGCCACGCGCAGGGGACCTTCACTCATGAACCGACTCACGTTCATCAATCACGCCTCGGTCCTCATTGAGACGGATAAAACCGTTCTGGTAATGGATCCGTGGGTCGAAGGAACAGCGTTCAATAACGGGTGGGCTTTACTGGATCAGTCGACTTCCAACGATAAGCTCTACTCCACGCTCCGCACATCGGGCAAGAACATAGTTATTTGGTATTCGCACGAGCACTCCGATCATTTCACCGTATCCTTCGTACGCGGATTGGCTTCCTCCGGCTTGGGAGACGTAACGTTTCTCTTCCATAGAACCCTCGACAAGCGAGTGGTTATTTTTCTCAGGCGACAGGGCTTTGACGCTCGCGAATGCGACCGTGGCGAAGAAGTAGGATTGGACGACGAACTCTCCATCACAACGTTCCCTCACCGCGAATCAGGGGATTCGTACGCGCTCGTCAAGATTGGCGATAAGGCGCTGCTGAACCTGAACGATTGCCGAGTCAACACCCCTGAGCGTTGCATGCCCGTGTGGAACGAGGTACATCGTCTTACGCCGTCAGTTGACCTACTGCTCACCCAATTCGGCTACGCCAATTGGATCGGTAATGAAGAAGACTTTGCTGAGAGGCAAGAAGCAGCAAAGGAACAGCGGCGGCGGATCCAACTGCAGGCCGATTATTTCATGCCACGGTATATAATCCCTTTCGCTTCATTCGTGTATTTCTGCCACGAAGAAAACCGTTACCTCAACGATGCACAGAACTCGTTGAGGGATGTGCTAGAGGATGACTTGCTGACCGATCACCGCGAGCGATTCATCTTCATGAAACCTTCCGATACGATCGACTTAGGCGACCTTGGCAAAACCGCCGCTCGTAGCGGCACGAACGCGGAAGCGATAACCCATTGGGAAGGGCTCGCGAGAGGCCCGAAGGACATGATTAAGCCGGGCCCGTCGGTCCCGCTTGAGTCTCTGTCGCTGTTGGCGAATGCCTACCGCCGCCGGGCCAACCGTGCGCTGGCAATGCTCCCGTATCTGTTCGAACTCGCGCGGATCATCCGGCCGCTCCGGATCAAGTTGATGTATTCGGGTGAGATGCTGCGGTTGTCGTACATCACGGGTCTTTCGGTTGAGAACACTACAGAGTTCGATTGCTCCTGCAGCAGCGAGACCTTGTCATTCATCCTGAAGAACGACTTCGGTTTCAACACAACGGCTGTCAATGGGCGATTCCGGGCGTCCGGAGACGTCGGGTTACGAACGCTGAATCGCTTCTTCGCCCCTCAGTCGTTCGTAAAGGATGGCTACGGGTGGCGTTCCCCGCTTCTGTCCGCGAGGCGCCTCCTCAAGAACCTCCGCGCGATAGCGCGGTTCGAATGATGGGCTACCGCGTCGGACGAAGTACACCCCGGTCCAAGTTCGGATCCGACCCCAGCGTCTTGGCTCGTATCGGGAGCGCGGTCGAGCGAGCGAATGCTGCCGCACGTTAGGTCTCGTGCTATTCTCGCCTGGATAGCGGTGCGGAGCGATGGCGAGAGGTGGAGGCTCATGAGCATGATGCTGCTGCGATGGACCACGATCGGGCTGATCGGCGCCGCGCTTCTCGCGGCCTGCGGGCAGGCCGACCCAACGCCGACGCCGACGCCAACGCCGACGGCTGCTCCGACACCGACAGCCACTGCGGCGGGGGCCTCCGGGCCGGAGCTCATCGTGTCGATGGGCTGCGCGGGCTGCCACACCATCGACTCCATCCCCGAGGCCCGCGAGGAGGTCGGCCCGGACCTCTCGCACATCGGGGGCAGAGCGGACGCCGCCTACATCCGCGAGTCCATCCTCGACCCCAACGCCGTCACCGCCAGCGAATGCCCGAGCGGCCCCTGCCCAATCGGGCTGATGCCACCCATGTTCGGGATCATCATGTCGCCGGAGGAGATCGATACCCTGGTGGCGTACCTCGCCGGCTTGCAGTAGCGCTCCACGCCTAGCGGCTTGCCCCATAGCTTCTGCTCCGTTGCGGAAGCGTCGGCGGACGGCGGCCGTTTCGACCATCCCCCCGTCCCCCTTCCCTTCGATCCTTCCCAGGAAGGACTCAGGGCAGGCTCTCTGCGCTCCCCATCCGAAGCCTGACCGGGGTTTCGAGGCGACGCGCCCCCTAGCGCGTGAGCTCCTCCCACGTGGGCATGCGCAGCACGGCGGCAGGCGGCCGGCTCAGCCGCCGCCTAACCGGCGACACGCTAGGACGGCCGAGATCGACGCGGGTTCGAGGACTGAGCGAACCGCCCTCGATACCGCGCGAATACCCGATAGCCGGGCTCGAAGGCCACGTACACCGGCCAGACTGAGAGCCGCCGGCACACCCATCCGAGCGATCCGTCCGTCGCACCTATTGCGCGGAAAATCGCGGCGGCCCCGGAATACCGGCGGCCGTCCCAGCCGAGAGCGTGCAGTGTCTTTGTCCTACGGTCCTCACTCAGGCCGGGTAGCATGGCGGCCGCCTCGTCCGAGCGATTGTCCACGAAGCGGACCCGGCCTTCGCTATCGCGGCCGACGACCCACCGCTGGAACGACCGGCACACTGCGCAGCGTGCATCGAACACGACCGTGACCTCAGGTCCAGCTTCGCTCACGTCAGGCGGCTCCCCCTCGCGCCAGCTCCTCCCAGGTGGGCATGCGCTCCGGTGCGCCGCCGAGCGGCATGTGCTCGCCCGTCGCTAGGGGCGCAAGGGGCGCGAGCGGCGCGCGCAGCGCCAGCCCATCGGGCGCGCCGTCCGCGAACCCGTCGAGCGCGCCTTCCACGCCCACGCCGAACGCGAGCACGCGGAACGCGCCCATCCCCTCCGGCGCCACCAGCGTATCGAGCGCGCGCAGGTTCGCCGTGCGCACCGACGCTGGGAGGTCGCGGCGGCCGGCGATATCGGCGCGGTAGGCGTCGAAGCCCAGGGCGCGCAGGAAGCTGGCCTGCGACGCCGACCCCAGGGCGGCGAGCCCCGCGGCCTCGGCGGCGGCCCGGAGCGAGGTGAGCTCGACGTGCACGCTGATGTCCTGCGCTCCGGGCTCGCGGTACGGGTCGGCGTTCAGCGTGTGCCCGGCGTAGCAGCGGAGCGTGCCGGAGCGGCGTGAGGGGTCGTAGTACGTCTCGGCCTCGTGGCCGTAGTCGATGACGAGCACGTAGCCTTGATCGAGAGCGCCGGCGACGTCCGTGCACCAGGCGTCGAGGCCCAGGTTGATCTCGGCCCGGTACCCCTCGGACAAGGTCACGCCGAGTGAGTCCAGCCGCCGCGCCAGCTCCGGGGTCGACGGCTCGCCGACGCGCTCTTCGAAGCGGCCGTCGCCATCGAGCCCGACGTAGAGCTCGCGGAGCTCGCGGTCGGCCACCGTGACGCGGTGGACCGGCATGGCGTCCAGCAGCTCGTTGGCGAGCACGACGCCGCGCACGCCGCGGAACGGCATGCCGTCGGATCGCACGGCCGGTGCACCGGCAGCCGCGGTCCGCACGTCCACGCCGACGTAGCGCAGCGCGGCGGCGAAGGCGGGGTCGGCGCTCGCGGCATACCGGGCGGCGTCGCGCCCGAGCGTCCCCGTGCCCGCGCCCGGCTCCAGCACCCAGAACGGGGAGGGCGAGCCGAGGGCGCGCCACATCTGGGCGAGCTGGCGGGCGACGAGCGCGCCGAAGACGGGGTGCGTCAGCGGCGCGGTGAAGAAGTCGCCCTGCGGTCCGGGGGCGGGGCGGGTGGCGTAGTAGCCGCCGTTGGGCCAGTAGAGGGCGACGCGCATGAACTCGGCGAACGTGATGGGCCCGCGCTCGCCGATGCGGCTGCGCAGCTCGTCCTGCACGTCGATCGCCTGCATGCTGCCCACGTCACGCTCCAGTCTAGAGCAACGGGCAAAGCGAGACCGCCCTCGTTCGGGGGCGGTCACTCTCGCTCGCGGTGCTGCTGGCTCAGGTGCGGGTGCGGTTGAGGTGGTTGCCCTCAGACTCCCAGCTCGTGATCTGGATCGAGTTCTTGAATTCGCGGATCTCCCCGCAGACACGGCACGTCCCGGTGCTGGTGGGACCGTTGGGGCTGTCGATCACCCAGTGATGCGAACAGTCGGACTCGAGGTACCCAACGATCTCGGTTTCCTGCTGCGCCTGCTGCGTCTGCTGCGTCATGAACTCGAATCTCCGCTTCCGAGTGAATGTTCCGGGACTAGCCGCGCTCGCCGATGGGCACGTACGTCATGTCCGTGGGGCCGACGTATTGCAGCTGGGGGCGGATGAGCATGTTGTTGTCCTGCTGCTCGAGGACCTGAGCGACGTAGCCGGGCACGCGCGCCACCGCGAAGATGGAGATGAACAGGTCCTCCGGGATGCCCAGCAGGTAGTAGACGGAGCCGGACCAGAAGTCGACGTTGACGCAGATGCCCCGTTCCGCGAACGGGCGCATCTCCTCCTCGACCTTGCTCAGGATCTGGAACCACTTCGGCTGGCCCTGCTTCTCGGCCAGGAGGCGCGAGCCCTCGCGCAGATGGCGGGCCCGCGGGTCCTCCGCACGGTACACCGCGTGGCCGAAGCCCATGATGCGCTCGTGCTTCTCGTGCTTCGCGTCCAGGTACGCCTCGACGTTGGCGACGTCGCCGATCTCGAGCGCCATCTTCATCACGCCCTCGGCGGCGCCGCCGTGCAGCGGGCCCTTGAGGGTGGCGATGCCGGCGACGATAGCGCCGTGCAGGTCGGCGAGCGTGCTCGCGGCGACGCGGGCTGCGAAGGACGACGCGTTGGAGCCGTGGTCGAGGTGGACGATGAGGTCCTTGCCCATGAGCCGGGTGGTGTCCTCGTCCGGCTTCTCGCCGAGGAGCATGTAGAGGAAGTTGCCTGCGTGATCGAGGGAGGGGTCGGGGGGAAGGGGGTCGAGGCCGTTACGGATGCGGTGGTGGGCCGCCACGATGGTGGGCACTTGGGCGGTGATGCGGATGCCCTTGCGCAGCGTCGCCTCGTGGGAGACCTCTTCGGTGTCGGGGTCGAAGGCCGCGAGGGCCGAGATGCCGGTGCGGAGGACATCCATCGGATGGGCGTCCTTCACGCTGCGGATGACATCGACGATCTCCGGCCGGATGGCTCGGGCCTCTCGCAGGCTCGTCTCGAAGAGGTCGAGCTCCGAGCGCGTGGGCAGGTGCCCCTGCACCATCAGGAAGACGGTCTCTTCGAAGGAGGAGTGCTCGGCCAGGTCGTGGATGTCGTAGCCGCGATAGATCAGGCGGCCCACGTCGCCGATGACGTTGCTCGACTCGGTCGTCTCGAAGTAGACGTCCCGTAAGCCGCGCTTCAGCTCAACCTGATCGATCTGCTGGGTCACCGTGCTCTCCCCCGCACACCGCTCCCCCTGGTCCGCGCCCCGTGCGAAAGGGCGTCCCGGCATGCGCTTCGAACGGTCCGTAACACGTGTGCCGACGCCCTAGGCGGCAGAGGCCGCACAGGACGGCGGCACGATGGACCGCGCCGGAACGAAGCTGCCGAGGGGAAGAAATTGCGACATCCGCGCCAGATGCCTACCTGCAGTTTGGGGCTAGTTTCCAGTGTCCGCGAGACCCGCGGATTCCAGTCAACGGTCACGAAAAAGCGTACCATCCGCCCCGCTCCGGTGTCAACGGAGCGCAGACCGCGGCGGCCCGGCCACGGCGGCGCCGGAGCCCCGGCTCGCCGACGCTGCCGCGCGCACGCTGCCACGACGGGCGAGCAGCCCCACCGCCGCTGAGGACATCCGGACGCACAAGCCAGTTCATGCGGCTGCCGATGGGCTCGCGAAGGATTCCGCCGAGCGCGCGGGCGGAACGTGGAAAACGTGTGTGGGCGTCGGACGATAGCGCCAAAAAGACCGATTGACACCCCTCGAACCCGACGCGTACGCTGAGGGTAGTATAAAACGCATGCGGGAGAAGCCCGGCGCGGGCCATCCCGCACCCGTGACCACGTGGGACCTGCTTCGAGGGATCCAAGTATGGCCGGTCGAAGTGAGATAGTAGTCCGCTTCGCGGGTGAGGGCGGCCAAGGGGTCGTCACCGCGGCGGAGATGATGGCCCGAGCGGCCTCCGGCGTCGGCTTCCACGCACTCACGTTCGCCACCTTCCCCTCCCAGATCATCGGCGGTCCCACCTGGACCCAGGCCCGCATCTCACGCAGCCCCGTCCTGGCCCCCGGTGACTCCGTCGACATCCTCGTCGCCTTCAACGCCGCCGCCTACGAGGAGCACCGCGTGGACGTGCGCGACGGCGGCGTCATCCTCATCGACCCCTCGATCACGCCAGACCCGAACGACCCGGGCCACCGCTGCATCACCGTGCCGTTCGACGAGCTGGCCAAGCAGACCGGCGAGTCGCGCGCCGCCAACATGGTGGTGATGGGGGGCCTCTCCCGGCTGGTGAACATGCCAGTCCAGTACTTCAAGGAGTTCGTCTCCACCCGGTTCGCCGGCCGCGAGGGGGTCGTCGAAGCGAACCACATGGCGCTCGACCTGGGCCTCGCCCACCTGGCCGAGGAGGCGCCGGTCAGCGACTTGGGCGAGCCGGACCCGCCCACCTACAAGCAGCTCTTCATCAAGGGAAACGACGCCGTGTCCCTCGGCGCGATGCACGCAGGCGTCGAGTTCTACATGGGCTATCCCATCTCGCCCGCTACGCCGATCCTCATCTACATGGAGCGCAACCTCGTCGGCCCCGGCCGCTTCGCGTATCAGGCGACCTCCGAGGTCGAGTCCATCACGAGCGTGCTCGGCGCCAGCTTCGCGGGGAAGAAGGCGATGACCGCGACATCCGGACCCGGCTTCACGCTGATGGGCGAGGGCATCGGTCTCGGTTGGATGGCGGAGCTGCCCTGCGTCATCGTCAACGTCCAGCGCGGCGGTCCCGCCACGGGGCTGCCGACCAAGACCGAGCAGTCCGACCTGCTCTCGGCGCTCAGCCCCGCTCACGGCGACTCGCGGCTTCCCGTCATCGCGCCGGGGACCGTGGAGGAGTGCTTCTACGCGACGGTCGCGGCCTTCAACTGGGCGGAGCGCGCCCAGTGCCCGGTGATCCTGCTCAGCGAGCACACGCTGGCCGAGCGCGCGCAGAACATACCCAAGCCAGACCTCGCGGCGACGCCGGTCGAGAACCGCGTCACCTACCAGGGCAAGAACGGCTACCTGCGTTACGACGCGCGGGAGCTCTCGCCGATGCCGTTGCCGGGCGGCCCTGGCGCGTACACGGCGAACGGCAGCGAGCACGACTCCTACGGCGACACGACGCACCTGCCCGCCCGCCACGTGCAGATGACGGAGCGGCGGTTCGGCAAGCTCAAGCTGCTCGAGGACGGAACGTTCGAGAGCGAGCGCAAAGCCGCCAAGATCGCCATCATGCCGTGGGGAGGCTCCAAGGGCTCCGTCCGCGAGGCCTACGACATGCTGCGGGAAGAAGGCATGGACATCGGGTGGAACTACACGATGTACCTGAACCCGCTTCCACCCAAGCTGCTCGAGGAGCTCCTCTCCAAGGACCTCGTGATCGTGCCGGAGCTCAACTACCAGGGCCAGTTCGCGAGCGTGCTCCGTTCCCTGCGCGTCAACGCGGAGGCCATCACTCAGTACACGGGCCTGCCCTTCAAGGCGGGCCAGCTTGCCCAACGGATCAGGTCCATGATCGCCGCGGCCCCCAAGGCCACGGCCAAGCAAGCGGTGAAGGTATGAGCGCGAACAACCCCGAGTACGACTTCACCTGGTGCCCCGGCTGCGGCGACTTCGGCGTGCGGCGCGCGCTCGAGTTCGCCATGGGGGAGTGGAACGCCAAGTACGAGACGCCCATGGCGAATAACGTCGTGGTCGCCGGCATCGGCTGCTCGGGCAACCTCGTGCACCTGCTCGAAGGAGACCAGCCCTACGGCTTCCACGGCATCCACGGACGCTCGCTGCCCATCGCGCTGGGCGTGAAGATGGCGAGGCCGGAGCTCAACGTGGTCACGGTCGCCGGCGACGGCGACTTCTTGGGCATCGGCGCCGAGCACATCGGGCCTCAGGCCGCCCGCAACCTGAACGTCTGCGCCGTCATCATGGACAACAGCGTCTACGGCCTCACCAAGGGCCAGGCATCGCCGACCACCGCCCAGGGAGCGGTCACGAACTCGACGCCGTACGGGAAGCTCGAGACGCCCATCGACCCGCTGGAGCTCTACCTGACGCTCGGCGTGACGTACATCGCGTCCAGCTACTCCGTCAAGCCGCGCGACCTCGCGAAGCTCATCTTCGACGGCATGGAGCACCCGGGGTTCTCGATCGTCCACGTGCAATCGCCCTGCACGACGTACAACGACACCTTCGAGGTCCTCAAGGGCAACAAGAAGAAGGGCATCGACCCCACCGCGTGGACGATCCCGGATGACCACGACCCGTCGGACCGCGCACAGGCCCGCGCGATCATCGAGCAGGGCGGCGTGCCACTGGGCGTGATCTACAAGGACGAGACCCGGGCGTCCTTCGACGCCGGCGCCGACGACATCCGCGAGCGAGCGTCCCACAAGGACGTCGCAACGCTCCTCGCCGCCTACGACCTCTAGCAAGGGCACTGCCCTTGACCCATAAGGGGTACGGCCGCTGACTGCGGGCTGACGCCCTCGTTCAGATCGAGGGTGGCTTGACCCGGCGAGATTCTTCGCGCAGTCCGTCCTGAGCGCAGCCGAAGGGCTCAGAATGACGACGGGCGTCGGGCGTCGGCCTCCCTACCCGTTTGGCTTAAGGGCTAGCCCTTCTTAGTGCTTCGGGCTGGTGACGTAGGCGTTGAGCTGCTCGCGGAGGATGACGCGGCCGCGGTGTAGGCGCGCCTTGAACGCGGGCACGCTGACCCCGACCGTGCTCGCGGCCTCCTCGGTCGTCAGCTGCTGCACGTCGCGGAGGACGACTGCCGTGCGGAGGTCCTCGGGCAGCTCGGCGATCGCCTCTTCGAGCTTCTCGCGCAGCTCGTCGTTGAGCGTCTGCGCCTCAGGGCCGGGGCTCCAATCGACGATCTCGACGTCCTCGACGTTCGTTGCGGCCATGCGCTGCGGCTTGCGCTCCTTGCGTATCTTCTGGAGGGCGGCGTTGACGACGATGCGGTAGAGCCACGTCGTCACCTGCGCGTCGCCCCGGAAGCGGTCGCGGGCCCGGTAGGCGGACAGGAAGGCGTCCTGGACGACGTCGTCCGCATCGGCCGGATTGTTCATCATCCGGTAGGCGATGTTGTAGGCGTAGTTGGTGTACTGCTCCACGATGGAGCTGAACGTCTCGTCGTCCACGGAACCCCCGGGGGGTGATCGACGAGCCGCGCACCCTTCGCGGGGCCAGCGGCATCGAATCACTGTCGGTAGAGTCGACGCCCGTATTCTAGCGGGTGTCGTTGAGCACGGCCATGCAGCACCGTTGCATGTGCGGGCCCAACGTCCATAGAATGCGTTCGCCGGGCACCGAGGGCCGGAGCAGCGCGTGCCTGCTTCAGTCCGGAGTCCTTCCGCCGAGGAAGGACGCACCGTCAGGGAGAATCGTATGCGCGGAGGACCGTTCGGCTGGTTGCGCAGGCTCGTCGGGAAGGACGAGTTCGACTGCCGCGACGTCCTTGCGAACTGCTCGGACTACGTGGACGAGGAGCTCTCCGAGCGCGATGCGCAGCTATTCGACGCGCACCTCGACGACTGCCCCGACTGCCCGCCCTACGTCGCCACGTTCAAGGCGACGGTCATGACGATGCGGGACCTCGAGCCCAAGACCGCGCCGCCGGAGCTGCGCGAGCGCATCCATGAGCGGATCGCCGCCGAGTCCGAGCACCCTAGCTAGCTCTTACCCGAACCGCTCCTCGCTCCACGGGTCGCCGCGCATGTGGTAGCCGTTCCGCTCCCAGTAGCCCGGCGCGTCGTCCGTCAGCAGCTCCACGCCCGTCACCCACTTGGCGCTCTTCCAGCCGTAGCG
>JADFRC010000177.1 GCA_022561455.1 Chloroflexota bacterium | reverse complement strand
TGCCGGGCGCGGAGGTGTTCGTGCCAGCGGAGGGTGAGGCGCTCGGCCTGATCCGCAGCCGGGACATGGGCTACGTCACCAGGGGCCATACGAACGTGCGCCCGCGCTTCTACGACCGTGCGGCTTTTCGGACCGGCACTGACCCCGAGCAGGGCGAGCGGTTCGTCCGTGGCATCCGCGAGCTGATGGACGAGTACGGTGCGGGGGGTGCGCAGATCGCCGTCGACGGACTGCCGGTCGATCCGCTGCTCGCACTCGTCGCGGCCGGCATCCGCGTGATCGACGCGGGCCCGCTCATCGAGCACGTCGTGACGGTCAAGACGCAGGACGAGGTGGCCCTCTACCGCTTGCTGTGCGAGCTCGACGCCCATGCCATCCGCCGGTTCCGCGATGCCCTCCGCCCCGGCGTGACCGAGAACGAGCTGGCCGGCCTCGTCATGACCGCGTGGCATGAGGCCGGCGGGGAGGACCTCGCTCAGCTGAACATCTGCGCGGGCGAGAACATGAATCCCTGGAGCCGGTGGCCGACCGACCGCCCCGTGCGAGACGGCGAGTTCGTCGGGATCGATATCCACGGCCGGGGGGTCGGCGGGCTGCGGAGCGACACATCGCGCACCTTCTTCGTGGGCGGGCACCCAACGGTGGAACAGCGCGACCTCTACCGGCGTGCCTACGAGTACATCACCGAGGCGGTGGGCGTGTTCCACGCAGGGCGGTCGTACGGCGAGGTCCTGGAGGACCTGCCACCGATAGCGGAGCCGTACCGGGTGCGCTTCGCCGACTACAACCCGGCACATGGCGTGGGGCTCGGCAGCAGCGGCTTCCCCCATATCAACGCACACCGCCGCGGCGCCGACGAGTCCCTGAAGCCCAACCAGGTGCTCGCCGTCGAGTGCTACTTCGGCGAGGTAGGCAGCCCGCTTGCGGTGAAGCTGGAAGAGGTCATCTGCGTGAGGGACGGCCCGCCGGAGCTGCTGACCTGCAACGTACCGTTCGACGAGACGCTGGCGCCGTGATGGGTCGGGCGGCCACGCTGCGACGCGGCGCTGACGATGTCTGCGAGGAAGCGACAAGCCTGTAGCACGTGGGCTGCTGTTTCTTGCATCAGCACCTGTGCGGGAGGGGACCGGAATGGCGACTCAGTACAAAGTGATATCGGCCGACTCGCACATCGACGGCCTCCGGCCTGACTCGTGGGCACCCCACGTGGAAGCGAAGTGGCGCGACCGGGCCCCGAAGCTGGTCACGTTCGGTGATGGGCGGGAAGGGTTCGTCGTGGAGAACCGGCCCATCCGGCGTATGAGCAGCACGCGCCCCCACCGGGTGTACGGGCCAGACGCCCCCACGAACGTGGGAGGGGGAAGTCCCGAGCAGCGGCTGGCGGAGCAGGACCAGGACGGGGTCGACGCCGAAATCATGTACACCCACGGTCAGTTGCGTTACTGGCGTGGCATCTCCGACGACGAGGCCTATGAGGCGGTCATACGGGGCTACAACGAGTGGCTCGCCGAGGAGTATTGCGCCGTTGCACCGGACCGGCTCGTTGCCATGGGCTTGGTCCCGGACACCGGGGTGGACAGTGCGATCGCCGAGATGGAGCACATAGCGCGTATCGGTCTCAAAGGCGTTCATTTCACCACGTTCCCGAGCGGTAGGGGGTATCCGACCCCGGAGGACGACCGCTTCTGGAAGGCGGCGATCGACATGAAGATGCCCCTCACGTCACACACGGTTGCGGGGTCGACGAGGCTCTCCGACAAAGACCCGCTGTTCAAATACGCCAAGAACGAGGGAAGGCCTGGAGGCGACCCGGTGACCGTTACGCTCCGGTTCGTCGGAGAACAGGCCACTGCCCACGTCCAGATGGCCCTGTCCGGCCTATTCGATCGGTTCCCGGACCTCCGGATCTGTTGGTCCGAGACCCAGGCCGGCTGGATCGCGCATGCCATGGCCCAGTTGGACCACAACTTCGAATCCAACAGCTACCTGGCGGAGAAGCAGTACGGCTTGCTGCCGCCCGCCAAGCGCTTGAGCGAGTACATGGTCGAGAATGCCGTGTGGGTCTTCCTCAACGATCCCATAGGGGTCAAGATGCGCCACGAGGTCGGCGTCGAGAATCTGCTATGGGGAAGCGACTTCCCCCATTCAGCAACGGACTGGCCTTACTCGCGCGAGACGAACGACAAGATATTCGCCGACGTGCCCGAGGATGAGCGCTACCGCATGCTGGCCGGCAATGCCGTTGACTTCTTCCGACTGGACGTCCCCGCGTAAGAGCACGTCGCCGCGGGCCCCGCGCGGCACCGCGACCCTAACCGAGGTATCCGCACTCCCGCCAGACCTGCTCGGCCGCTGGGTGCAGAGGCACCTGGAGCGGCGCGTCGGGAGCGTCGTGGCACATGCGGTCGAGCGGCAGCGGGAGCCGGCCGGTTTCCTCCCAAGGGATGCGGTCCTTCCGCGCCTCTAGCGCGCGGCAGAAGGCGGTCACGAAGCCATCGGGAGCTTCCGAGCCCGTATAGACCGGCCATCCGCCGAAGTCGATCGTCGGAACGTCCTCCGGCAGGTGCGGATACCGCGCCTTTTACGCCATCCTTGGCCCTGCTACAGCAGGCGTCACGGAGCCCGTCAAGGGCCGGCCGGATGCGTTCGTACGCCGTCTTTGACATGCTCGCCTACCCCCTTCGCCTCACGCGCTCAGCTGCTCCGCGAGTCCCGCGATGAACCCGGACCGCTCGAGCCGCTCGACCCACCGCGCGTCCCACAACGTCGTTGGATCGACGCTTGCCGCGGCGGGATTCTCGGCCACGGCGATCTCGTGAGTGTTCGCGATGGCCTCGGCCGTAGGGAGGAGCGTCGTGTTCAGCGTGCGGCCGATGACGTCGACCCGCCGGGCGACCTCGGCTGGGTTGCCGCCATCCCTCGTCGTGGGCGCCGCGAGCACGACCTCGACCGCCTCCGCGGGGCGGAACTTCATCAGACAGACGGCATGGACGACCGCGCGCATGTAGTCTTCCATCAGGCCGTCGTCCTCCGACGCGAACGCGCTCAGGCAGGCCTGACCGAAGTTCCCGACCAT
>JADFRC010000176.1 GCA_022561455.1 Chloroflexota bacterium | reverse complement strand
ATGCGACGGGGGTCCATGACAGCTCGGAGATGTGGATCAGCCCGTCGGCACCTCCGAGGTCGACGAACGCTCCGAAGCTCGAAACGCCCGTCACTTTGCCGCTGCGGACCTCGCCCTCCTTGAGCTCGTCCAGCAGCTTGTCCTTCAAGCTTTCGCGCTGCTCGCGGACCGCTGCCCGCTCCGAGAGCACCGCACGGTTGCGCCGGCGGTTCACCTCGAGGACCTTGAGCGTCACCACCTCGCCGATCCGCGCTGCAAGGGCCGTCTCGTGGTCCTCCCCGGGCGGCACGATCGTCTGCGAGAGCGGGACGAAGGCTTGGACGCCGTCCACGTCCACCACGGCTCCGCCGCGGTTGTACCCGGTGATCTTGCCGGTGACGGTCCCGCCCTTCTCGACGAGCGCTTCGAGGATGACCCAGGCCTCCTCGCCACGAGCGCGGTCCAGGGAGAGGACCGCCTCGCCCTCGTTGCCGGCGGGGTCCAGCACGTAGACCAAGACCTTGTCGCCGACTTGGTAGTGTGCCGCGGGGTCGTCGCCGATCGTGCGCATCTCGCGCGCCGGGACGACGCCCTCAACCTTGCCGCCCACCGAGACCAGCAGGCCGTCGGCATCGGCGCGCATAACCTGACCGTCGACCAGCTCGCCACGCCTCAACTCCGGCGGAGGAGACGACTCCTCGAGCAGCTCGGCCATGGTGGGCTGTCTGGGACGCTCGGTCCCCGGCTCATCGGCCACAACGACCCCGCTTTTTCGGCCTCGCGGCCGCTGCTACGATTGTACGACCCGCTCGATTGGCGTGTAAAGCCGCCGCGGCCTGCTTGAGGGCCTCACCACCACCCCGAGCGCTGCTGCTCCCACCCGGTCCGATGCGGCACTGACCGGCCGGCGGACGCCGCTCGATAGGGAGCGGCGCTTTTTTTAAGCATGAAGAAGCCCGGGCGCATGCGCCCGGGCGGCCTCGGGTGCGTACCCCTGGCGGTGACCTATTTTCCCAGCGAACTGCTCCGCAAGTATCGTCGGCGCTGGAGCGTTTCACTTCCGTGTTCGGGATGGGAACGGGTGGGGCCACTCCGCTAGAACCACCAGAGGCCTCTATCGTACCGTCCGGGCCCGGTTCCGGTCAACCGCCGCCAGACCTCTCCGGCGCACCACGGCCGCCGCAGACGGCAGATCCGAGCTCCAGCCGTCTGCTACGATCCCGGTATTGCACAAGATCGCCGCCCTGGGTCTGTACCGGCCTTGCCGAAAGCCCCTTTTCCTAGCGATGATAGGGAGCGTTGAGGGGCGAAGCCCCTTGGCCAAGGGTGCGGGGGGGTGCCCTCCGCATCTCGCCGCTTCACCCGGCGGCGGAGGAGGGAGCGCGTAGCGTGAAGAAGATCGCCGTGCTGGCAAGCGGTGGCGACGCGCCCGGCATGAACGCGGCCATCCGCGCCATCACCCGTGCCGCCCGCTTCCACTCCGCCGAGGTCTGGGGCGTCTGGGACGGCTTCAGCGGGCTCGTCGACCACCGGATCGAGGAGCTCACGAGCCGCGGCGTCGCGGGCATCATGCAGCGCGGTGGCAGCATCATCGGCGCCGGGCGCAGCCAGGAATTCTTCGACGAGGCGTGCCGCATCGAGTGCGCCAGCTACCTCCGCGGCGAGGGCATCGAAGGGCTGATCGTCATCGGCGGCAACGGCTCCCTCCAGGGCGCCGCCAAGCTGCACGAGCTCGGCGTCCCGACCGTCGTCGTCCCCAGCTCGATCGACAACGACATCGGCGGCACGGAGATGTGCATCGGCGTCGACACGGCCATCAACACCGCGGTGGAGGCGATCGACCGCCTGCGCGACACGGCCAGCTCGCACCAGCGGGCGATGATCGTCGAGGTGATGGGCCGCAACTCCGGCTATATCGCCGTGATGTCCGGCATCGCCACGGGTGCGGAGATGATCATCACGCCCGAGCGCCCCGTGGGGCTGGACGAGATCTTCGAGCAGATGCGGCTCGGCGGCGAGCACGGCAAGCGCCACTTCATCATCGTCCTTGCGGAAGGGGCTACGTGGTCGGCGACGGAGCTGGCCAGGCAGGTCGAGGACGCCCCCAACCCCTTCGACGCTCGCTACACGGTGCTCGGATACATCCAGCGCGGCGGCAGCCCGTCGCGGTTCGACCGCATCCTGGCCACGCGCATGGGCGTGGCCGCGGCGGAGGCGCTCCTCGACGGCCGCTCCGGCGTCATGGTCGCGTGGCGCAACAACGGGTGCGAGCTCCTCGACGTGGACGAGCTCCCGCCGCTGTCCGACCCGTGGGACGGCTCGCTCGAGCGTGTCCACGAGATCACGGCGACGTAGCGATTGCCCAGCGCCGGCCCGCGCCCGTATAATCAGACGGTTGCCCCACTTCCCACCGAGCAGGTCACCATGGAAGCGCGAGAAGTAGTTCCCCTCGAAACGAACGAGAAGATCGCCGAGTTCCGGCCGGGCGACACCGTGAAGGTGAGCGTCTGGATCCGCGAGGGCGACCGGCGGCGGCTCCAGAGCTTCCAGGGCGTCGTCATCCGGCGGCGGGCCGGCGGCCCCTCGGCTTCCTTCACCGTCCGGCGCGTGGCCTCCGGGATCGGCGTCGAGCGAAGCTTCTTGGTGTACTCACCCAACGTCGAGAGCGTCGAGGTCGTGCGCCGGGGCATCGTCCGGCGGGCCAAGCTCTACTACCTCCGCGGCCTCTCGGGCCGCGCGGCGCGCATCAAGGAGCGCACCCAGACCGGCAAGCGGTAGGGGCGCAATTCATTGCGCCCAGGGCGCGATGAAGTCGCGCCCCTACGCCAGACATCCCCCCCTGACAATCGCCACCTCCGCCGTGCGCACCCCCCGCGCTATACTCGCGCTCGAGCGCTGATGGCGATCGACAACGACCCCTCCCACGGCCCGCCGCCTTACGCCGAGATCGTGGTCGACTCGCGCACGACGGTCCCCGGCGACGTCTTCACCTACGCCGCTCCGCCGCACCTCGGCCTGCGCCCCGGCCACCTCGTCCGCGTGCCGTTCGGCTCGCGCTCCATCCACGGCGTCGTGTTGCGGCTGACATCCGAGCTGCGCGTCGGCTAC
>JADFRC010000175.1 GCA_022561455.1 Chloroflexota bacterium | reverse complement strand
CAGCTCGCCGGCCTCATCTTCGCCTACATGGGCCCCGCGCCCGCGCCGCTCGTCCCGCACTGGGACAACTTCGTCCGCGAGGGCGTCGTGCGCGACATCGGCCTCTCCGTCGTGCCGTGCAACTGGCTCCAGATCATGGAGAACTCGCTGGACCCGGTCCACGTGGAGTGGCTTCACCAGTACTACACGAACTTCGTCCTCCAGCGCATGGGCTCGATCGACGATGCCGACAACTTCTGGCGCGAGCGCGCCAATGTGTCCAAGCACGTGAAGACCGGCTTCGATGTCTTCGAGCACGGCATCGTCAAGCGCCGCGTGCTCGAGGGGGACGACGAGGAGAACGCCAACTGGCGCATCGGGCACCCCATCCTGTTCCCGAACATACTGCGCAGCGGGACCGGCAACACGCTCCAGATCCGCGTGCCGCTCGACGACACCCACACGCTCTACGTCTACTACAACACGCATGCCGTGCCGGAGGGCGAGCCCGCGCCGGTCCAGGCAGACGAGGACATCCCCTACTACATCGTGCCGCTGCCCGGCACGGACGAGCGCGGCCGCCCGTCCTGGCCGCTGCTGGACCACAACGCCGGCCAGGACAACATGGCGTGGATGTCGCAGGGGCCGGTCTCCCAGCGCTGGCGCGAGACGCTGGGGGAGTCCGACAAGGGACTGATCATGTACCGCAGGCTGCTCCACGAGCAGATGCGCATCGTCGAGGACGGCGGCGACCCGATGAACGTCATCCGCGACCCCGCGAAGAACGTGAACATCGTGACGCCGTACGAGGCGATGGAGACCGGCGTGGACACCCGGCAACGGGGCCGGCAGCTACGCGCGGGTGCCATCTCCACCGGCAACGCGGGGAAGTACAGCCCCCTCAACCGGGAGCGCGCGAAGAAGGCGGGACTGCCTGTGTCCGAGATACCCGAGAGCGCGCCGAACATGGCACAGGCCGGGACGACGCTCTAGGGAAGCGCGCCGCACCGGCCCCGGACCTAGCCGTTCAGCGGGAGCCACACGGTGAAGCGCGTCATGCCCGGCTCGGAGGTGAGCTTGATGTCGCCCCGGTGCTTGTACACGACGATGTTGTAGGTGATGTCGAGGCCCATCCCGGTGCCCTTGCCGGGCGGCTTCGTCGTGAAGAAGGCGTCGAACACCCGTGACTGGATCTCGGGCGGGATGCCGGGGCCGTCGTCCTCCACGTCGACGACCGCCCACTCCCCCTCGGTCCGCGTCCGCAGCGTGATCGTGCCGCGCCCGTCCAGCGCGTCGGCTGCGTTGTCGATGAGGTTCGTCCAGACCTGGTTGAGCTCGCTGCCGTAGGCCTCGATCTTGGGCAGGTCCGAGAAGTACTCGCGCCGCACCTCGATGCCCTTGAGCTTGGCGCGCAGGATCAGCAGCGTGTTGTCGATCCCCTCGTGGAGGTCCACGTCCTGGACCGGCCCCTGGTCGAGGTACGCATACGATTTGAGCGCCTTCACGATGTCCGAGATGCGCCCCGCGCCCTGGCCGATCTCGGCGATCAGCGTGTGCATCGCGTACGTCGTCGCGACTCGCCGCGCCGCCGCCGCCGCCCCGGCGGGATCGGCGTCGCGCGTCAGCTCGGCGAGCGAGGCGGGGTCGTGGCCCAGGTCGACGAGCGCCGGCGCCAGCTCCCAGCCGTCGGAGGCGCCCAGCCCCTCGAGCCACGTCTCGACCTCGGACTCGCGGTCGCTCCGCGTGAGCGCGTCGATGTCCGGGGGCCGGCCCGCGGCCTCCCTGGCGCGCGCGGTCTCGCCTTCGATGCGCTCGGCGACGCTCGCGGGGAGTCCGGCGCCCGCGAGCTGGCGCTCCGCCGCCGCGCAGCGCTCGATCGCCTCGCCGACCTGGTCGGCGCCGCGCTTCACGGCGGCCGCAGGGTTGTTGAGCTCGTGGGCGACGCCTGCGGTGAGCGTGCCGAGCTGGGCCATCTTCTCGCCTTGGCGGAGCATGCCCTCCGTGGAGCGCCAGCGGCCGAGGACGGTGTAGAAGAGCGCGCGCGTCGCGGGGAGGCTCGTGCTCAGCAGTCCGTCGAGCTGCTCCTTCGTGATGGCGACGAGCGTGGCGTCGGTGCGCGCGTTGACGGACGCCATGCGCGGGTTGCCCTCGAGCAGCGCCATCTCGCCGACGACGTCGCCCACGCCCAGGACGTTGAGCAGCACCTCGCGCGGGCCGGAGGCCTTGACGACCTCCAGCGTGCCCTCCGTGATGACGTACGCCCGGTCGCCGGGGCTGCCCTCGGCGAAGAGCTGCTCGCCCGCCGCGACCCGCACGTCCTCCGCCTCCTCGCACAGCCGCCGGAGGTCGGCCTCCGGCAGCTCGCTGAAGAGCGGCACGCTCTTGAGTGTCTCGTACTGCTCGCTCATGCGCCCACGTTCAACAAGTAGGCCTCGACCGGCTCGGAGATGCCCTTGAGCCGCAGCGTACGGTGCTCTGCTTCCGTACCACCGCTGAGCTCCGCGAAGACCTCCTCCGTCACCAGCACCTCCCCGCCCGCGGCCTCGCCCTGAAGACGCGACGCTATGTTGACGGTGTCGCCGAGCGCGGTGTAGTCGCTGCAGTTGTCGGAGCCGACGACGCCGGTGTAAGCGAGGCCGGTGCTGACGCCGATCCCGACCTGGAGGAGCCCCTCCTCCCCCGCCGCCGCGTTGATCTCCGGCATGGCCGCTTGGATCTCCCTGGCGGCCTCGACGGCACGCCGCGCGTGGTCCTCGTGCCGGACCGGCGCATTGAAGAG
The DNA here is from genome assembly GCA_022561455.1 of Chloroflexota bacterium. Lineage (GTDB taxonomy): Bacteria > Chloroflexota > Dehalococcoidia > Lucifugimonadales > Australimonadaceae > JADFRC01. The sequence goes on along the minus strand of JADFRC010000175.1, from coordinate 337 downwards.
CGCCAGAACGGCGTCGCCCAAGAAGTGGTCGACGATCCCGTCGTGGCGCACAACGATCTCCCGGCAAGCCCGGAAGAAGTCGTCGACGATGGGCCGCATGGCCTCGGGGCCACGGTCGTGGACGAGCTGCGTGTAGCCGCGGAGGTCGGCGAACAGGACCGTGATGTCCGAGAGACCACCGGTCTCCCAGTGGACCCCTCAGATATTGCAGATGTTCGGGTTCTTGGCGCTCCTGTCCACGCCGAGGGTGCGCCAGAGACTGCCGCGCAGTCCGGTGAAGTGCATCTTCCGGTCCAGCAAGTAGTACGCCACCCAAAGGGACATACGCCACCATTTC
>JADFRC010000174.1 GCA_022561455.1 Chloroflexota bacterium | reverse complement strand
ACACCCAGGAACAGGCCCGCGGCAACGACCAGCTGCTCGGGATCGACCATCCGCTCGTCGTCGATGATCTGAAGCGTCGAGCGGCTGTCCTGCCCCTCGAGCGCGATGATGCGCTCGCGCTGCTCGGCCGTGAGCATCTCGCCCTCGACCAGCATGTCGAGCAGCAGCTGTGCCTTGCTTTCGCCTGTCGCGACCATCGCGCCTACGCCTCCGCCTTCTCGTCCGCCGGCGCGCCCTCATCGGCGTCGTCGTGGTCGTGCGCATCGGCCTCGGGCGCGGGGCCGAATGCGATGGCGACGGCGTCGTGAGCGCCCGGCCCCTTCGCCCTGCGCCCCATCGCCGATCGCCACCAGCCGTCCTCTTCCATCCTCGCCGGCGTCGCTTGGACGTCCGGAGGCAGGCGCTGGATCAGCGCCTCGGGCGACATCGGCTCGTTGAGCTCGATCGTGATCACGGTGCCCTTGTCCCAGCTGCCGGAGGTCCGCAGCAGGCGGATACCCGCGACGCTGCCGAGCCCGCTGTAGAACTTCGAGATCTTGGCCACGTTCGTATACGGCTCGATGAGCAGGTCCAGCATCCCGTCGTACATCTCGGGCGCCGATACCGGCGTGAAGCCCTTGACCTTGGGCTCCTTGGACCGGGCCGGCCTGCTGCCCTTGGCCTTGGGCTGCTTGGACTCGGGCTCCTCGGCCTCGGGTTCCGCCGCGGCTTCGACGACCTCGGCCCCGGCGGCCGTGGCCTCAGCGACGGCGGGCGCCGCTCCGTCCACGGCAGCGGTTTCCTCGGGAGCCTGCGGTGGCGCTTCGGCTTCGACGGCCGGCTCTGCGGCCTTTTGCTCCTCGTCCTCAGCGATAACGACGTGCTCGGCGATCACTTCGGTTCCGTCCGGCACGCCCTCTGGGGCTACCACGTCGACAGTGCCGGGCTCGCCCGCGGGGGGCACGCCAAGCGCTTCACCGGCGAGCGGCTCACCGGCTCCGACGCCGGTCCCCGTGCCGAGGGTGCCGAAGAGGGTGTTCTGGTAGTCCTCGAGCTGGCCGGCGGTGCTCTGCCACAGGTCGATGGCGTGCATCTTCCAGGTGCTCTCGACCTCCTGCGCGGTAGCGAGCACCTCGTTGACGGGGGCGAGGAGCTTGTAGAAGGCCTCCTTGGCCTCCATGGCGACGAAGTTCTGGACGTCTTCGCGGCAGCGCATGAGGAAGAGCTGGGCCGCCTGCTTGGCGCGCTCCTCGATCAGCTCGGCCCGTCGTTGGGCGTCGTCGAGGATGGTCCCGACCTGCTGCTCGGTGATGCGCTGCGCCTCGCGGTTCGCCTGGGCGATGGTCTCCTGGGCCTGACGTTTCGCTTCGGCGAGCAGCGGCGCAGCTTCGACCTCCGCCTGCCGGCGGGCGCGGGACTTGAGGTTGGCGGCTTCGCGCTCGGCCTCGGCGAGCAGGCGGTGGACGACGGCCATGGATGCGCTGCCGGTCCCCTGCCCCTGGGTTTGGCCCAGCAGGGCTTCGTAGCGGCCCATGAGGTCGTCGAAGGCGTGGGAAACGTCCTGGGCGCGTGCCTGGGGCTGTGGGGCCGGCGGCGCCTGTCCCGGCGCGGACGCCGGCTCGGCCGCGGGCGGCGCTCCCGCCTCGGGCGCTTGCTCGGCCACCTCGGGCTCAGAAGCCTCGGGCTCAGAAGCAGGAGGCGCCTTCTTGCCACCCCATAGGCTGATGGACCACCAGGGCCGCTTTTCTTGGGCCACCGATCTCTCCTCGCGACGTGGCAGCGTCAGCGGGTGCGCTCGACCGCGATGCCACGGTCGCGGCGCAGCCCCGAGCCACCGGAACGCCACGGCCGGAAGCTGGCCGTGGCCCCGTTGCGGGCACAGATACCCACCAGAACAGCGTATCGGAGAGGGTGGGCAGCGTCAAGCGCGTTCACCACCCGCGATGGGGCCGTTGTGCGGTAGCCGTGGCTCACGCCACGGGCTCCGCGCTCCGTGCTTCGCATCACTGCTCTGCTCCCTCCACTCAGTCAGTCGTTGCTCTTTCCCACTGGGTGACCGTGCCGTCGCGGTCGGCGGTGTAGGCCCACCGGCCGGTCGCGAACCGGACGTAGCTCACCGTCGCTTCAGGCAGACCGTCCGCGGTCCGATCGTGCTCGTACAGCACGTAGCCGGGCAGGTCGCCTTCGAGCATCCCCTTGCGGCTGGGCGGCGTGCTCACGTCGGGGAACCGCCGCAGGTCGCTGGTGGGCTCGCGTACCGGGTTGGGGATCGTGGTGATCCCGTTGTGGGTCATCAGCGTGAGCACGGCGGCCTGGATCAGGCGGAGCTCACTGGCGCCGAGGCTGTCCTCGCCCCGGCGGAGCGCGTTCGTGGCCATGCCCACGAGGGCGACGGTCACGAACACGGCCAGCAGCAGCAAGACCCGGCCGCGAAGCACGGTGGGCGGTTGGTTCTGCATCGCACCCCCAGCGACGGTCCGGCCCAGTTTGCATCCGCGGGTGCGCAAAGAACATCATGCGATGGGGTGATTCGTGACGGCGGCGGCAGCATCTAATGGAACGTCCGCGTATGGAGATGCCGATGCGATCTGCCAGCTCCTGGGCCAGCGCGCGCCGCCTGATGCTCGCGGGCCTGCTTGTGGCCGTGGCGGTGGCCGGAGCCGCCGCGCTCGTGTGGCCGGCGTCCGGCGCGCGACCGGGGTTGCCCTTGCCCGTGGCGGCCGGCGGCGGCGGCGCGTCGTCCGTTGACCGCGTGGACGCTCGCTTCGACGAGCGCAGGCTGTCCGGGGCGCTCGTGCTCGACGGCCTCTCGCCTCTCCGGCGGCCCGCGTCCGCTCCCGCCGCCGGCTCGCGGCTGCACGACGAGACGCTGGTCGTCGGCGTCGCGCTCGGTGAGGAGGCCAAGGCGTACCCCATCACGGTCCTCCAGCGCCACGAGATCGTGAACGACGACGTGGGCGGGGTGCCGGTCCTCGTCACCTGGTGCCCTGTCTGCGGCACGGCGCTGGTACACGACCGGCGCATCGACGGCCGGACGTATTCGTTCGGGAACTACCGCGCGCTCTACGAGAACGCGATGACCTGGTACGACCACGAGACCCTGAGTCTGTGGTCGCAGCCATCGGGCGTCGCGCTTC
>JADFRC010000173.1 GCA_022561455.1 Chloroflexota bacterium | reverse complement strand
GCCAGTTGCACGGCACGACGGAGAGGCCGATGTCGCGCACGACGCCCTCGCGGACGAAGTTGTCCCAGTGCGGGACGAGCGGCGCGGGCGCGGGGCCCATGTAGGCGAAGATGAGGCCGGCGAGCTGCTCCACCGGGTAGGACAGGAGCTTCACCCGCTCCGGGAAGGTGGAATCGGGCGCCTCGGCGGGCATCTCGAGGCACTGGCCACTCGCATCGTAGAGCCAGCCGTGGTAGGGGCAGCGCAGGCCGTGCTCCTCGGGGATGCCGTAGAGCAGGTTCACGCGCCGGTGCGCGCACGCGGACTCCAGAAGCCCGAAGTTGCCGCTCCGGTCCTTGTACAGCGTGAGGTCCTCGCCGAGCAGGCGGATCGACTTAGTCGGGCTCTCCTCGAGCTCCTTGGTGGCCGCGATCGGGAACCAGTACCGGCGCAGCAGGTCGCCCATCGGCGAGCCGGGGCCTACCTGGGTCAGCCGGTCGTTCATCTCGACGCTCAGCATCGCTCGTCCTCCTCTAACGTAACTTTTGCCGCCAGGGCTCCGCCCGGGACCCGTGAAAGCGTAGCACCGCCGCTGCGGTGCATCGTCCGCTAGTCGTGGCCGCCTTCCACGTACCGGAGGAGGTGGGCGCCCTTCGGCGCCCGGGTCGGGCCGTAGCGGACGCCCTTCGGGATGTAGATGCACGACCCCTCGGGGTACGCCTTGCCGCCCATCTCGACCTCGCCGCGGAGGACGAAGAACATCTCGTCGAAGTCGTGGCTATGGATCGGGATATCCGTCTCCGGCCCCCACATCCGGACCATGATGTTGGGCCCCTCGCCCTTCTTGTGCTGCACGAGGAACTTCGTATAGCCGCGCCCGGTCTTGACCTCTTCCACCTCGTGCTCGTTGACGACCTGCATCTCCATCGGCTGCCTCCTCCGTATGCGGGTCGGGCCGCGCCGGCGTCGATCGCCGGCTCCCATGCCGGCCACTCTAGCATCCCCGTCGCTCGCGTGCGCCGCCCGATAGTCTGGCGTGATGGCTGCGTGTTCCTCATCGACGAGCCGAACGACGACCTCGATGTCCTCGTGGCGATACGCGGCGCGAACGCCTGGCCGCGATTTCCGCACGGCTCATACGACCGACGCGGGCATTCGCGCGCGATCAGGGCTATAATCGCGCCGTCGTTCGTACGGAGGACGACTAGCGGGATCCGGATGCTGGAAGAAGAACAGGAGGGACGCAGATGGCAACAGGAAGCGGCCCCGGCAGCGTAGCGGAGCGATTCAGGGGACTGGTCGCGCCGATCCCGGCCGTCTTCGACGGCAAGGGCGAGGTGGACGTAGCCACACAGAAGCAGCTGACGGACTGGTACATCGAGAAGGGCGTGGACGGCTTCTTCGTGCTCGGCTCCCAGGGCCAAGGCCCCGCATGCCGCATCGACCAGCGCAAGGCTGTTGCCGAGGCGGTCCTCGGTCAGGTGAACGGGCGCATCCCGGTCGTCATCCAGGTCGGCGCGGTGGACCCGTACACCTCCATGGAGCTCGCAACGCATGCGCGGCAGGCCGGCGCCGACGCCATCGGCATGGTCGGTCCCTACTACTACAGCGACCGCGCCGAGTGGGAGCTCATCGAGCAGCACAAGATGGTCAACGAGGCCGGCAAGCTGCCGATGTTCCTCTACAACAACCCCGAGTACTCCGGCTACCCGACGCCACCGTCGATGATGGTGAAGCTCCGGGAGGCGATCCCCGGCGTCTTCGGCGCCAAGCTCGCCGCAGGCACGATCGACCAGGCCGTCGAATACCTGGACACGCTCGGCAAGGACTTCAACATCTTCATCCCCGTGAACCAGCTCATCGAGGGCATGGCGAAGGGCGTCTGCGGCAGCATCGCAGCGGGCGTGCCCGTCACGGTCCCCGAGGTGGGAGTCGCGCTCGTGGCAGCGATCAAGGCGGGCGACGACGCTCGTGCCAAGGCCCTCAACGCGCGGATGTCGGAGCACTCCAAGCGGACGTCGAAGCTCCGGGAGTACGGCCGCACCACCACGCGCGTTGGCCTCCAGCTGCGCGGACTGCCGATCAAGGAGTACCCGCGCTGGCCGACGAGGGACATGACCGCCGAGGACCGCGATCTCATGGACCGCAGCATCAAGCAGCTCCTCGAAGAGATCGCCGCGGTACCGGCATAGCGGCGAGGCTGCGCGCCGCGGATAGCGCGGCAGGCAAAAGGTGAAGTCGCGGGGAGCGATGCGTGGCACCGGGTGGCGCGCATCGCTCTCTGCTTGTGCGGCCCGGTGAGCCGCCGGTCCGTGCCAGGAAGCGGAAGCGGAGGTGGGCGATGAGCGCGACGGACACAGACATGGCGGCCAGGCTCGATGCGCTGCACGTGCGCATGAAGGCGAGCTCGCTGGCGGGGCACTGGCAGGAGCGGAAACGCCGCCCCGACCTCGTGCCGTGGCTCTGGAAGTGGCCCATCATCTACGACTGCCTCATCGAGTCCGGCGAGGTCATGCCGATCGGGCACGCGGGCGAGCGGAACGCCCGGCGTACGGTCCAGCTCATCAACCCCAACCTGGTGGACGTCAAGGCGACCACGAAGACGCTCCAGATGTCGGTCCAGCTCGTGAAGCCGGGCGAGGTGGCGGAGGCCCACCGGCACACCGCCGCGGCGCTCCGTTTCGTCGTCGAGTCCACCGGCGCGTACACCACGGTCGAGGGCGAGCAGATGATCATGGAGCCCGGCGACCTGGTGCTCACGCCGAACTGGACTTGGCACGACCACGCCAACAACACCGAAGACAAGGTGATCTGGCTCGACGTGCTGGACGTCCACCTGACCGGGCACCTCGACGGCATGTTCGGCGAGCAGTTCCCGGAGGGCGCCGCGCAGCCCATCACGAAGCCGGACGGCTACAGCCGCAAGCGCTTCGGCGCCATGCGCCCGGACACCTCGGACATCGAAGACCTGGCGCTGCTGCCGTACACCTACAAGTGGGCGGAAGCGAAGGCCACGCTCCAGGAGATGGCGGAGGCCGGCGAGTCGAGCGAGTACGACGGCGTGATCCTGGAGTACACCAACCCCGTGACGGGCGGCCCGACGATGCCGACCATCGGCTGCTGGGTGCAGATGCTGCGCCCAGGCGAGG
>JADFRC010000172.1 GCA_022561455.1 Chloroflexota bacterium | reverse complement strand
ACGGCGTGCTGCCGACGATCCGCTCGCGGTGCCAGCTCATCGAGCTGCGGCCGCTGCCGGTCGCCCGCGTCGCGGAGCTGCTGCGCGACGAGCACGGCGCCGGCGAGGAGCAGGCCGAGATGCTGGCACGGCTCTCGCGTGGCTGCGTGGGCTGGGCCATCGAGGCATCGGCGGACGAGAGCGTGCTCGCGGAGGTGCACCAGCGCATCGAGCGCATCGCCGACGTCATCGAGGGCGGGCTCGAGGCGCGGTTCGCCTACGCCGACGCCCTCGCCCGCCGCTACCAGCTCGACCGCGCCGCCGGCCGCGAGGAGCTCTTCTTGTTGATGCGTTGGCTGCGCGACGTGCTGCTCATCCAGCACGGCCAGGGCGCCCGGATCGTCAACCTCTCCTGGCGCGGCACGCTCGAGCGTCAGGCCTCGGCCCTCACGAGCGCCCAGGTCACGCGGTGGCTGCGCGCGCTCACCAAGACGGTCGGGGCGCTCGAGCGCAACGCGAACCCGCGCCTCGCGCTCGAAGCGCTCATGCTCGAACAAGGCGCAGGGCTTGACCCACTCTCTGCCGCTCAGCCTTAGCGGACCGGCCAGCGACCATCCGCCCATGCCGAGACAGGCGTTCTGCCCTGCCGAGTGGGTGAAGGGCGATGCCCTTCAGGCGGGGACGAGGACGGGGGTGGAGGGCTGCTTCCAGGGGAGGTACACGCTCCACTCGTCCGGCAGCTGACGGTGCATCAGGTGGGCGAAGGGGTTGAGGCGCGGGGGCGCGGGCTCGCGCTTGAGCCGCATGCCCGCCTGGCGCGGCGTCCGGCCCGCCTTGCGGTGGTTGCACGGGACACAGGCCGCGACGACGTTGTCCCAGGAGTGGACGCCGCCGTGCACGCGCGGGACCACGTGGTCCAGCGTCAGGTCCCGCGTCTCCCTCCCGCAGTACTGGCAGGTGAACCGGTCCCGGTAGAAGACCTCGCGGCGCGATAGCCGCCTCGTGAACACCGGGCGCTTGACCATGTGCAGCAGACGGATGACGGACGGTACGTCGAAGACCGCGGTCGCCGCGTGCAGCTCGCCGTCGCCTGTCTCCAACGTCTGTGCGCGCTCGCGGCACAGCAGGACGAGGGCACGGCGCACCCCGCACACGTTCAGCGGTTCATAGCTCTGATTGAGGACGAGGACCGGATCGTTCAGCACCTGCTCACCCACCACGCGCCATGGCCAGAGTGAAGCCAACGCTCCGCATCATAGGGCGCGGGCTCGGCGGCGCGCAACTTGGGGACTAGCGCAGGTGGCCGCAGATGCCTGTCGTGTCGATGTTCAGACCGATGTAGCTCACGCCGATCGCCTCGACGCCCGTCTCGGCGACCTCGTGCCGTTTGACGTCGGCGTCCGCCTCGTCGCACGTGCCGTTGCCGTTGCCGTCGACGTAGTAGTAGATGTCGTACGTCACGTCGCCGTCGATCGCGGCGAGCAGCACCGCCGTCCCGTCGTCCTGGACGGTGGCCTCGATCGGGCCGAGCGTGTCGCCGTCCGGGCGGGGGACGAAGACCGCGTAGATCGTGGCGCCGGCGAAGTCATTCAGGCCGGCGAACCCGATGCCGAAGGCGGAGCCGCCGGCCAGGAGGCCACCCGCCTGGTCCACCAGCCCACCGAGCCCGCCCTGGAGCCGGTCCTTCAGGTCCCACAGCTGCTGGAGCTGGTCGAACTCTTCCGGCAGGAAGCCGCGGACGAAACCCAGGTTCTCGCTCAACGGCTCGGCCAGCGTCGATCCGTTGACGGCGTCCTGCACGCCTCCCACCGGCAGGCTGCCCATCACGGAGATGACCGCCGTGGCAGCCACCGCGCCGGCCAGCACGCCGACGGCGATCCCCGCGAGGCTGTCCACCCAGCCGAGCAGCAGCACCTTGAGCGTCGCCTTCACGATGCGCGCGGCGATCCATGCCGCGATCATCACCGCCACGAAGATCGCGCCGAACGCGACCAGCTGCTTGACCGCGTCGCTGTCGCCGAAGGGCACCGCCGGGGCCAGGGTCTTGTAGAGCTGGCCGGCGAGGATGACGCCGATGATGCCGCCGACGAGCGTGAAGGCCCAGCGGATCACGCCGTTGCGCCAGCCCATGAACCCCGCCCCGAGCACCAGCACCAACACCATGATGTCGACCCAGTTCATGGGACCTCCCCGGCCGGCCGCATAACGGCCGCAGCGACGGCTACACCGCCACTATAGCGTCGCGTCTGGGCACGAGCAACGGCGTGCCCATGCACTGCAAGGGCGCCTAGACGGCGTAGAGAGGGTCGGCGTCGGTGATCACGCGCGTCTCGGCGGCGAGGGCCTCGCGGATGTACTTGGGGAGCGCGAACATACCCCGGTGCGCCACGCCGTCGTAGTAAGCAAGCGTCGTCTTGAGGCGCGTGGCGATGCGGCGGTCGATCGTGTCCTCAGCCGCTCCGGTCACGTCGGGCGAGCCGTCGATACCCCCGGCCACGAAGCCCCACATCGTCGCGAAGCTTGGCACGAACACGCGGGAGGCATGCGTCTGCTCGAACACCGTGGCCATCGTCTTGGCGATCGCGGTGAACACCTCGCTCACGTTCGTCGGCCCCGCGGGCCCCGCCTGCACCACCACCAGGCCTCCGGGCCGCAGACGCGAGCGCAAGAGCCGGTAGAACTCCTGCGTGTAGAGCAGGTAGGCGGGCCCGGCCTCCAGCGGGTCGGGCACGTCGATGATGATGACGTCGAACGGCTCGGGCGCATCGCGCAGGTACGCGAGCGCGTCTTCGTGCAGCACGCTCAAGCGTGGGTCGTCGAAGGCCCCACGGTGGTGGCGGGGCAGGTACTCGCGGCAGAGGTCGACGACCTGGCGGTCGAGGTCGACCATGACCACGTCGGTCACCGAGCGGTGCCGGAGCACCTCGCGTGCGGTCGCGCCCTCCCCGCCGCCGGCGATGAACACGCGGCGCGGGCCCGCGTGCGCGAGCATGACGGGCTGCACGAGGCCCTCGTGGTACACCCACTCGTCGGCCTCGGTGGACTGCGTCTTGCCGTCGAGCACGAGCGCGCGGCCGAAAGGCGTGGTCTCGAGCACCTGGACGTGCTGATAGGGAGTGTCGCCCTCGAACAGCACGCCGCGCACACCGACTGCCGTCAGCAGCTCGTTGGCAACGGACTCGACGTACCAGGTCGTACCGCTGGGGA
>JADFRC010000001.1 GCA_022561455.1 Chloroflexota bacterium | reverse complement strand
CGAGAGGTGTGTGCATGAGCGAGCTGAACCAAGACGTCCCGAGGCTCCGGGTCGGTACCGAATGGATAGACCTGACGCTCGAGGCGAACCCCTACGTGGTGGTGACCGTCCGCGGGTACGCGGCCGCACTCGCGGTCCGCGACGCGTCCGGCACGTCGCACGAGCTTCTCGCGGGCGCAGGCTCCATCTGCGAGGGCATCGAGCTGCTCCGTGAGGAGAACGAGGGCGAGTACGAGGGGCTCAAGTTCAAGATCCGGCGCGAGAGCGCGGAGCGGACCGCACGTTACGAGATCGAGGAGGGATCGGCATGACGACCAACGTTCTATTCGACGGGAAGATGCAGGAGCTCATCGCCAAGGTCGAGGAGCTGGAGAAGGCGACGGCGGCGTTCAAGGCATTCGTGCAGCCCTCATTCGAGTTCGCCGACTTCCACACGCACTTCGACCCGGTCACGGACACGGCCAAGGAGGCCCACGACCTCTACCACGAGCTGCTGCACCTCGGCGGCCCCCACGAGCACCACTGACCTCAGGCTAATGTGCGCTCGAACCGGCGGAGGAGCTGGGCGTTGATCGCGACGATCACCGTCGACGCCGACATCAGCGCGGCGCCCACCGCGGGGGGCATGACGTAGCCCCAGCTGTAGAGCGCTCCCGCAGCCAGGGGGATGGCGATCAGGTTGTAGGCCGTCGCCCACCAGAGGTTCTGGACCATCTTGCGATACGTCGCTTGGGCGAGCCGGACGATGGTGACGACGTCGCGCGGGTCCGAGCGGGCGAGCACGACGTCGGCCGACTCGATGGCCACGTCCGTCCCCGCTCCGATCGCGATGCCGACGTCCGCCTCGGTCAGCGCGGGTGCGTCGTTCACGCCGTCTCCGACCATCGCTACCGTCAGACCTCGCTGTTTAAGCTGACGGATCTTCGCGGCCTTCTCGCCCGGAAGGACCTCGGCGAAGAAGTCGTCGAGCCCGAGCTCATCGGCCACCGAGCGTGCGACGGCTTCGGCATCGCCGGTGAGCATGATGACGCGGATGCCCATGGCCTTCAGGTCGTTCACCGCCGTGCGCGACTCCTCGCGGACGATGTCGCCGAGAGCGATCGCCCCGGCAAGCGCGCCTTCGATCAGGAGATAGACGACGGTGTCGCCCGTGCCGCCGAGAGCGCCGACTTTGCCGGCGTCGGCGGCGATCCCCTGCTCCCGCAGATAACCGGGGCTGACGACCTTCGCGTCCCGCCCGTCGACGACGCCGCTCGCGCCCCGGCCTGGGATCGCGGCGAAGCCGCTGACACGCGCGCCGCCGAGCCCGCGAGCCTCAGCTGCTTCGACGATGCCGCGGGCGATCGGGTGCTCGGAGGAGCGCTCGATACCGGCGGCCAAGCGCAGGACGTCGTCCTCGCTCCGGCCGTCGAGCGGGACGACCGCGGTGACGCCGAAGCGCCCCTCGGTGAGCGTGCCGGTCTTGTCGAAGACGATCGCGTCGATCGACCGGGCCCGCTCGAAGCCCGCGCGGTCCCTGATGAGCAGACCGTGACGCGCGGCGATCGAGGTGGAGACGGAGACCGCGAGCGGGATGGCGAGGCCGAGCGCGTGGGGGCACGTGATGATGACCACCGTGACCGCCCGCTGGAGCGCGAAATTGGCCGTGGCGGACGCGCCGAACCAGCCGATCAGCGTCGCGGCGCCGGCGGTGATGCCGACGATCGTGAGCCAGAACGCCGCGCGGTCCGCCAGCCGCTGCGTGCGTGAGCGCGTCTCCTGTGCCTGGCGCACCAGCTCGATGACCTGAGCGAGGTACGTTTCCTCGCCGGTGCGCTGGACCTCGACCGTGAGGGCCCCTTCGCCGTTGACGGACCCTCCGATCACCTGGAGGCCCTCCCTCTTCTCGACGGGGGCGCTCTCGCCGGTGAGCATGGCCTCGTTGACCGACGAGCGGCCGTCGGCCACGACGCCGTCCGTGGGCACGCGCTCCCCGGGCCGCACGAGCACGCGGTCGCCGGGCCGCAGCTCCGCGACGGGTACGTCTGAGGTCGTGCCGTCCGCGCTCAGCCGGTGCGCGTCCGCGGGCATGAGGCTGGCAAGGAGCTCCAGCGCCCGCGAGGCACCGAGGATCGAGCGCATCTCCAGCCAGTGCCCGAGCAGCATGACGTCGATCAGCGTGGCCAGCTCCCAGAAGAAGCCGTCGCCGGAGACGCCGAAGGTGATGGTGCTGCTGTAGACGTAGGCCGTCGTGATGGCGACGGCGATGAGCGTCATCATGCCTGGGGCCCGGCCCCGCAGCTCGGTAACGATGCCCGTCAGGAAGGGCCAGCCACCGTAGAAGTACACGCCCGTCGAAAAGCCCCACTGGATGAAGCGGTCGCCCCCGAACGCCCAGGCATCGGCGACGCCCAACGTTTCCTGGATCAGCGGCGCCAGCGCGAGGATCGGGACGCTCAGGACAAGCGACACCCAGAAGCGCCGCCTGAAGTCGGCCACCATGTGGGCGTGATGGGAGCCGTGGCCCGCGGAGTGCTGGGGACCGGCTTGGCCGGCCTCGGGCTGGTGCGCGGCGTGGGATGCGTGCTCCATGAGAGCCTCGACGGTTCAGCGCGCAGGGAAACCCGCGCGCTCCAGCTGCTTCCTTGCCTCGTCAGGGGACATCTTTTCGACGTCCAGCGTGAGGCGCACGACCTGCGTCTTGTGGTCGGCTGTCACCTTCTCCACGCCCGGCAGACCGCCGAGCTCGCGCACGATGCGGTGCTCTCAGCCGGCTCAGAAGATCGCCTTGTCGAGGACCGTCAGCTCGATCTCTTCAATCGTCGCCATGCGGCCAATCTTACGCTCATGAATCGTGCCCCGCGCACTCGAACGTCATCCGTGGGAGCGGACGGCGCCCGGTGGACCTCTGCCTTGACCGGCAGGTGGTCGATGAGCACACAAGCGAACACTGGAGCACCCCGCGGCATCGGGTGAAGGCGCAGCGTAAAAGAACTTATGTTCTGATTGCAATGGTACCGTGTCTCCCTAATGATGTGCGGCATGGACCAGCGAGGAGCACCGTTGCGCGAAGTACTGACTCCTCCGTGGTCCCTGCCGGTGAGTCTCGGCCGAGCGTTCCTCCTGTGTGCCGCGGCAGTCTGGCTGCTCGGGGCCTGCGCCCAAGACGAGAAGGAGACCCTGACCGTCAGCTTCCTCCAGGCCTGGGGCGGCGCTGCCGCGCCGGGCCAGGTGAATGGTCCATCCGGCGTCGCCCTCGACGGCGCCGGCAACGTTTACGTCGCCGATACGCTCAATCACCGGGTGCAGGTCTTTTCCCCGGACGGCGAGGTGCTCCGGCAGTGGGGGGGCCTCGGTCGTAGCGACGGAGATTTCGATCACCCGATGGGGATCGCGGTTGGGCTCCTCGGGAACGTGTACGTCGCGGATACCGGCAACCACCGGATCCAGGTATTCGAGCCCAGCGGCGATCTGGTCGCCACGTGGAGCGAGCGAGGAGACGGTGAGGGCCAGCTCGAGGCACCATCGGATATCGTGGCCGACCGCTTCGGCAGGGTCTACGTCGTAGACGCCCGCAACAGGCGGGTCTCGGTGTTCAGCGATCGCGGTGAATTCCTCTCCATCCTGGGTCCTCCGGGCGAAAGCGGCCATGTCCGTACCCCCGGCGGCATAGCGCTGGGCATGGACGGCAAGCTGTACGTGCTGGAGCTGACGGCGGAGCGCGTGCACGTCTTCAGCAGCGGTGGTCTTTTCTTGCGGGCGTGGGACTTGAAGACGGCGCTGGAGGGGACGCTCGACCCCCGAGCGATAGCGGTCGATGACTCAGGGAGGGTCTACGTCACCGATGCAGACGGCGGCCGGGTGCGGATCTACGATCAAACAGGGAATCCGATCGCGAGCTGGGGATCGGAGCTGCGTGACCCGGCGGGAGTCGCAGTCGATGGGCGTGGTCAGGTGTATGTCACCGATCTCGAAAATCGGGTCATCGCGTTCGATCCCAGTGGGGCGGTCTTGGCAACCTGGGGCGGGCAACCGAGCGAAGATGGCTTCCTCTGGCCCCGCGGGGTAGCCGTTGGCGGTGATGGGAACGTCTATGTCGCAGACGCCGGAAATCACCGGGTGCAGGTGCGTACTCCGGCGGGCGAGCTGCTGGCTGCTTGGGAGACCTCGAACCTCCGGTGGCCCCGGGGCGTCGCCGTGGATAGCTCTGGGGACGTCTACGTGGCCGATACGGGCAACCACCGCGTGCAGGTCTTCGCGCCGAGCGGGGAGCGCGTGGCGGAGTGGGGTACCGAAGGCGCTGGGGCCGGGCAGCTCGAGATCCCGAACGGCGTGATGGTGGACGCCATCGGGAATGTCTACGTGGCCGACGGCGGGAACCACCGGATACAGGTGTTCGGCCCCGGCGGCGAGCCGCTGGCCGAGTGGGGCAGACGGGGCGATGAACGCGGGGAGCTCGTGCGCCCCTCCGCGATCGCATCGGATAGCAACGGCGATATCTACGTGGCCGACGGCGGGAACCACCGGATACAGGTGTTCAGCTCCGCTGGCGAGTTCCTCAGGAGCTGGGGGTCCGAGGGGAGCGCCGAAGGCCAGTTCTCCTCCCCTGCGGGCATCGCGGTGGACGGCGCGGGCAGGGTCTACGTGGCCGACGCCGGCAACAACCGGGTGCAGGTCTTCGACAGCCGTGGGGGGTTCCTGGCTGCGTGGGGCAGCGAGGGGACGGGGCCCGGCCGGTTCCAGTTCCCCACCGCGATCGCGCTCGATGGGTCTGGCAACGCGTACGTGAGCGACACGAACAACCACCGCGTCCAGGTCTTTCGGATCGAGTCTGCACAGCGGTAGCGGCGGGCTGCGCCGGCGGCCGCAAGGCCCACGCGGAGCTAAGCACCGCAGCCACCGCGCTCGACCCCCGCGCGAGCGAACCTGCCGCATCCGTAGTTCCCTCTGCCACCGAGGTGGACCGGTGCTCGTTCAGGCAGCGTCTTCGCAACGCCTGAAAAACGTGTGGCGAACTCCATTGACACGAAAACGGGCATTCCCGCAGCCTATGAGGTCAAGCGTATAGGGCGGTCGTTGCCGTGACCGGGGGAGGGCTCTGCTGGAGACACGCTTCGTCACGCCCGTTGCCTGCGGCCGCACCGCTACTCGGCTCGTCGGTATGGGTCACGCGTCAGCCGGGGTACCTCTATCGGACTACCCTCGCACAGCCATCATCACTCCGCCGCCATCCTATCGAGCGATGGCGCTTCGCAAGGCGCTCCCGTATCGTGATGGAGAAGGGTGAGGACGATCCAGATGGAAGAGATCCTTTTCGTGAAGGGGCCACGGAGCTCCCCGATGCATCGGGGAGACCCCGATGCGCTTCCTCGTCTCAAACGGGGCTCCACCTGAATGGAGACGCTCGATCGCCTCGGGTGGGCGACAGGCATGAGCTTCGTGGCACACGGGCTGAGGATCGGCATCCGGATGAACGACCCGCAGCTACTCGATGAGCTGCCGCAACGCCTGCCTCCGGGGTGGAGGCCGGCCTCGTCCAACGTCGTCGACCGCCTCTACTCCTTGATCGCCGGGGGCGACGGGGGCCGCTCCGGCGTGCGGCGCTACAGCCTTCTCTACGCAGGCGCAGCCCGGATCGCCAGGTCCATGGACCCAGACGAGGTGCTGGACCGCCTCGAAGATGACGTGCGCCTCTACGTCGCGGAATGGTCGCGGCGCAAGCTGTTCGTCCATGCGGGGGTGGTGGCCTGGGAAGGCCGGGCGATCGTGATACCCGGACGCAGCTACTCGGGCAAGAGCACGCTCGTCGAGGCGCTGGTACGGGCCGGGGCGACGTACTTCTCCGACGAATACGCGGTGTTCGACGACCACGGTCTCGTGCACCCCTACCGAGTCCCTCTCTCCCTGAGGAAAGGGGCTGACATGCCGCCCGAGAAGGTGCGGGTGGACATGCCCAAGCCCCCTGGCGGGCTCAAACCGCTGCCGGTCGGCGTTATCGCGGTGGCTACGTACCGGCCCGGCGCACGGTGGCGGCCACGGCCGTTGTCCCCCGGGCAGGCGGTCCTCTCCCTGCTGGCCAACACGGTGGCTGCCCGCAGGAAGCCGGAGCAGGTCCTCACGAAGCTGGCCCGGATCGTCGAGGGCACGCGCGTGCTCCGCGGCTCGCGGGGCGAAGCCGTGGAAACCGCCGGACCGTTACTCGCGGCGGTGGGGAGCTGAGCCGATTCTCGCGGCTGAGCAGGCATATGAGCCTTTACGAACTGGTGCACAGCGATGACGTTGCCGCGAGCGCGGAACGACCACCTGGTGATCAAGCGGGTGGCGGACGAAACTTTGGTGTACGACCTCCAGCGGCACCGGGCGTACTGCTTGAACGCGGCCGCGGGACTCATCTGGAGTCATTGCGACGGTCAGACGGATGCGGACCAGATGGCAGCGGTGCTCCAGAGCGAGCTCGGCCTGCCACGGGACGAGGACGTGGTGCGGCTGGGGCTGGCGGGACTCGACAAGGCGCATCTCCTGGTCGAGCGCCTCGCGCCGCCGTTGCTCGCGGCTCGCTACTCGCGGAGGAAGTTCCTGGTGAAGGCGGGGGTGGTCGGACTGGCGGTCCTCTTACCCACGGTCATATCGATCGTGTCGCCGACCGCCGCTCAGGCCGGTACGTGTGTCGCCGCCAACGGCTGTGCGGGAATAAACAACTTTCTCCCATGCGGCCCCCCGAACTGCACGAAGATCTGCTGCTTGGGCAAATGCAGAAACATCAGCGAACCCGAGTGTGTCTAGGGAGTCTGCACGGTTGCGAATCATGACCAGATCGACGAGCAAGAAAGGCGGCCTGTTGGCGACGGCTCTTGCCGGAGCGTGGCGCCAGCCGCCCCCGCCCATGGCCATGTCGGCCGAGGAGCTGGGCGAGATCACGCCGCTGCTCCTGGAGACGGGTGGGGGGGCGCTGGGCTGGTGGCGCTTCCAGCACTCCCCGTTGGCCACGTCCCGTGCCGGGAGACGGCTGCGGCGCTCCTACCGCCTGCACACCATCCAGGCTGCCGTCCACGAGCACGAGCTCGCGCGCACGGTCGGTCTGCTGCGCTCGGCCGGCATCGAGCCGCTGCTGGCGAAGGGCTGGGCCATCGCGCGGCTCTATCCGGAGCCGGGCCTGCGCCCCTACGGCGACCTCGACCTGCTGGTCCCCCCCGAGACCTTTGCGGTGGCCAAGGCCACGCCGAACGTGATGCGCGCCGGGGTGGACCTGCACCCACGGTTCAGCGAGCTCGCCGACCGCCCCCTGGACGAGCTCTACCGCCGTTCTCAGCTCGCCGCCCTGGGAGACGTCGAGATACGCATGCTGGGGCCCGAGGACCATCTGCGCCTCCTGTGTCTGCACCTGCTGCGCCACGGCTTCTGGCGGCCGACGTGGCTATGCGACGTCGGGGTGGCGCTGGACCGCCTGCCGGCGGGGTTCGACTGGGAGTACTTCCTGAGCGGGAAGGAGCACCACTCGAGCTGGGTGATGTGCGTCCTCCGCGTCGCTGAGGAACTCCTGGGCGCGCGCCTCGACGTACCACGCGAGGGACGGATGGCAGTGGAGCTGCCCGAGTGGCTGGTCTCCGACGTGCTCCGAGCGTGGGGAGCGGGCCACCCGGGGTATGCGCGGCGGTTCGGAAGCTACCTGCGCCATCCGGCCGGGGTGCTCCAAGGGATCGGCATGCGCTGGCCGAGCCGGATCCAAGCGGCCGCCAAGTGGCGGGCGCCGTCGAGCAACACGCCGGCCCGGCCGCTCCAGGCGTGGGCTTTCACGGTGCGTGGGGCCCGTTGGCTGGCAGGGCGAGCGTAGCGGCCATGCAGGACTATCAGACGGACGCCGAAGACACGGGGCTCTCGTTAGCCGAATACGCCCAGATGCTGTGGAAACGGCGGTGGATCATCGTCCTTCCGCTTGTCCTTGGCCTCGCCGGCGCTGTCGTTCTCACGTTCACGCTGACGCCGCGCTATCGCACCGAAGCGATCCTCCAAGTCAACGCGGCGGCGATACGGCCGGCGCAGATGGACCCCTTCTCGGGGCTGTTCTTGAGCCGGGAGGCGGTGCCCACCTTCATCGAGCTGATGAAGACGCCCCCCATCCTCAACCAGGTGGCCGATAACCTCGACCTCCCCGCGGGAGTGGGTCTGGGCAAGATCACCTTGGCTGCGATAAATAGCACGGCCTTCCTGCGTATCACGGTAGAACACACAGACCCCATGCTGGCCGCGGACGTCGCCAACGAGCTGGCCGACGTGATGCGAGCGGAGAGTCTGCTCGAGTGGCACCGGCGGGCGGCAACGGCCGCGGCGATCCTCCAGGTCCGCACCAACAGCCTGCTGCAGCAGATCGAACAAACCAGGGGGGCTCTCGCCGCGGGAGAAGGCGACCCGCAATCGCTCGGTCTGCAGCTGCGCTCCTTCGAAAGCCAATACGCGGTCGGCTTGACGGAGCTTGAGGCGATGCGGCTGGGGACGGCGCGGATCACCGACGTGCTGACGGTGCGCGCGCGTGCCTCGACCCCGAGCTCGCCGATCTATCCCAACCCGCGCAGGATCGCCGCCTTGGGTTTGATCCTGGGCGCAATGATCGGGCTCGGGCTGGCGTTTGGTCTGGAATATCTGGACACCAACAAGGTAAGGAACCCGGACCAGGTGCGACGTCTCCTCGGCGTTCCGGTCATGGGTGCGCTGCCGATCCACAGCCTGCTCAAGCCGGGGGGGGGTCCCGCCGGCGTGAAAAGCAGGGTCGAGGACCCATCGCTCTTGGAGCCCTATCACCTCTTACGCGCGAACCTGCAATTCTCCCGGCCCGGGCCGGAACCGCAGACGATCCTCGTCACCAGCGCCGAGATCGGAGAAGGCAAGACGACGGTCGTGTCCAATCTGGCCCTGGCTCACGCCATGGCCGGTCAGAAAGTCATCGCACTCGATGCGGACATGAGGCGGCCGAGCCTGCACCGCGCGCTCGGGCTCCCACAGGATGAGGGGCTGAACGAATATCTCTCACGAGACGACGCGCGGCTAGATGATTTCTTGACGGACTGCCCCCTGCCTTCAGATGCGCGCTCGGGGAGCCTCAGGGTCCTGGTCGCGGGGACCTCGACCTCGACGCCCACTGCCATCCTGAGCTCCGGGCGCATGCGGCGGATGCTGGATGAGATGAAGGAGATGGCCGACGTCATCATCCTGGACAGCCCGCCGGTGCTCTACTCGAGCGATGCGCTTGTGGTCGCGAATGCAGTGGACCGGGTGATCCTGGTTGTCTGGTCAGGCATGCTGCGCAATACGGCGGTCCAGCGCGCCAGGCAGGGGCTGGACATGGTGAAGGCAGCGCGCGTGGACGTCGTCCTCAACAAACTCCGCCGGGACGCCGATACGTATGCGTACTACTCGCAGTACTACTACGGCGGGTACAACCGCGCCCGGGAGGAGTAGCGTCGCGCGAGCCTCAAGGCCGCGGCCGTCCGCAGTCCGGACAGTCCGGTCACGACGCGAACGAACAATCCAAGCTCGCCAGGGCCGATTCGGCCGCGCGCGGCACCGCACGGCTTGCTCTGTCGATTAGACTTGCATCCACATGCCCACCACGCTCGCACGCTTCAGCTCCCTTCGGCACCGGGACTTCCGCCTCTACTGGATAGGCTACGTCGTCTCGATCTCCGGCCAGCAGATGCTCTGGATGGTCGAGCCCTGGCTCATCTACGAGATCTCCGGCTCGAAGGTGTACCTGGGCGTGAATGCGCTCGCTCAGGCGGTACCCGCGACCGTCCTCGTGCTGCTCGGCGGCGTGATTGCGGACAAGTTCGATCAACGCAAGCTGCTGATCGGGATCCAATGGATCTACATCGTGCTGCTGGGACTACTCGCGGCGTTGGCGCTCACCGAGGTCCTCGCGGTCTGGCACATCTTCGTCGTCTCCTTCCTCCATTCCGCGGTCAGCTCGTTCGAGAATCCCGCGCGCCAGTCCATGTTCCCGCACCTCGTCGACCGGGCCGCGATGCCGAACGCGGTCGCGATGAACTCGTCGATCCATCCAGCGACCCGGATCTTCGCTCCAGGGCTCGGCGGGCTGATCCTGGCCGGCGTTTTGGCGGTGACCGACTCAGCGCGGATCGCGGGCGGCACCGTGCTGCTGCTGACCATCGGGGGCGTTGCCGTCTACGCCATGATGCTGATGCGCGTGCACCTGCCGCCGGTCAAGCGGTCGCGCGGGGGCACCCTGCTCAGCGACATGGCGGAAGGGGCCAGGTACATCTGGCGCGAACGCATCTTTGCCCACCTGATCGGCGTGGCCTACTACAACATGTTTTTCGGGATCTCTCTCGGCGTCCTTTTCCCCGTGGTTGCGAAGGATATCTTGGACGTCGGCCCGTTCTGGCTGGGCATGATGCATACCGCCGTCGGCGTCGGGAGTGTGGCGGGGGTTGTCGTCGCCGCGACGTTAGCGAGTCCTCGGTTCCAGCACCGTCTGCTGGTCGGGGGGTCGGTGACGCTCGGGGCGTCCATGGTGCTGTTCGCGATGTCGACGGCGTATCTCCTGTCGCTGGGGACGCTGTTCGTTCTGGGTACCGGTGCCTCAGCTCTCAACGTCGCGGTGCAAGCCAACCTCCAGATGATGGTCCCGAACGATTTCAGGGGCCGCGTGATGGGGATCTGGAGCATCGTGCACACGAGCGTGCGGCCGATGGGCGAGATCCAGCTGACGAGCATCGCGGCGGCCGTCTCGGCGCCATTCGCGCTGGCGGCAAGCGGCGCGATGGTAGTGGTCTTCGCGCTGTTCTTCGCGGCGCCGAACCTGCATCTACGGAAGCTGCCCGATCTGCGCGAAACGGCAGCGGCGGCCGCGGCGGAGCGCACCGAGCGTGGCCCGGCGCGCGCTCTCTAGCATCCAGCGGCAGGCGAAGCGAGCGGCCGGTGCCGTATCCGTGGTGAAGACGGGAGAGTGGCTCTGCGCCGTTAACCCGAGCCCACGGGACCGTCGCGACTCAAGCTCCCGCGGGGGCTAATCGATATGGTCCGCGACCTCGGCGCCCTTGGGCCACACCGCGGCGGCTGACTCGGGGAACTCCAAGTAGACGGTTTCTCCGACCGCGTATCGCTTGTTGGAGGGCAGCGGGATGACGGCGAGCGCGTCCCCGACCTGCCCTTTGTATTCGTAGTGGTCACCAACGAACGTCGCTTCTTCGACGACCAGGCGGATGATGTTCCGGCTCTCCGCCCCGCTCGGCATCGTGTCGTGCGTCAGCATCTGCTCGGGGCGGATGGCGACCGTTACCTCGTCTCCGACGGCGATCTTGGCGGGGTCCATCGCCACGTGGATCAGGTTCTCCACGTCCCCCGCGACCTTGACCACCCCCGGCCCGTCGACCCGGCCGTCGATGCTGATGGTCTGGCCGAGGAAGTCCTGGGCGAAGGCGGTCGCTGGGTGGAGGTAGATCTGCTGCGGCGTCCCGACCTGCTCGACGCGGCCCGAGTTCATGATCGCGATGCGGTCCGACAGGCTCAGTGCCTCTGTCTGGTCGTGGGTGACGTAGATCATCGTGACGTCGACGCGGGTCTGGAGGTCCTTGAGCTCTTGGCGCATCGTGACGCGCAGCTTGGCATCGAGGTTGCTCAAGGGCTCGTCGAGCAGCAGGACCCGCGGTGAGTACACGAGAGCCCTCGCGAGAGCCACGCGCTGCTGCTGTCCGCCGCTGAGCAGTGGGGACGGCCGGCTGCTGAAGCCCTCGAGGCCGACCAGCCGGAGCGTCTCCTCCACACGATCCCTGATATCCGCTTTCCTCAGGCCGCGCATCTTCAACGGGTAGGCCACGTTCTCGAACACCGTCATGTGTGGCCAGAGTGCATAGCTCTGAAACACCATGCCCATGTCACGCTTGTCTGGCTGAACGAACCGCCGGTCGCTGACCGAGACGACCACGTCGTCGCCCACGGTCACCTTGCCTGCATCAGGTCTCTCCAAGCCCCCTATCATGCGGAGCGTCGTCGTCTTCCCGCATCCGCTCGGGCCGAGCAGCGTGAAGAATTCGCCCGCCTTGATGTCCAGGTCGATGTGGTCGACCGCGGCGACGGCGCCGAAGGTCTTCAGCAACCCCTCGATACGCACCGCGGCGCCGGTCCCTGTTGGCGAGACCAGCGACGAGCGTCTTGCCGTGTCCACGTGGTCAGTCATGGCCCCTTACCGCGCGCCTTGCCCCGGCGAGGCAGCCGCGGGGTCGACGGTCACCGGTACGCCCTGGCGGGCGGCGTCTCGGGCCCGCGCGTCGTGGCGGACGCCGAGCTGCAGTCCGAACCGGCGTGCGACAAGTGCAACGCCCACCGTCATGATGATGATGACGATGGTCACGACGCCGGCCTCCTCCCGCATGCCGAGGCCCGGCGAGGACAGCTCCAGGGTCAGTATGGACAGCGTCTTGGTGCCGATAGCCGACAGCAGGATGATGCTGCTCGTCGTCGAAGCAGCCAGCACGAAATTGAAGGTGCCCAGCAGGATCAGCGTGGGCATGATTAGGGGCATCCAGACGCGCAGATAGGTCTGCACCCAGTTTGCACCGGCGATACGGGAGGCCTCCTCGAGCTCCGAGCCGAGCTGGATGAACACGCCCTTGATGAACGTCGTGCTCGTCAGCTTGCCCTGGAGGATGACTACCAGTATGAGGAGGTAGATGGTGCCGTAGAGGGGCAGGAAGGGACGCCAGCCGAAGAACTCGGTGCCCAAGACCGCCCAGAGTAGCCCGATGCTGGACAGGATGCCCGGGATGGCGGCCGATAGCCAGATCATCGTCTCGAGCGCCGCCCTGAACCGCCACTTCGTACGCACCAGGATGTAGGCGAAGATCGAGAAGAGGATCGGGCTGATCAACGCCGTCGAGAACGCCAGGATTAGGGTCGTCCTGATCCCGTCCCAGAACTGCCCATCGTTGAACACGAACTTCCAGTGATCAAGCGTGAATATGGGGACCCACTCGAAGTAGCCGATCCGGTTCATGAAGCTGCCCAGGATGAGCGAGAAGAACGGCGCGACGGTCAGCAGGAAGAGGAGCGTGGTGATGCCGCCAAAGATCACCCAGCGCCATCGGCCGATCTCGATGAAGCCGGGGCGGAAACGCCCCGTCACCGTCTCGAAGTTCCGCCGGCCGAGGAGCCAGCGCTGGAGCGGCAGCAGGATCGCGATCATGATCAGCGTGATCGAGCCGAGCGCCGTCGCCTGACCCCACTGCGGCACCTCGTCCCGGATCAGCGAGAAGAGCTTCGTCGAGTAGACGAAGTAGTTGAAGCGGACACCCAGGAGCCACTCGATCTCGAACGACTCGAACAGGCGGATTGTGTTGAGCGCGAAGACGACGACGAGGATCGGCGTCATGACCGGCAGTGTCACGCGCATCATCGTCTTGAACGTCGACGCGCCCGCCATACGGCTGGCCTCCTCCATCGAGGAGTCCATGTTGCGGAACGCAGGAGTCAGCAGCATCACCTTGGCCGAGATCGCGGTGGACAGGAGGTGCACCAGCACGATCCCCGGGACGCTGAAGATGTCGAAGATGAAGCGATCGACGAACGGCAGCTTGGCGGCGAGGATGTTGATGAAGCCCAGGTTCGGGTCCAGGAGCATGATCCATCCCGTCGCTACCGCGATGGTCGGGAACATGAACGACACCCAGAACATGAACTCCAGCGTGTAGCTGCCGGGGATGTGCAGGCGCGCCAAGGCCCACGCGATCAGCACGGCCACGGGGAAGCTGATGCCCGTGTAAAGGAACCAGATCAGGACCGTGTGCCAGAGGGCCGAGAAGATGCCCGGCTTCGTGAACGCGATTTGCCAGTTGTCGAGTCCGAAACTGAACCCCTGCTGGGGAATCGTCGACGTGTTGAAGCTGTTGATGAGGATCAGAAGGGTGGGATAGAGGATATAGCCGGCGAGCAAGACGACCAGCACGGCGACGAACACCGTGCTGTTGGCTGGCCGGTGCAGCTCTATCAGAGGCCGCCGACGGGTCAGCGTCTCACCTAACTTCGCCATGAACTTATCTCCGGCCCGTGCCCTATCACGTTGCGGAGTGGCCCTCGCCCGCGGGCCACTCCGCCGTTACTATGCCTTGCGCGCTTCCGAAGCGCTGTCGCAGCGACCGCCTACCGCAATCCCGCCTCGTCGGCAAGCTGCCTGTTGAATGCGAGGCCAGGGTTGTCCGTGGGGACGTTCGGGTCGGCCTCCGGGAAGAAGTACTCGACCCCTTCCTTACGGATGTAGTTCTCCAGCAGGTTGTCCGTCGGAACGTCCACGCGGAGCGAGTGGCTGAGCCCGTTGATCCCGCCCGCCGCGTATTGGTTCTCCTTGGTGAGCCACCAGTTGAGGAAGACCTTCTGAGCGTTGGGGTGCGGTGGGTCTTTCAGCAGCGACAGAGAACAGAGGCCGCCGATGCCAATCACACCACCTTCCTTGAAGCCCTGAGCGAAGTGGTTCTTCACGGGCAGACCGAAGCTCTCGAGGGCTTCGATGTCGCTCGATGCGTTGCCCGTCGGCATGAAGATGGACTTCACGCCCTTCGCGAGCAGGTCCACCGCCTGCTGAGCGTCAGCCACCCACTCCGCGTCTTGGTCGAGTATGAACGCCCGGATGAATGCCTCGCCGAGCTCCGGCTTGTTGATGAAGTGCTCGGAGTCCGTCTGCCCCGGCTCCCAAGGGAGCTTGCCTACCCACTGTCCCTTGAAGCGCCCGTCAACGAGGTCCCACCACGAGGTCAGCTGCGATGCGTCTACCAGGTCCGTGTTGTAGGAGAACGCGACGTTCGGCGAAGCGCAGAACGCGATGGTGGTGTCCTCGAGCCCATTCGGGAACCAGAGGTGTCCATCGACCCAGGTGTTCGGGTCGACCACGTCGGCCAGGATGAGGTGGTCTGAGATGTTGTCCTTCAGGGCGCCGACGCTGTTCACGTTCTTGGTCGACGTCACGCCCGTCATCCAAACGTCCGTCGTGAAGACGCCCGCTTCCCGCTCGGCGCTGATCTTCGCGAACTGCACCGATCCGCCGCCCGTGCCTGCGATGACCTCGATGCCCATCTCGGCTTCGAATGCCTCGAACCGCGGTGAGTAGGTCCGGCTCGCGTTGCCGCCCAGCGCAATGACGACCTTGCCCTCCGCCTGCGCGGCCGCGACGGCCGCATCCCACTCGGCCACCCAGGCCGGCGGGGCCTCCGTCGGGGTCGCCGTCGGCTGCCCGGGGATGGACGTCGCCGTGGGCGCGGGCGTAGCCGTTGGGAGCGGCGTGGCCGTCGGGTCAGATCCGCACGCTGCCGCGAACAGCGCCAACGCCCCGAGGGCGCCGACCAACGTCGACCATCGGATCATCCTTGGTGCCAGTGAGTTCCGCATCATCGAGTCTCCTCTGTTCCACCGTGATTCGGACCCGAGCCGCCGATCTGGGTGTGTCTTTAGGTGTGTACGACGCCGCGGCGTCGACGGCTCTCTCCGCGTCTATCGCGCGCCGCGAGGCCTTGATCTCTTCGCTCCGACTCCACCGGTTAGCTCACGGTCTGCTTCGAGCCACCGAGGTCGGCCTGTGCCTCCCTGTCCTTCGTGAAGTAGTCACCGGGCTTGATCACGCCCTTGCCTTCGACCGAGATGAGCTCTCCGGGCTGCTTGACCTGGTAGAGCACGAGCTCGTCCGGGCCGGGGTTGTGGAGCTGGTAGTACACGTTGGCGGGGATGAGGATGCTGCCGCCCTCGACCAGGGTGTCCGTCTTCGTCTCCTCGGCCGGCAGGTCCTTGTGGCGGTGGCGTATCTCAGCGGTGCCCTTGAGCACCAGGAACGTCTGGCCGGTGCCGACGTGGAAGTGCATCTCGTTGCGGGCACCGGGGGCGTAACAGTTGACCGCGATCTCGATGTCCTTTGGCTCGTGCGCGAGGGCGATCCGCTGTCGCGCTCTGGTGAACTCGACCTTGTCCCAGACGTTGTTGATCGTGACTTCCTTGCTCGGTGCGTTCTGCTTCTTCGGGCTAGGTGCGACCATCCCAACAACCTCCTCCGACAACGCGTTCAATAAGCTTGCGCGGACTATAGGCGGGCGCTCGGAAGGTGTCAACGCACGAGGCCGCTATCAGCTAGACCGAGACTCGCTCACGGTGGCGGTGGCGTCTCGATCATCTTGACGGTGAGCGTGCGCGGGAGGGCAGCGAATCTGCCGCCCGCTTCCCGGGCCACGGATGGGTCGAAGGGCCTTGGATCGTAGGCGGCTGCTCTGGTCGCCTCGGTCAGCCACTCCACCGTCTCGATACCGCCGGCAAGCTGGGGGGCGACCTGCCTCAGGTATTCGTGGGGTGTCTGGGCGGGTCGCCGCGGCGCCAAGCCCCTCCTGACGAGCAGAAGGGCCATCCGGCGGTAGACGTCCAAGACGGCCCGCCGGGGCTCGCCAGCAAGCGCCGTGTATCCCGTTACGCTCGGTCCACCGCTTCGTTTGCGGCGGGCAAGGAACAGCGCGGCCGAAGCCACGGCCAGGGCGGCCGCTCCAAGGACGGCGAGCGCGCCCCAACCGGGCAGGGTGAGCTGGCCGAGGTCCCAGTCGGCCGCGAGCGACGCGATGGCACGGGTGAAGTCGACGCCGACGAAGTCCATGAGGCCGAAGGAGACCCAGCCTTGGCCTGCCCTCGGGCTCAGGACGAAGTCGGGCCTCGGCGTGGGGTCGAACGCCACCCAGCCGGCGACCCGGAAGCGGATCTCCACCCATGCGTGGGCATCGCCCGCGCGCACTGCGGTCGCACCGGTCAGCGGGTCGTACACGCCGGGCAGATAGCCCATGGCGACGCGGGCCGGCAGCCCGACGTGGCGCGCCATGACGGCCATGGCGGTCGCGAACTGCGAGCAGTAGCCCGCCTGCTGCTCGAACAGGAAGACCTCGACGGCATCTCTCCCTGGGGTCAGTGGCTCCACGTCCAGGTCATAGGGGTAGTTGCGGAGCAGGAACTGCTCCAGACGGACCGCCTTGTCCCAGTCCGTCGCGGCGCCCTCGACGATCGATTCTGCGAGGGCTTTGGTCCTCGCGCCGATGGGTGGGAGGGCCAGGTCTGCCTGCTGGGCTGCATCCGCCTGGTCGCGGCGGAGCTGCCCGGGGGTGAGGTTCGGCACCGGCGAGACGGCGCGGTAGACGGTGCCTCGATAGAGTCCCGATTGACTGGTGCGGGGCAGAAAGAGCCGCCCGGGGCTGTAGCCGGTGAAGATGGCGTTGGGCTGGTCAGTCTGGAGGTAGTAGGTCTGGGAGTACCAGCTGCGCCCCACCGTGCGGAGGTTCGAATCCGGGAATACGTAGCCGCCCTGGCCCTCATCGACCAGCGTGACTCTGGAGGTCGAGGGCAGCCATCCCGCGCCATCGTATTCGTCGAGGGTAGCGCCACGCCAATAGCTGGACACGCGGCTCCGGACGTACATCACAACCTTGTCCGCGGCCGAGCCTGTATATCCCAGGGCAACGTATTCACCGGCTCCGCGAAGCTGTTCAGAGGGCAGTACCCCGGGCGAAAGGCCAACGCCGGGCCGGCTGGGGAGAAAAGACGGCCCCCCACGGGTCAGGTCGATCCGGCTGGGAAGCCAGTTCGCTTGGACGAGGCCGGCGGCTCCGATCCGGGGCATCAGCAGGAAAAGGGCCACCGAGAGGAGCACGAACACCGTCCCGAAGCCCGTCCAGAGCATGCCTGCCGCCCGTCGAGTGCCCCCGCCCACCACGACCGCCCGGCTGGCCTCCTCGTCGATGTGGCCCACCGTCGCCGCGGCGAGCGCGAGGAGTACGAAGGCGCCCATCAGGACAGGGAACCACAGGCTGAAGGCCATCGTGGTGAGCAGCACGAAGAGCATGCCCGCCAGGACCAGGGTGCCCAGGACGTTCCTCCGGGTCCGCAGGTCGAAGCTGCCGACGATCAGCCCGAAGACGAGGTAGCGTGCCAGCAGGAGCGGGTCGCTGTTCAGCGAGAAGAGCATGTCTCGCCCCAGGAGGGCCAGGAGGACGAGGAGCAGGAGGAGCAGAACGCCTGTGCGCACCCGCGATCGGGCATAGCGCACGCGCCGCATGTAGACGGTGCCGGTGGCCAGCCCCGCGACGCCGACCCCAAACAGCAGGGGATCGCTACTCACCAGCGCGACCGCGGCTATCGAGCAGCTGATGGCCAGGAAGGCCAGGAACCTGAAATTAAGGGCGTATCTGGTCATGCTCACGCCTTGGCCCGTGGCCGCCGTGCGCTAACCCGCGAACAGCCGGGAACGGCCCAGTGCCTCCACGGCTGCCCCGAGATCGCCTCGGGAGCAGCGGACTAGGTCGATGCTGCCGCCGCCCAACCGCGAGGCGAACTCCTCGGGCATCTCGCCGGCGCCAAAGCCTTCGGTCAGCACCACCACCAGGCGCCTCTCCCGTTCGCCCAGGCGCTGCAGGCTGGGAATGAGACCGGTCTCATTGGCCGGAACGATGGCCAAGAGGGTCCGCCCGGCCTCCGGTGCCGCGGTGAGCTCGTCCAGGCTGGCCGTCTCGCCCAGCGCAAGCCCGGCGAGATAGTCCATCGCCTCCAACCAGTGAGCCCCGGACAACGGCGCCGGGCCGGCCAGGATGCCGATGCTGCGCCCAGCGCCGCCCCCGTGGCGGGCCAGACTCGCAGCGATCCTGATGGCGTACTCCACGGTGGTCTCTTTGCCCACGCCCCACTCCCGCGCGGTCTCGAAGGCCACGGCGATGGAGCCCTGGCTGGTCTCCTCGAACTCCTTGACGACGAACCGGCCCAGCCGAGCGGTGTTGCGCCAGTGGATGTGCCTGAGGGGGTCCCCGTACTGATACTCCCGAGAACCGTAGAAGTCGGACGCGGCGCTGGACCGGACCGCCTGTCCTTGGTCTGCCCAGACGTCGCTGGTGGCGGGCACTCCTTCCATCTCGTAGGACGCGGGGTAGACGGTCACGGCAAGAGGAAGATCGTAACGGCGGCGGCGGACGAAGAGGCCCAGAGGCGCGGCCGTCTCCAGGACGGCCGTCGCGGAGGTGTACCGCCCCCGCCGGTAGCAGGCGGCCGTGTAGGAAAAGACCACATCGGACCGCGCCCCCACGGCCGGGAGGAGGAAGGCTTTGGACCGAGCCTCGGGCTCCTCCAGAGGACACTCCTCGACCACTTTGACGAAGTATCGGGCCAGGCGCCCCCGGTTCGTCACCGTCAGCCTGACCTCCACCGTCCCGCCCTCGACCGGGAGGGCCTGGTCCTGCTGCTCGCCCGGAGGGGTAGGGAGGCACACCTGGCGCTCTATCCGCAAGGACCGGAGGCTCCACCAGGGGAGGAGCGCCGAGAGCGCTACCAGGCTCCAGATCATCGCATCCAGAAGGTAGAGCCAGCCGATCTGGGTCTGACCGCCCAGGACGTAGACCGCCACCCCCGCTCCGATGAATGCTGCGCCAGCTTTGGTCATCGGGGCGGCGCTCCCTACAGGGGGATGGGGACCGCGTCCAGGACCGCGTCGAGGCTCGCGGCGGCGGCACCGGACTGCGAGGAGCGGGGCAACAGGCGGTGCAGGAGGACGGCGGGGGCCACCGACTTCACGTCATCGGGCGTGGCGAAGCTCCTGCCCTCCATCGCGGCCCTCCCCTGGGCAACCCGCTGCAGGTGCACCGCTCCGCGCGGGCTCACGCCGATGGCTATCTCATCGCTGGCGCGGGTCTCCGCCACGATGCGGGCGATGTACTCCTTCACCGGGCGGGATACCTCCACCAGGTAGAGCTGGTCCTGCATGGTCACGATCTCCTCCGCGGACAGGACCGTCGGTGGGCTGGACCGCCCGCGCTCATGGCGCTCCAGGATCTCCACCTCCTCTTCCTGGCTGGGATAGCCGATGCCGAACGCCAGCAAGAAGCGGTCCAGCTGGGCTTGCGGCAGCGGGAAGGTGCCGTGCATCTCCGCCAGGTTGCGGGTGGCGATGACGAAGAAGGGGCGGGGCAGGGGATGCGCCACGCCATCGAACGTCACCTGCCCCTCGCCCATCGCCTCCAGCAGCGCCGATTGGGTCCGCGGGCTGGAGCGGTTTATCTCATCGGCCAGCACGACATTCGCGAAGATCGGCCCGGGGACGAAGCGGAACGCTTGGCTGCTGGGATCGTAGATGGAAGAGCCGGTGATGTCGGAGGGCAACAGGTCCGGGGTGAACTGGATGCGCTTGAAGCTGGCATCGAGCGACCGAGCCAGCGCCTTGGCCAAGAGAGTCTTGCCCACGCCGGGCAGATCGTCCAGCAGGACGTGGCCCTGGCATAGGAGCCCCAGCACGGCCATCCTGACGACGCCGGGCTTCGCTACCACGACCTCCAGGATATTGTCCGTGAGAGCCTGGACCCGGCGCTGGAACCCCTCGATCGCGGTGCTCGAAAACGTGGTCACGGGTGAAGGATAGCGTAGAGCGCCCGATCCTGGCCGGCTGGCAACCTCCGGGGGGCACCGCGGCGCGTGGCGTGCCCGCGGCGCATCCTAGAGGATCTGTGACAGGAAGAGCTTGGTCCTATCGTTCTGGGGGTTATCGAAGATCTGCGCCGGGGTCCCCGATTCGATGATCGTGCCCTCGTCGAACATCATCATGCGGTCGGCGACTTCCTTCGCGAACCCCATCTCGTGGGTCACGACGATCATCGTCATGCCGGAGGTGGCCAGCTCGCGCATGACGTCCAGCACCTCCTTGATCATCTCGGGGTCGAGCGCCGAGGTGGGCTCGTCGAACAGCATGATCTTCGGCTGCATGGCGAGCGCCCTGGCGATGGCCACTCGTTGCTGCTGTCCGCCGGAGATCTGCGCGGGGTATTTGTCCGCGAGCTCCGCGATGTGAACGCGCTCCAAGAGCTCGACAGCGGTCGCCTCCGCCCGCTCACGGCTCCACTTCCGCGCGCGCCTTGGCGCCAGCGTGATGTTCTGGATCACCGTGAGGTGCGGGAAGAGGTTGAACGACTGGAAGACCATGCCCACGTCTCGGCGGACCGCATCGATGTTCCGTACGTCGTGGGTAAGCGCCACGCCGTTCACGACGATCTCTCCCCGCTGGTGGTCCTCGAGGTGATTGATCGTCCGTATGAAGGTGGACTTGCCCGACCCGGAAGGGCCGAAGACGACGACCACCTCCCCCTGATAGATGGTGACGCTCAGGCCTCGGAGCACGTGAAACGTGCCGAACCACTTGTGGACGTCGCGGCAGACGATGCTCTCTGTCCGGTTTTCCGACGACTCGCTCGTCATATGTCCTTCCTCGTTGCTAGCGGGAGCCAACGCCGAGCGACTCCTCTACCTTCCTGCTCGCGTACGCCATAGCGAACGTGAAGACCCAGAAGACGGCGGCGACGAAGAGGTACACCTCCGCCTGGGCGCCGAACCACCGGACGTTGCCCAGGAAAAGGGACTTCCCGATCCCGAGGATGTCCAGCAGGCCGACGATGACCACGAGGCTCGTGTCCTTGAACAGGCTGATGAACTGGCCAACGATGGCCGGTATGACCGCCCGCAGCGCTTGCGGCAGCACGATGAACAGCATCGTTTGGAACCCGCCCAGCCCCAGCGCCTTCGCTCCCTCGATCTGCCCAAGCGGCACGGCCGCAAGCCCGCCCCGGATGTTCTCCGCCATGTATGCCGAGCTGAACAGCGTGATGGCGAATACCGCACGCAGGACGAGGTCGAAGCTCGTGCCCTGTGGCAGGAACAGAGGGACGATGACGACGGTCATGAACAGCAGCGTGACCAGGGGAACGCCACGGACGAGCTCGATGAAGGCGACGCTGAGGCCCTTCAATACCGGGAGCCGGCTCCTCCGTCCCAGCGCCAGCAGAACCCCGATGGGGAACGATGCGACGATACCCACGATGGCAAGCACGAACGTGAGGAGCAGTCCTCCCCACCGGCTCGTGTTCACACGCGGCGCGAGGTCCGTCTGACCGAGCCCCCAGGCCATGACGATGGTCACGACGAAGACCACGGCCCAGCCCCAGGCGAGCCATCGCAGCACGACGGCCAGCGGGAAGCGTCCCACCCAGCCCGCGCCGGCCAACACGACGGTGAGCGTCGCGCCCGCCCCGAAGAGCATGCGGAGGCTGGAGCCGAGCGAGCGCTCGTCGAAGCCCCAGATGAGCGCCATGCCGAGGAAGAATGCCAGCGCCCAGGCCCGTATGACCCACTTCGGGCCGAGTGAGGCCGCGCGTCCGACCGCGAAGCCGAGCGCGACCGACGCGGCGCTGCCGAGGTACCACAGCCGGACCGCAAGGTCGAATCCGGCCGGCTCGATGGGCGTGAGCGCGACGATCAAGCCGGCCGCGGCCACGATCCTCGCGAAGGTGCGCATGACGCCCCCCCACACCGCCCACGATACGCCCATGAGCGCGGTGGCACCGACCACCACGGCTCCGATGCGCCAGAGCTCCTCGCTGGGATACTGGCCCACCAAGAACAGCTTGAGGCTCTCGTGGATGGGGCTCCAGTCGGCGGAGACGAGCCACCGGGCCATGGCGACGGCCGCGATCGCCGTCAGCGTGCCCACCACCACCGTGAGCGCCACGTTGACCGGCGAGCTCAAGAGGTTGGCCTTGAGCCAGCCCACGATGCCCACGCTCGTGGAAGGAGGCAGCACTTCGGGTGTGCCAACCATGCTCAATGCTCCACCATCTGGACCCGCCGGTTGTACAGGTTGCCGACGGCGGCCCAGGTGAGGCTCATGGCGAGATACGCGGCCATGATGAGCAGGAAGATGGGCACAGCCCGTCCCGCCTGGTTGATCATGGTCCGCCCGACCGTGAACAGCTCAGGGTAGGCGATGGCCACGGCCAGGCTCGAGTTCTTCGTCAGGTTCAGGTACTGGCTGATCAGCGGCGGCACGATCACGCGCAGCGCCTGCGGAAAGACCACGAGCCGGGTGGTCTGGAAGCTGCTCAGCCCCAGCGCCAGGGCAGCCTCGCTCTGGCCGCGGCTCACGGACTGGATGCCCGCGCGGACGATCTCCGCGATGAACGTCGCCGTGTAGAGGACGAGCCCCACTAACAGAGCGCCGAACTCAGGCGTGATCCGGGCCCCGCCCTCGAAGTTGAACTCGCCCAACGTGGGCACGCTTCGGCCCAGGGGGCTCTCGCCCGCCGCGATCCAACCGATCGCGCCGATGGCGGCGAAGGCGAGCCACGGCACGACGACGGCATGCGAGGGGCGCCCCGATCGCCGCTCGCGCCGCATGAGCACGAAGCGCAGGCCGACCGCCACCACGAGGCCGACGGCGAGAAAGCCCAGCCATGTGTCGAAGGTCGACGTCATGCGCGGCCAGACCATGAACAGCCCCCGGTTGCTCAAGTACACCGGGCCCGGCAGGCGGACCGCTTCTCGGACGAGGGGCAGCGCCTGGAACACGGCGAAGTACCAGAAGAAGAGCTGCACGAGCAGCGGGACGTTGCGGATGGTCTGTACGTAGACGCCGGCCAGGTTCCGCACCAGCCAATTGGAGGAGAGGCGGGCGAGCCCCACGGCGACGCCGAGCAGCGTGGCGAAGATGACGCCGAGCAGCGCCGCCTTCAGCGTGTTGGCGATGCCGACTCCGAACGCATAGAGGAAGGAGTCGGCAGGGTGATAGTCGATGACGGACTCTCCGATGGGGAAGCCCGCCTCCTGGTCGAGGAAATCAAACCCCAGCGAGAGGCCGCGCTCGTCCGCGGCCGACATCAGGTTGGCGACGAAGAACACGAGGACAGAGACGACGAACATGACTGACACGAGCTGGCCGGCCGCCTGGAGGACGCGAACGTCGCGCCATATCGGGATGCCGCGGTAGGAGAGCAGGCGACGGATTGGGCTC
Organism: Chloroflexota bacterium; assembly: GCA_022561455.1. Classification (GTDB taxonomy): domain Bacteria; phylum Chloroflexota; class Dehalococcoidia; order Lucifugimonadales; family Australimonadaceae; genus JADFRC01. Next base: position 25,175 of record JADFRC010000001.1, on the reverse strand, counting down.
ATCGATAGTTAGACCAGGGGGCACGTGCGGACGGCTGAGCCGGGTCCACACGTACCCCCCCAGGTCGAGAGCGGCTACTTGAGCGGCGGAGCGTAGATCAGGCCACCGTTGAGCCAGAGCTCGTTGCTCTGGCGCGGCAGCTCGAAGGACATGCCGTTCGGGCCCATGTAGCGGTCGTAGATCTCTCCGTAGTTGCCGACGGCCTTGATCACGTCGACCGCGAAGTCCGCGTCCAGTCCGAGGTCCGCCTGGCCGAACTCACCCTCGGCGCCCAGCATGCGCCGGATGGCGATGTTGTCGCTGGAGACCATCGAGTCCACGTTCGCCTGCGTCACGCCCATCTCCTCGGCGTTGATCAGGACCCACATGACCGTCTTGACCAGGTCGAACCACTGGTCGTCGCCATGCGGGACGACGGGGGTCAGCGGCTCCTTGGAGATCGTCTCGGGAAGGATCTTGTGGTCGCCGGGGTTCGCGAACCCACTGCGGATCGCCGCCAGCTGGCTCTTGTCGCTGGTCGCGATGTCGCAGCGCCCGGACTCATACGCCCCGTACACGCTTGCGGTGTCCTCGAACACCACCGTCTCCAGGCTCAGGCCGTTCTGACGGAAGAAGTCCGCCAGGTTGAGCTCGGTGGTCGTCCCGCTCGTAACGCACGCCGTCGTGCCGTCCAGGTCGAAGGCGCTGTCGAAGCCGCTGTCGGCGCGCACCATGAAGCCCTGGCCGTCGTAGAACATGATGGTCGTGTAGTTGCCCCACTGGGCATCGCGCGTGGACGTCCACGTGACGTTCCTGGTGAGCACGTCGACCTCACCGCCCTGGATCGTCGGCCCCCGCTCGGATGCGGAGATGGGCCGCACTTCGATGGCGTTGGGGTCTCCGAAGATCGCCGCTGCCACGGCCCGGCCCAGGTCGATGTCGAACCCGACGTTCTTCCCCGAAGCGTCGAGGAAGCCGAATCCGGCCAGGTCGGTGCGGCCCGCGATGATCAGGTTGCCGCGTTCCTTCACCGTGTCGAGACGGCTTCCGGCCGTCGCGTCGTCGTCGCCATTGCACGCGGCAAGTACCGCGATCACCATAGTCGCGAGGACGAGCAAGAGTGGGTACCTTAGCTTCATCTGCCTCATGGTTTCTCCTCACCGTTAGGAATGCTCCGAGTCGTCGGCCCTGAACCTATCGCCCCACATTATATCAATAATCCACTCATCTTTTATCCACGCATCTGCGACCAGCGGGCTCTGCGAGATGGCGGATATGGGCGGCCTCGGGCGGTGCGGTCTGCGGACAACATCAGCTGAGTCCGCGCTGGGATGGCGCTAGGGCGCGAGCGGCGGCACCCAGAATGCGAGGCGGCCGTCCGCAACGGAGCGCGGCTCCGAGGCTCCCGTCACGTCGACGACCCACGCGCGCGACCGGCTCTCGTCCCCGGGGATGGTGCCGGCGAACACGAGATACCTCGAGTCCGCGGACCACACCAGGTGCGAAGGGGCGTACTGGTCGAAGAACTGGAGGAAGGTCAGGTAGTCCGAGGCCGGGATGAAGGAAGTGAGGGCCGTCTCGGTGCCGGAATCGACGGCAACGACGAACCATTGGAAGCGGCTGCTCGTCGAGCCGGGCGTCGCGATGGCGATCCGGAAGCCGTCGGGCGACCAGAAGAAGGAGAGGACGCTGCCATCGAAGATGCGGCGGCGCTCGCCGGTCGCGGCGTCGATCAGGACGAGGCCGTCGGTGCCAGCCGAGAGAGCGTCAACCCGCTGCGTTGCCGCGAGGACGTCCTCCCGTGGCGACCAGGCGAACGCGACCTCGCCTTCCAGCGGCCACAGCTCACGCTCGGCGCCGGTTTCCAGCGACCATGCGATGAGCTGCTCGCCAGCACCGATGTCCGCTGCGTAAGCCATCCACGCGCCGCGCCTGCTGTAGGCCGGCACGCGGTAGCTCCCGGAGTTCCGTCCGATGGCCTGGGTCGAGCGGCCGGCCACGGAGTGCACCAGTAGCTGCTCCCGGCGGTGCAGGAGGATGCCGGAGCTGTCCGGGGACCAGGTGTGGTAGAGCGGGGCGTTCTCGGCGACGAGGTAGGGATCCGCGTCGGCAACCGCCGTCTCGAAGAGGCCGAGGCGCGTGCCGTCGGCCCTCGGCGCGACGAACGAGAGACGTCTGCCATCCGGCGACCAGTGCGTGTAGTGCGGGGCGCCGTCCGCGACGAAGTTGACCTGCCCGTCGTTGGTCACGTGGACGAACCGCTCGTTCGAGCCGTCGGCGTCGAGGACGACCAACGCTGCGATGTCGCCCCGCTCGGGGCCGGGGATGCGGGAGACCGCAACCTGGCGGCCGTCGGGCGACCACGCCGGCCAGGTGTAGCCGAGAGGCGCACGCACCCCACCACGGCCCGCGCCGGGCGCTGCGATCGTTCTGCGTCCGCTCCCGTCGCGGAGGACTGTACCCACGTCGAATCCCGGTCCGACGAACACGACGCGCTGGAGGGCGGCTGGCTCTTCGGGCGCCGTGGCAGTCGGCGTGGGAGTGGAGGACGGGAGGAGCGAGCAGCCGGCCGCGAGCGACAACGCTGCGGCCAGGAGTGAGGCGAGGCGAAGGGCCCGGCTCATGGTGCGGACCGGCCGGGCCCATGAGTGATCCCGCACGTTCGGTATCCCACCAGCGCCTCCGCTGTCTCCGCCAATCCGATCAGGCCCGGCAAGCGTATAACTGGCGACCCCTAGATGCCACGGCCCCGTCCCGCGTGACCAGCAGCGAGCCTGCCTCGGCCCGTGCGGTTAGAATGCTTGGACAGCGGATCGAGGCGTCCTTGACGATGGAAGCAGACACGACCGGCATGCTAGTCGATGCACCCGTTCCCCGGCGCAGGCGGTTCGTGCCGCGGTTGCGGCCGCCTCGGGTCTCGAAGCGGTGGTGGCTCGGCGCCGGCGCGGCCCTGGTTGCCATCGGCGTCACTTTCGGCGGTGGATATCTGGCGGTGCGGCTCTCCGGGCAGTCCGACGAGGTGACGAACGAGATGGCAGCGCTCAGCCAGCAGTTCGACGAGCTCCGCCAGGCCATCGGCATCACCGAGGGGACCGGCGCGGGGAGCGGCTCGTCCGATGCCGATGCCATCGACCTCAGCCAGAGCATCACCGACCGCGTGTTGGACGCCACGAGGGCGACGGGCACCGAGCGGACGATCCGGTCCATCGAGTCGGTGGCGGCGCGGTTCGAGACGGACCGGCTGCTGCTGGCGGAGATGCGCAAGACGCCGCCTCGCGACCCGCTGGAGGCCCAGCGGTTCTGGATGAACATCAAGCCGCTGGCGGTCCGGTCCGACCCGTCGCTGGGACCGCTGCTGGACCGGGTGTCGCGCTCCCTGCCGTCCTACCTGGAGTGGCTGGCATCCGCCTCCGACCCCGACCCGTCTGTCGCACTCGGCCTGCTTCAGTCCGGGGCAAGCAACTATCTCCGCGCCGTCGACGAGTTCTGGCAGAGGGTCCTCCTCGTGGTCATCGACCGCATCGACGTCCTCGTGGACCTGACGCTTGAGTAGCCCGACGCCACGCCGCGCCTTCGGGCTGGGGCTCCTGGCGCGGGGTGCGCGTTCCCGCGCCGCCGCGGGGCTCCTCGCCGTCGCACTCGGGCTCGCCACTATCCCGGCATCGGCTGCCGTGGCGCCCCAGAGCGACGGCGGCATCTGGGGGCCGCTGCTGAAGGGAGAGGTCTCCAAGGTCCGGCAGGAGACCGTCCTCGACATCTTCCGGCGGGCGGCCTCCGGGTCCGCGTGGCTCATGGCCGAAGGCCTGGACCCCCGGCTGCAGAAGCGGCCGCCGTGGGACGTGCTCACGCGGCTGCGGTGGAGCGACCTCGATACCTCGCTCGCCGACGCCAGCATCCCCACTCAGGCGGGCGGCGGCGTGCTCGTGCCCTTCCGCGACCCAGCGCCTTCCTTCAGCAGGAACATCCTGCTCAGCCGCGACCTCGGGAACGTGCCGTTCCAGACCGAGCCGCACATCGCCGTCAACCCGACCGACCCCGACCACCTCGTCGTCGGCGTGATCGACTTCAACCTGCCGTCCATCGCCTCCTACGTGACGTTCGATGGGGGCACGACGTGGGAGGGGCCGTTCCAGAAGCCCTTCCTGCGCGACGACCTGGTCTCCGGGGGGGACCCGGTGGTGGCGTTCGACCGCGACGGCAACCCGAGCATGGTGTCGATCTCCATCGGGCTCCAAGACTTCACCGTCGGGCCGTTCGTCTTTCAGGCGCAGCTGTCCACGATCGCGCACGCCGTGTCTCCGGACGGCGGCAGGTCGTGGGCGGGGTCGTCCGCCACCGCCCAGGGCGGCGTGACGACGGACCTGAGCATCGACGGGGATGGCCTGGTACGGGGCTTCGTGTTCCTGTCCTTCCTCGACAAGCCGTGGATGGCCATCGGTCCCAATCCGGCCGACCCGTCCTCCGACGTGATCTACGTGACGTACACGAACTTCAACACCGTCGCGTCGGTCCTCTACATCGGGGACATACCCACGTTCGCGGTGACCGAGCTGCGCACGACCATCGAGCTCGTGCGCTCCGAGGACGGCGGCGTGACGTGGAGCACGCCCATCGCGGTCAGCCCGACGGTCCGCCGCGCCTCCGGGGACGCGCCCGGTCCCGCCGATACGGTCGTCGAGGGGCTCAAGCGGGTCGTGCAGGGCTCCCGGCCGGAGGTTGCCCCGGACGGCACCCTCTACGTGGCGTGGATGGACTCGACCGACGACGACTCGCAGAAGGGACTGGCGGAGATCCAGGTCGCGCGCTCGACCGACGCCGGGCGCACCTTCTCGCGGCCCGTCCAGGCCAGCCTCTTCCAAGAGACCGGCTTCCGCTCCAAGAGCACCTTCTTCCGCTCCTGGGCGTCGTCGTTCCCCCAGATGACCATCGGACCGGACGGCGAGGTCTACATCGTCTACGTCGGCCGTGCCGCGAGCAAACCCTCCGACGACGGCGACGTCTACTTCATCCGCTCGACGGACGGCGGCCGCAGCTGGACCCGGGCGAAGCGCCTCGGCGGCGATGAGACCGACCGGTTCCAGTTCTTCCCCGCCATCGACGCCGACCCGAACGGGAACCTCCACGTCATCTGGGGCGACATGCGCGACGACCCGTCGGAGTCGCGCTACCACATCTACTACACGACGTCGGAGGACGGCGGCGACACGTGGGGCTTCGAGGACGCAGACCTCGGCATCCGCAGAGACGACACGCGTATCAGCGACTTCCCGTCCAACCCGAACAAGGGCTTCCCCAACGGGTTGTTCATCGGCGACTACTTCGCGGTGGCGGCGACAGAGGACGAGGTGTACGCCGTGTGGGCCGACACGCGGCTCGGGGAGTTCGGCGGCGCGAACCAGAAGATCGCGTTCGCGCGCCGCAGCGCCATCCCGGGGGTCGAGGTCTTCCTGAGCCCCGGCGCCGGACCCGGCGGCCAGGAGGTCACGCTCCAGGGGTTCAACTTCCAGCCCAACCTCGACGTCTTCGTGCAGGTGGGTGGCGTGACCGTCGCGTCGCAGCGGACCAACGACGAGGGCCGCTTCACGGCCCGCCTGTTCATGCCGGTCACCGGCGAGGGAGCCCAGGAAGTCAGGGTGTTCGACGACTCCGGGAACCTGGCCACCGCTTCGTTCTTCTCCGAGTTCGGCTTCGGCAGCATCCGGGACACGCAGCAGGACCTGGACCGGAGGCTGGCCGCCTTGGCCGAGGCCCTCGGCGCGCCGGATGCGCCCGAGGCCACCCGCCTGAGCGCCGAGCTCGCTCGCGTGCGCGAGCTGCTGGAGGACGGCGGCAGTACCGGCGCGGAGCTGGCCGCCATCGTGGCCGTGACTATCAGCGCCACCGTGGCCGCAGGCGGCATCGGCGCGCTCGTCTACGTCCTCTGGCGGCGGCGTTCGCGCCCGCCGTCCGCCGCGGAGACGTAGGCCCCCCGATGCGTCTCGCGCGCCTCGCACGTCTCGCTGGCCCCGGCTTGCTGCTCCTCGCGGCCGCTGCCGTGGCCGCGGCATGCTCGGGCCCAACGGAGCCGGACGCGGCGCCGACGGGCTCGTCCCCAGCCGAGGCGGGCCAGACGGCGGCGCCCACACCGACGCTGCCGCCGGTCGACTACGCACCGCCGCACGACCGGCCGGGGCCCGCAGCCGACACCGTCTACTTCAACGCCTTCCACGTGGACCGCGCGCCGCTGCACATGGCCGCGGGCGACATGGACCTCTACGTCTTCAGCCTGAAAACCGCGGCCGCCAGAGCGCTGCGCAGCGACCCGGACATCCGGCTCTACGAGGCGCCGGCCACGACGCTCTCGCTCGTCCTCAACCCGGCCCCGGCCCCCGAGGGCCAGCTCAACCCGTTCGCAAGCAAGCGCATCCGTCAGGCCGTGAACTTCCTCGTGGACCGCGATTTCATCGTCAGCGATATCTACCAGGGCCTCGCGCAGCCGATGCTCACGCACGTGTCCCCGAGCGACTTCGACTTCCTGACGGTCTACGACCTGGTCAAGGGGTCGGACATCCGCTACGACCCGGAGCGCGCCCGCGCCGTCATCCGCGAGGAGATGAGCGCGATGGGCGCCGAGCTCGTCGACGGCACGTGGGCGTTCGCCGGCCGGCCCGTCCGGATCAAGTTCGTGATCCGCGTGGAGGACGAGCGCCGCGACATCGGCGACCTGCTCCGCATCGAGCTGGAGAAGGCCGGCTTCGCCGTCGCGGCGAGCTACCAACAGTTCGCCCCCGCCGTCCTCTCGGTCTACTCGACCGACCCCCAGGCCTTCGCTTGGCACCTCTACACCGAGGGCTGGGGGCGCTCGGCCCCGCAGCGCTACGACTTCTCGACCATCAATCAGATGTCCGCGCCGTGGCTCGGCAACATGCCTGGCTGGCGGGAGGCCGGCTTCTGGCAGTACGAGAACCAGGAGCTCGACGACCTGGGCCAGCAGCTCTTCACCGGCGACTTCGCGGACGCCGATGAGCGCGACCGCATCTATCGGGAGATGACGGCGATCGCGCTGGACGAGTCGGTGCGGATCGGCGTGGCGACGGTCCTCAACAGCTTCCCGGCCAACGCGGCTCTGGCGGGCGTCACCAGCGACGTCGTCGCGGGGCCCAAGGGCCCGTGGACGGTGCGGGAGGCGTATCTGCCCGGCAAGAGCGAGCTCACGGTCGGGAACCTGTGGGTGTGGACGGAGCGCACGACCTGGAACCCGGTCGGCGGTTTCGGGGATGTCTACAGCAACGACATCTGGCTCAGTCTGCACGACCCGCCGATCTGGAACCACCCGTTCACGGGCATTCCGATGCCCTTCCGCACAGACTTCGAGGTGGAGACCGCCGGGCCGGAGGGGAAGCTCGACGTGCCCGCGGACGCGGTGCTGTGGGACGCGGACGCCGACCGGTGGCAGCCGGTGGGCGGCGGGGTGCGCGCGACGAGCAGGGTCGTCTTCGACTACTCCCGCTACTTCGACGGGAAGTGGCACCACGGGCGGCCGATCGCGATGGCCGACGTCGTCTACCCCATCGCGCAGGGCTACGAGCTCGCGTTCGACCCGGCGAAGACGGCGATCGAATTCGCGCTCGGCGTCACCGCGCGGCCCTACCTCAACACGATCCGCGGCTACCGCGTGCTGGACGCGGACCGCATCGAGGTCTACGTGGACTTCTGGCACTTCGAGGAGCGCCAGATCGCCTCGTACGCCATGCCGGCGAGCCTCACGATGCCGTGGGAGGTGCTCGCGGCGATGGACGACGTCGTGTTCGAGCAGCGGCGCGCCGCCTACAGTGATACGGCGGCGGCCCGCTTCAACGTGCCGTGGCTCTCCCTGGTCATGGACCGCGACGCGCGCCTCGTCGTACGAACGCTGCGGAGCTTCGCATCGGACGGCACGCTCCCACGGAGCGTGTTCGACATGGGCGGGAGCGTGGTCGGCGGGGCGCAGGACGCCCGGGAGCGCTACGCCGCGGCCATCGACTGGTTCGAGCGCTACGGACTGCTGGTCATCAGCAACGGTCCGTACATGCTGACGCGCTACGACCCGCCGGCGCAGTTCGCACAGCTCGATGCCTACCGCGACCCGTCGTACCCCTTCAAGCCGGGCGACTGGTACTTCGGCGCACCGCCGCCGCTCACGATCGGCCGTGTGAGCGCGGACGAGGTCAGCGCCGGAGCGGCGGCCGAGGTCACGGTGGAAATCGAGGGCACGGGGGAGCTTGGGCTGCGCTACGTGCTCGTCGACCCGGTCGCGAGCGCGGTGGTCGTTAGCGGCACGGCCGAGCGCACGTCCGGCGGCTCCTTCACCGTGCGCCTCCCCGCGGATGCGACGGCCGGGCTGGCGCCCGGCGTGTACCCGCTGTCGGTGGCGCTCTTCAGCAGCGAGAACGCCACGCTCGTCGAGCGGACCATCGACCTCGTCGTGCGCTAACGCCAGGGATGGCTCGGCGCGAGCGCCTCAAGACCACTTCGCGAACGCCATGGCACAGCCGGTCCCGGCGGGGGAGCGGTAGCAGGGCACGTAGTCGTGGAGCTCCATGTCCAGATGCTCCGTAGCACCGGTCAGCGCGATCCAGTTGCGGATCTCCGAGTTGCCCGAGTTCATCCGAGGCCGCGGCAGCGCTGAAAGCGTGGCGATGTCCTTGTCCTTCATGGCGTCGAGCGCCATGCCGTCCAGCTCCTCGTCGACCACGAAGTGGCTGAGCCCTCCGGTGGCCAGGACACCGACGCGGGCGTCCACCGGCCACGCTTCGATGGCGCGGCGGAGCATCCTGCCGAAATCGTAGCTCCGCTTCGGGGTCGGCTGGTTCGGCGGGTAGTACGTGTTGACCATGATGGGCACGGTCGGGATCAGCGCTTCGGTCATGATCCGGTGGTAGACGAATCCGAACGCATGGCCGACCCCACCGCGAGAGCGTCCCCCCTTGTCGTAGTCCAGGTGATTCGAACACCCGACGTCGAACTCGGCCTCGACCAGATACTCGATGATGTGCCTGCCCAGCACGGAGTGCGTCGGCACCATCCGGTCCTCGATGGCATAGCCGATCAGCGGCTGGTTCCCCGTCGAGCCCGTGTACTCGGTGCCCTGGCCTTTGACCTTCACCTCGTCTCCCCAGTAGACGCAGAAACCGGGCATGTTGTCGTCACGCAGATACTCGTGCTGGTCATCTCCGATCAGGACGAGCACGTCCAGCTTCTGCTCATACAGCTGGTCGTGTACCCAGGCTATGCCGGCTTGATTCCGTTGGTGCCGCTCGAGCATCTTCTCAGGCGTGATCTCTTTCGCGATCCGGCTGACGTCGGTCCTGGTCAGGAGATCCTCGTAGTTGGAGACGATCCCATCGGTCCCGACCAGGCCTTGGTTGCGCTGATCGTTGGCTCCGGCCCGCGCCGCCCAGGCGTCGGATGCCATGCTCAGCATCGGACTGTGAGAGGTCCCTATGCCGCCAACAAGCTCTGCCATCGCTCAACCTCGCTTTGCCCGTGTCGATTGCAACGTCCAGGGGTAGGTCTGGCGCTGGCGATTCTACCCACCCGCTCGTATGGGTTCAATCGCGGCGACGCTGGCGCCCATCGGCGGTAGACTGCGAGCCATGTCTTTCGTGAGGCCGCTGGCGGTCCGGGCCGTCACGCTGATCGGCGTGCTGCTCGCCGTGCTCGTGCTACTGGTGGTCAGCCTCGGCGCCACCGGCTTCTCCGACCGCATGCTCCGCGCCGTGGTGGGCGAGGAGGTGCGGGGGTTGCGGACGGCGCTTGCCGAGACGATCCGCGACCCCGTGGAGCTCGAGCGCGCGGTCGAGGCACAGCGCGGCGAGCTCGAGCGCTTCTATGGGCTCGACCGCTCCTGGTACACCCGGCTGCCAGATACCGTCCTGCGCGTGATCACGCTCGATCTGGGCGAGGCGCGCACGCTCAAGAGCTCGTCCGGCAGCAGGCGGGTCTCCGACATCATCCTGGAGCGGCTTCCGAACACGGCGCTGCTCATCACGACCGCGCTCGTCATCACGGCCGCGATCGGCCTCGTCGTCGGCTCGACCATGGCCGCGCGCGCCGGGACGAAGCTCGACCGCGCGCTCTCGTACTTCGCGGCGACGTCGTTCGCGATCCCGGCGTGGTGGCTCGGCATCCTGATGATCCTGCTGTTCGCGTTCCAGCTCCGGCTGCTGCCCGCGGGCGGCATGTACAGCACGCCGCCTCCGGAGGCCGGACTCCTGCGCTTCTTGGACCTCCTCTGGCACGCCGTGCTGCCGGTGTTCTCGCTGGTGCTCGTCACCGTCGGGCCGTACCTCTACAGCGTGCGGACGATGACCTTGAGCGTGGCGCAGGAGGACCACGTGATGGTCGCGCGGGCGAAGGGGCTGCCGGAGGGGGTCGTCGTGCGGCGGCACATCCTGCGGGTGGCCGCGCCGCCCATCGTCACGGGCCTCATCCTGGGGCTCACGAGCTCGCTCGGCGGCTCCATCCTCATCGAGACGGTGTTCAACTGGCGGGGCATGGGCCGCCTCTACTTCGACGCCGTCGCGGGGACGCCGGACGAAGCGGTCATCGTCGCGCTCACCTTCGTCTTCACGCTGCTCTACGTCGCCGCGCGCTGGCTGCTCGAGGTGCTCTACGTCCTGCTGGACCCGCGCGTGCGGTACACCTGATGACGCCGCGCGGCATGCTCCGGGAGCTGCTGGCCACCGGCCCAGGCAAGGCCGGGATGGGCTTGCTGGTGGCGCTGCTGGCGCTCTCGCTCTATGCGCTGGTGGCCTTCCCGCTGGATTTCGGCGCGAAGCGGTGGAGCAACCCGTCGGTCTGGGCGGACAACCCCCGGAGCGTGCCGCCGGTGTGGACCGGCCTGCTGAGCGGCGGGCGGTCGATGCCCCACACGGTGCTCGAGACCGAGGAGCCCGCCGAGGTGAGCGGCGCGACGCGGACCTACCGCCTGCGGCTGGAGTTCGAGGCCGATGTGCCGCCAACCTTCCTGACGGTCGCCGTCGCCGGCGTGAGGTATCACGCCCGGCCGCCGCGCTTGGAGGTCGTCGTGCGCCGTCCCGACGGCACGTCGGTCGTCCTCGCGCGCCCGCAGGTGCCGGGGCCGCGGAGCGGGGAGGCCGCGCCCTACGAGCGCTTCGGCGAGGGGTCCCTGCGCGTCGCATTGACGAGTGGCGAGCGTACGACGACGGCGCTCCGCGAGCTCTTCTTGGACGAATACGCAGCCGACGTGCCGCCGGAGGACCTGCGCGATGCGCTGGCCCGCGCGATCGTCTCGGTGCCCGAGCCCGGCGCGCCGGACGGGCTGCGGCTCCTGCGGGGCTCCTACGACCTCGAGCTGCGCGCCACGTTCGACGACCCGCGCGACGAGCTCGGGAGCGTGCGGTTCGTCGCGGGCGGCTCGCGCTTCGGCCTCATGGGGACCGACTCGCTCGGGCGGGACCTGGCACAGGGGCTGCTGATCGGGCTCCCCATCGCGCTGTTCATCGGCATCACGGCATCCATTGCGTCGACGGCGATCGGGGCGACGCTCGGCATCGTCAGTGGGTACATGGGCGGCAAGACGGACCTGGTCATCCAGCGCCTGGCGGACGTCGTGGCCAACGTGCCGCTGCTGCCCCTGCTCATCTTCTTGGTCTTCGTCGTTGGCTCGCACCTGCTGCTCATCATCCTCTTCCTGGTCGCGTTCAGCTGGCCTGGGCTCACCATCCTGGTGCGCTCGATGGTCCTCCAGCTGCGGAGCGGGCAGCTCGTCGAGTCGGCGGTCGTCATCGGCGCATCAAGGTGGCGGATCATGTCCCGCCACATCTTCCCGCACACGGCGCCGTACGTGCTCGCGCAGATGATCTTCTTCGCTCCCGCGGCCATCCTGGCGGAGGCCGGCCTGAGCTTCCTGGGCCTCGGCGACCCGTCCGTGGTGACGTGGGGGCAGATCCTCGAGTCCGGGTTCAGGACGGGGGCCGTGTTCCTCGGCTGGTGGTGGTGGGTGATCCCGCCCGGCGTGGCGATCGTCATCACGGCGCTCACCTTCATGCTGCTCGCGCTCGGCATGGAGCCGGTGGTGAACCCGCGGCTGCGCTCGGGCGCGCCGGCGGGCTATCGCGCGCTGGGGGCGGGCCGGTGACGCCGCTGCTCGACGTGCGCGACCTGCGGCTCCACTACGAGACGCCGCGCGGGCCCGTGCGGGCGGTGGACGGCGTGTCGTTCGAGATCGGCTCACCGGGCGAGGTCGTCGGCATCGTGGGCGAATCGGGCAGCGGCAAGACGTCGATGGCGAACGCGCTCATGCGCATCCTGCCGCGCAACGTCGCGCGCTACGACGGCGAGGTGCTCTACGACGGCGAGGACCTCATGGCGCTGACGGACGAGCGCTTCCGCAAGGAGGTGCGGTGGCGGACGATGGCGATGGTCTTCCAGGGCGCCATGAGCTCGCTGAACCCAGTGCTGAACGTGGGGCGCCAGGTGACCGAGCGCGTGCTGGTGGAGAGCGGCGCGTCCAAGCGGGAGGCGTACCGCAAGGCGGAGGAGCTGCTGGAGCTCGTGGGGCTGCCACGGGACATCATCAAGCGTTACCCCCACGAGCTCAGCGGCGGCATGAAGCAGCGCGTCGTGCTCGCGATGGCGCTCATGATGGACCCACGCATCCTCATCCTCGACGAGCCGACCTCGGCGCTGGACGTGAGCGTCCAGGCCCAGGTCATGAACCTGCTCAAGCAGCTCAAGCGCGAGCGGGGCATGGCGATGCTGTTCATCACGCACGACATCGCGCTCGCCAGCGACCTGTGCGACCGGGTCGTCGTCGCCTACGGCGGCGAGCACGTCGAGTCGGGGACGCTCGCGGAGGTGCTGACGGCGCCCAAGCACCCGTATACGCAGAAGCTCATCGCGAGCATCCCGCGCCTCCACGACCCCGCGCAGCCCGAGTTCATCCCCGGCCGCCCGCCCGACCTCGTCGACCCGCCGTCCGGCTGCCGCTTCCACCCGCGCTGCGACTTCGCCTTCGAGCCCTGCGACAGCGACGTGCCGCCGTGGTTCGAAGCAGGCGGCGCGCAGCACGCGCGGTGCTGGCTGCTGGGGCAGTCGAAGGGTAGGGGATAGACGTGGCAGGCCTCGTCGAGCTCAGCGATCTCGTCGTCCGCTTCCACGCACGGACGGGGCTGTTCCGCACCGTCGCCATCCACGCGGTCGACGGCGTCTCGCTCACGATCGAGGCCGGCGAGACCGTCGCGCTCGTCGGCGAGTCCGGGAGCGGCAAGACGACGCTCGGACGCGCGTCCCTGCGGCTGGTGCGCCCGGCGAGCGGCTCTGTGCGTTTCGACGGCCGCGACATCACGGACGCGCCCGAGCGGGAGCTGAAGGGCTTCCGGCGCCAAGCGCAAGCCATCTTCCAGGACCCCTATTCGAGCCTCAACCCCTACCACACGGTGCGGGAGGCCGTCGAGGAGCCGCTCGCCGTCCACGGCATCGGCACAGCGGCGGAGCGCACCGACCGCGCGCGCAAGGCGCTGGAGGACGTGCAGCTGCGTCCGGCCGACGTCTTCCTGCCGATGTACCCGCACCTGCTCTCCGGCGGCCAGCGCCAGCGGGTGGGCATCGCGAGGGCGCTCGTGCTCGAGCCGCGCTACGTGGTGGCGGACGAGCCGGTGTCGATGATCGACGCTTCGAGCCGGGCCGAGCTCCTCTACCTGCTGCGCGACCTCCAAGCGACGTACGGCATCGCCTTCCTCTACGTCACGCACGACATCGCCAGCGCGCGTCACTTCGCCGGCCGCATCGCCGTGATGTACCTCGGCAGCATCGTCGAGATCGGGACGCCGGAAGCGGTGGTGGAGCGCCCGCTGCATCCGTATACGAAGGCGCTGATCGACGCCGTGCCGGAGCCCGACCCGGCGAACCGCCTCCGCGAGCGGCCGGTCGTGCCGGGCGAGGTGCCGAGCGCCGCCGACCCGCCCGCGGGCTGCCCCTTCCACCCCCGCTGTCCGCGGTTCATGGCGGGCCGGTGCGAGCTCCAGCGGCCCACGCTGCGCGAGGTCGAGCCGGGCCACTACGCGGCGTGCTACCTCTACGAGGACGAGACCTGATGGGCCGCGCTGCCCACGGTTCATGGCGGCCCGTCCCGACCGCCGTCGCCCTTACCCTGGCGGCGGTCATCTACAACAACCTGGTCAACCTGCTGCCCCAGAACGTCCACGACGTACTCTACGTCCCGCTCAACCTGGCAGTGGGCGTGGTCTTCGGCCTCGTGGCCTGGCGGTGGCTGCGCCTGGGGCGAGCGGGCCTGGGCTTGGACCGCCGTGCGCTCCTTCCTGGGCTGCGCTGGGGCACGGCGGCCGGGCTGGCGATCGTCGCGCCGCTCTATATTGCTCTGCTCGTGCCCGCCGGCCAGGGGTTGCTCGAGGACGCGCGGGTGCAGGACCTGGGCCTGCCCGCGCTGGTCTACGCCGCTGCCGTCCGCATCCCTCTTGGTACCGCGCTGTTCGAAGAGTGGATGTTCCGGGGCGTGCTCCACGCGGCGTGGCTGAGGGCTGCCGGGGCAAGGGCGGCGTGGGCCGTCCCCAGCGCCGCCTTCGGGCTGTGGCACATCACGCCGAGCCTGGAGGCACTGGCGGCCAACCGGCCGGACGCCTCCGCAGGGCTCGCCCTCCTGTTCGTGGCTGGCAGCGTCCTGGCCACCGCCCTCGCCGGATTGCTCTTCACGGCACTACGCGTACGCACGGGCGGCATCGCCGCGCCCGTCGTGGCGCACGGCCTGATCAACTCGCTCGCGCTGGTGGCGTCGTACCTGGCGGCCTGACCTGTGCCCGGTGCGACACGCGGCGGCTCGTATCCGGTAGCCTGGACGGTGGTCAAGTGATGGCACGGCGACTGTTTCGATCGACGATGCGCCTGACGATTGGTGGGGCGGCAGCTCTCGCTCTGATCTGGGCTGCCGGGGTGGCCGGCGTGCTCGAACGGTTCTTCCTCTACTTCCCGGAGAGGGGGTTGGCCGCTACTCCCTCGGAGGCCGGATTGGCCTACGAGGACGTGTCGTTCACGACCGAGGATGGGATCACGCTCCACGGCTGGTTCGTGCCTGGGCGCGGCGACGTCACGTGGCTCTGGTTCCACGGGAACGCGGGGAACGTCAGCGATCGGCTGGGGAACCTGAAGCAGCTCCATGACCGCCTGGGCGTGAACGTCTTTCTCTTCGACTACCGGGGCTACGGCCGAAGCGAGGGAACGCCCTCCGAGAAGGGGCTCTATCTGGACGCAGAGGCCGCGCTGGCATACCTCAACTCCCGCGAGGACGTTCGTTCAGACCGGATCGTCTACTTCGGCCGTTCTCTCGGCGGCGCGGTCGCCGTCGACCTGGCGGGGCGCCAACCCGCTTACGGTCTCATCCTGGAGTCCCCGTTACCGTCCGTCTCGTTCGTGGCCCGGCAGGCCTACCCGTTCCTTCCGGCTTGGCTCGTGCAGCGCATCCTCCGCGCCCGCTACGATGCTCTCTCCAAGATCGCTGACGTCGCGGTGCCTCTGCTCATCCTGCACGGGGACAAGGACGACATCGTCCCCCTCGATGCGGGGAGACGGCTCTTCGAGGCGGCCCGGGAGCCCAAGCGGTTCCACGTCATCCCCGGTGCCGGTCACAACGATACCTACATCGTGGGTGGTGAGCCGTATTTCGCGGTCCTCGCGAGCTTCCTAGAACAACTCGCGCGATAGGGGAGGTGGCACATCCATCCGCTAGCATCCACGGCGATCGCCGTTCTGGTGGGCTATCTGCTCGGGTCGATACCCGTCGCCTACCTCGTGGCGCGTTCTCGCGGCATCGGCATCCTGGAGGCCGGGACCCGGAATCCAGGCGCGGCGAATGTGTTCCGGACGGTGAGCCGCCCCTTGGGGGTGTTCGTCCTCGTTGCCGATGTCCTCAAGGGGATCGCGGCGGTGGCCGCGGCCGACGTGCTGGGCACGCCCGCACCGATCGTGGCGGTAGCAGGGGCTGCCTGTCTCGTCGGGCACTGGTATCCCCTCTTCTTGAAGTTCAGAGGAGGAACCGGGATGGCCAGTGCCGGTGGCGTCGTCATCGGGCTGTCGCCGATGGCGGGGATCATCGCGGGGGCTGTTACGCTCGCGGCGCTGGCACTCATGCGCAACACCGGCCGTGCCGGTGGCGCCGGCTACCTCGGTTTCCTCATCGTGAGCTTTCCCACCACCGCTTGGGCCGCCATCGCCGGGGCCACCTTGATGGCGAGCATGGTCGGGTTGCGAGCGGCGTACCTGCAGATGCTTGAGCGGCGGCGCGGCGCAGGTTAGCAGAGGCACGGCCCACCTCCGCTGAAGGACTCGATAGCCGTGCGGGCCGGTAGCGTCCCTACGCGACGACCAGGGCGACCTTGCCTCGCACGCGCCGCTCCTCGACGTAGCGCTGCGCCTCTCCCGCCTCGGCGAGCGGCCAGGTGCGGTCCACGGTCGGCTGGAGCGTGCCATCCGCCAGCATCTGGAGGATGCGCTCGAAATCCGCGCGCGACGTTCCGGTCCCGCCCGCGCCCATCACCTGGGCACGCGTCCTGAAGAGGTTCGCGAGGTTGAAGTTGACTTCGCGCCCTCCGGCCGTCCCGTAGATGACCACGCGGCCGCCGGACTTGAGGCAGCCGAAGCACTCCACGAACGCCTTGCCGCCAACGCCGTCGATCACCGCGTCCACGCCGTCGCCGCCCGTCAGCTCCTTGACCGCCGGCGCGTACTCTCCGTTCGAGTAGTTGACGCCGTGGTCCAGCCCTTGAGCCTTCGCCCACTCGAGCTTCTCGTCAGACCCCGCCGTGCCGATCACCGTGGCCCCGAGGCTCTTGGCGATCTGCACCGCGGCGACGCCCACGCCGCCCGCGGCCCCCTGCACCAAGACCGTCTGGCCCGCGGTCACGTTCGCCCGGTTCACGACCGCGTCCCAGGCCGTGGTGTACGTGATGGCGACGGTCGAAGCGTCGGTCATGCCGAGCCCATCCGGCAGCTTGAACACAGCCGGCTCGGGCGCGACGACCAGCTCGGCATAGCTGAAGCCGGCGCCTCGCACAACCACGCGCTCCCCGACGCTGCGCTCGGTGACGCCATCGCCGACGCGCTCGACGGTCCCCGAGGCCTCCCGGCCGAGCATGGCGGGGAAGGCGAACGTGGACGGGTAGCTCGCTCGGCCGGACCGCGTCGTGATGTCGGTCGGGTTGACGCCCGAGCTGTGCACGCGCACGAGCACCTCGCCCGGGCCGGGCTCCAGATCGGGCACGTCTTCGAGCTTGAGCACCTCTGGACCGCCGAACTCGTGGAACCGGATCGCTTTCAACACACGCCTCCTTCGCTTCGCGCGCTGCAGAGCACGCCGTGGAGTATAGGCTGCCGGCCTCGCCGCACGCCGCCCCGTGCGGCTACGGCTTATCCATCGAGCCGAGATAGGGGTCGCGCAGCTCGCGGTGCATGGTGCCGATCCCGACGACGAGGAGCGCGCACGCCGCCGCGCCGACCATCAAGGCCAGTGGCGCACCGAGGGCCGCTGCGACTGCTCCACTGATGGTATAGCCCAGCGGAGGGCCACCTCCGGCAAGCATGCTCCGGAACGCCGCAACCCTCCCTCGGAGCGCGTCGGGCGGGATCGCCAGGATCACGGAGTTGCGGGGGATCATCTGCACGGAGTTGGTCGCGCCCAGCAGGCTGGCCGCGAAAAGGCTGAGATAGAACCAGGGCGAGACGGCGAGGAGCGCGAGCGCGGCGCTGTACGCGAGGACCCCGAAGACCGTGTAGAGCCCCTTGTACCTCATGTCCCCCAGACTCAGCATGAACACAGCCGCGAGGAGACTCCCCACGCCGGGCGCCGCGCTGAGTAAGCCATAGCCACCCGGCCCAGCCCCGAGCGCCTCGGCGAAGATCGGCAGCAGGGCTCGATAGCTGCCGAGGACGACGGCGCCCAGATCGAGCGCCAGCAGCGAGATGATCACCGGCTTGCTCCGCACGAAGCTCATGCCGTCCACGAAACTCTGCCAGGGACCCTCGGCCGGCTTCGACGACGCGGTGGGCACCCGGATCCCAACGATGGAGATGACCGCGGCCACATAGAGCAGTGCGTTGAGGAGATAGGCTGGGCCCAGGCCGACCGTGGCGATGCCCACTCCGGCGAGCGCAGGCCCAGCCACCTGCGACACCTGGGCGACGGTTGCATTCAGCGCCACTGCGTTGACGAAACTCCCCCGCGGCACGAGGTTGGCGATGAGTGCTATCCGAGCGGGTTGCGTCACCGCGCTGAAGGCACCATTCAGGACCGTAACCACGTAGAGGTGCCAGACCTCCACGGCGCCGGATACCGCTAGCGCTGCCAGCACCAAAAGCAGGGCTGCGTTCAACGACTGCCCCGCCTGGATGACCTTCACGCGGTCGAGGCGATCGGCGAAGACGCCACCCACGAGCGACAGCACGATGTGAGGTCCGGCGCGCGCCAGGCCGGTCAGGCCAAGCAGCAGCGCGCTGCCGGTCAGCTCGTAGACCTGCCAGAAGATCGCCGTCTGGAGTAGGTGCGTGCCCAGCGACGTGAAAAGATGTGAGACCGCGAAGCGCCGGTAGCCCGCGTAGGCGAGGGCGCTCAGTGCTTGGCGCAGGCCGGACCGGTTCTGCGTCAAACGCATCGCCTCACGGTCCGCCGGCGCCATCTCTGGCTGGGCGGCCGAGAGGATCCGTCTACTGCCGCAAGCAGGCTGTGCCGCACGCGCTCTGGGTCAACCGGCATCGACCGCGTACTCGGGGCGCGGGAGAACCACGTCCACTCCGTTGCCGACGCACTCGCGAGCGTACGACTCGTAGATCGCCGGGTCCTCGTCCTCATACTCGATCTGCTCGGGCATGAAGCCGCGGTAGTGTCTGGCGTCGAGCTCTCCCAGCCGCATCGCGAGGTACCGGGCGGGCGTCGAACCCGTGTTGAAGTGTTGGTGATACTCGCGTTCCTTGGGTGATAGGACGCTGCCGTCTTGCCAGTCCACCCTGGTTGGCTCTTCCCCCTCGAACCACAAGAGGGAATACCCCTGCCCATCGAGGATGATGACGTGCGCACCGACGTTGTGGCGGTGGGCCTTCTTGTAGGTGCCCGGGGGGAACTGGCTGCAGTGAGCCACCATCGAGTTGTTGGACATGGAGAACTGGGTGAGCAGACCTCCCGCGCCCCGGCCCACCGCCGGATCGAGCCCGAATGTGCGGATGTCGCCGATGAAGTTGGTCACCCATTTGTTGCTCGTTACCTTCTCGGCCGCCGCCTCGAAGAAACCAGCCCCGGACTCGTAACGGCCTTTGAACTGGTAGCTGTCGTTGAACAGGAACTCACCCTCTCTGAACAGGTTCATCACCATAGGGGCGTTCGTGACCGAAAAGAGGCGCACGGGTTCCTGACCGTCCCCGTTGAAGTGTTGGTAGTAGCAGTTGAGCGGCGGCGAGAACACGCTGCCCCGCTTCCATTCCACCGAATCGCTCGGATGGCCCTCCTGCCAGAACGTGGTGGCCCCCCGCCCCGAGAGGACGTAGAAGGTGGCCTCGAACAGGTGGTGCTGCACCAAGGTCTGCTGCCCCGGAGCGATCTCGATCACCCACGCGTCGTCGTGCTCCTGGTCGGCCAGGTTCACGATGGCACCGTTCTGCCCCAACCGGGGCCACGGGCCGAGCTCCAGCGTATAGAGGTTCTCGATATACGATGCCTTGTAGAGGGGAACGCCTTCCGCCTTCTGCCAGATCGCGTACGGCGAATCCCTGGGAACTCCCCGTTGGCCTTCTATCCGCCCCGCTTCTACCATCGTTCCCCCCTTTCTATTCCGTCCGCTGCCGGCCGGCACACACCGGCCGCAAGCCGCCGGGACCCTCTAGATCTCGGCAGCCGAGAACTCCTTGGACGGAGGAAGAGTACAGGCAATGGCGGCTCCGTCGCGACTCGTGGCCTTTCGAGGTTGATAGCTAAGCACCATCCGTTGAGGTTTGCCCACTCGGGCACCTCACGCCGTGGGCTCGGCTGCCACGGCGGCCACGACACGCTCTCGGATCGTCGACTGGAGATCGCTGTCCAGCGGCCCCATCTCCGCCGCTTGGACGTTCGCCTTCAGGTGGCCGAGGTCCTGAGTGCCGTTGATGAAGGTGTGCGCCGAAGGGTGGGCCAACGCGTACCGGAACATCGTCGAGACGGCATCACGGCCTTCGAGCACCTCGGCAAGACCCGAGCGCACCCAGCGCTTCCGCACGACCGGGAACTCGTTGCCGCGTCCCTGCTCCCGCAAGGGGGCGCCTTTGACGGCCCCGCCCCTGATGACCGTGCCTGCACCGGCGGCTTCCGCCGCGGTGATCGTGGCCTCGTGCTCCGGCTCCAACGCCGAGTACACGATCTGGAACGCGTCGAAGGTGCCCCAGCTCACGAACGTGTCGATGTGCGGCCTGACCGCCGACACCCCGATGAAACGTGCCTTTCCCGACGCCCGGACCTCCTCCAGCGTCGCGATGCAGTCGTGCGTCTCGACGTCCTCGACCGTCGGACCGTGCAGCAGCAGCACGTCCACATAGTCCATCTTGAGGCGCTCAAGGCTCTGGTCGATGGAACGGAGGATGGCTTCGCGCGACCACTCGGACTCCGCGCGGGGGACGCCGGTCTGCGGCCGGCCGCACTTCGTCTCGATGTAGTACTCGTCGCGCCTGCCTGAGATGAAGCGGCCGATGAACTCCTCGCTCCGCCCATAGCCGGGCGCCGTGTCGATGAAGTTGATGCCCGCATCGAGCACCGCGTTGAGGACGACCCCGGCGTGCTCCTCGCTGGGCAGACGTCCACCGTTCTCGACCACGTCGCGCATCTCGAGGGCGCCGAAGCCGAGCTTGGTGACTTCGAGCCCCGTGCGTCCCAGCACGACCTTCTGCAACATGCACGCCTCCGTTCACACGTCCCGGTGCCATGCGGCGCGGCCATGGTAGCGGATGAGGACCCGCCACAATCTTGGCAACCGGTGGGATCCGGCCGGATGCGGTTCTGCTGGTCCTGAGCGGCGCGATATCGCCGAAGACGATTTTCAGGTGTAGGCTCGGCACCGGCAGCCGGTACGCCAAGGCAACCACCGACTGAGGAGGGGAGACATGGCGCGAGCTCCCGTGATCGACGCGGATGGCCACATCTTGGAGCGGCAGGAAGACGTGAGGAAGTACCTGGAGCCGCCATGGGACAAGCGGCGTGGAGGGCTCTGGGAGGGGAGCTACCCGTGGGACACCGAGCTCCGCGGAACGCTGACCAACCACGACTATCGTGACGGCGGCTTGGAGCCGGAGCGCCAGGTGGATACGTGGCTGCGGATCGCCGATCGGGAGAACATGGAGACGGTCGTCCTCTTCCCAACGGGCTCCGGGCACGTTGCGTACATCCCTGAGCCAGAGTGGGCCGTGGCTGTATGCCGCGCCGTCAACACACATTTCGCCAACGATTACGGCTCCCGGTCACCGCGGCTCCGTCCGGTGGGCGTGCTGCCCATGCAGGACCCGCAAGCGGCGGCGGACGAGCTTCGCCACGCCGTCACCGAGCTCGGCCTCGTGAGTTTCGAGATACTCTCGCAGGGTCTGTCCGTGGGGCTCGGGGACCGCTCCTACGACCCGCTCTACGCCGAGGCCGAGCGCCTCGGCGTGCCCCTGTGCATCCACGGCACCCGTTCCAAGCTGGAGGAGGTGGGAGGCGACCAGTTCAAGACGTTCGCCGAGGTCCACACCTACGTGTTCCCCGCCTCCATCACGCTTCACTTCACGAGCATCATGGCCAACGGGGTCCTGGAGCGCTTCCCGCGACTGAAGCTGGCGTTCTTGGAGATCGGCGCGACGTGGCTCCCGTACTGGCTGGACCGCCTGGACGAGCACTGGGAGCTGCGCGGCGAGCACGAGATGCCCCATGTGAGCAAACGGCCGACGGACGTCTTCCGCGAGCACGAGGTCTACGTCAGCGTGGAACCGGAGGAGACACTGCTGCCGCAGGTCATTGAGCACATCGGGGACGGCCACTTCCTGTTCGCCTCGGACGTCCCGCACTGGGATGCCCGGTTCCCAGAGAACCTCGAGTTCCTGGAGTCTCGGGAGGACATCCCCGCGGAGAGCCTCCGTAAGATCGTGTACGACAACGCGAAACGATTGTTTGGGTTGTAGCGCGGCAACGGCGGCCGGTAGCGTGATCGATGGATCGACAAACCTGGAGAAGAGCGATTGACGACGCAGACGGATCCTGGAGCAGACGCCCCTCGGCTCTACGAGAAGGCGGTGACGCACACGCGCGAATACATCGCGGCCGTCCGGCCGGAGCAGTGGGATGACCCCACGCCGTGCACGGAATGGAACGTCCGGCAGCTGGTGAGCCACATGGTGAGCACCACGCGCAACGTGAAGAGCATCATGGAGGGCAACGGCCCCCAGAACTGGGGAGACAACGTGCTCGGGGACGACCCACTGGGGGCGTTCGACCAGGCGAGGACGGATGCGCTGGCCGCCGTGAAGGCCCCCGGCGCCATGGCCCGCACCGTGACGACCCGCCAGGGCGAGCGGCCGGCGGCCGACTACGCCATCGGGCAGCTCCAGGAGATGCTGGTCCACGGGTGGGACCTGGCGAAAGCGACGGGCCAGAACACGGCCATGGACCCCGAGCTGGTCGAGGTCGCGTACGAACGAGTCCTGCGGAATAGGGACCGGCTCCGCAGCGGCACCGCCTGGGGCGAGAGCGAGGCCGCCGTCGCCGACGGCGCGGACCTGCAGACCAAGTACCTAGGGATACTAGGCCGGCTGGCTTGAGTCGCCGGCCCGTGTCGGGCGCCGTCGGGGCCAGTGCCTGTCGGATTCACCTCTCGCACTGAGCGACGCGGACCACTCGGACCGCCTGCAGGGTTTCGCGACAACGCAGGTGCCGGCTGGTGGTTCCCGGCCCGACAGGCGAACGTTGATCCTTCACTGAAGACGTCACCTCCGCGACCTGCGCTTTGCCCGGCCGCTCCCCCGCTCTCGGCCGGGATCCACCGGGATAGCGCGCTCGTCCAGGCTGTCTCCGCTGTCTCGAACGGGCTGGCGCGCGAGGTGCCAAGTCAGAGCCCCGGCCGCTGCGGCGAGGCCGATCGAAAGCAGCGGATCGACGGTCTGCACCATCCCGCCCACGCTGATCCTGGTCATGTCCACCGCGGCCCGGATCAGCGGATAGCCGATCAGGAAGCCCAGGAACAGCGTCCCACCGCGCCGAGCGTGACGCTCGCTGAGCCATAGCAATCCGGCAAACAGGAGCAGCGTCAGGAAACCCTCGTACAGGTCCGACGGGAGCCGGGGTTGGGTGAGACCTGGGAAAAGGATGCCAAGGGGCGCTGGCGCCTGCCGCCCATAGCACGAGTTGTCGATCAGGCAGCTGAAACGCACCGCCGCGATGGCCAGCGGCAAGTACAACCCATACAGGTCAGCGACCTCCCCGAGTGGCAATGCCCGCCGGCGGGTCAGCAGTACGCCCACCAGGAGGCCCCCGCCGAGTGCGCCGTACAGATTCATGCCGGTGTTGATGAGCAGCAGGTCCAGCGGGTTGGAGACATACACGCTTAAGGATGGCGCCAGGTGAGCCAGGCGCCCGCCAACGACCGCACCGATGCCCACCCAGAACGTGACGTCCGCCAAGGCGTCCGCGTCCAGGCCTCGTCGCGCTGCTCTGAGCTTGACCAGCTGGGAAAGCCCGAGATACGCACCGAACAGGATCAGCAGACCCACGTTGGCCACGAGGTTTCGGAGCAGCCGAAGGCCGAACGCGAGAAGGGCTTCCATCAATCAGGACCAGGCTCAACCTTTCCTTGGCTCGAAGCGGCGCAGCTCCGGGTTCAAGATCATTGCAGCTCGTAGTACTGGTCGGGGTTGACCAAGTCGCTATCGTCTCGGGGCGTCGTATCTGCGATCAGCTCTTCCACGGCGACGGCCAGCTTCTCGGAGGTCAGCGCGCCCACGGCCCGCCGCACCACGAAGCCGTCACGGTCGATGAAGAACGTCACCGGCAGGCCCACGATGCCCCAGTCGACGGCGGTCTGGCCGCGCGCGTCGCGGACGTTCGGGTACGTGAGCCCGAACCGCCGGACCGTGGATAGCGCGGCTGCTTCAGTGTCCTGGATGTCGAGCCCGATGAACTGCACACCTGATGCGGCGTACTCGTTGGAGCCGCGCTCGAGCAGGGGAAGCTCGATGCGGCACGGGGGACACCAGGACGCCCACACGTTCAGCACCACGGGCGTCCCACGGTAGTCCGACAGCGTGAGCTCCTCGTCCGCGTCCAACACGGGGAGGGTGAAATCAGGTGCCGGCTGGCCCACGCGGGTGATGCCACTCCGTCCCGTGAGCGGCTCGCGGGTCAGCATCCCCCAGCCCATGAGCGCCAGCAGCCCCGTGAACGCCACTCCCGCGATGGCCGCGCTGACCACTCTTCCGGACACGTGCATCTCAGCCTCCCTCGCGCCGATCTAGATCAGGCATCCCAGCACGACCTCCTGGTTCGTGGTGGCCAATGCGCCAAAGAGCGCCAGCGTCAATCCCGGCCGCATAGCCGCTTGTTTCCGCCTTGAGACTCAGAGGCCGCTGGCCGAGGCCAGAGGCCGGTTCCGTGTTCGTGGTGGAGATGGGGGAGAGTCAATCTCGACCCTGAACACAGGCTATCTGTGCTGGGCCCAAACGCCCGAGCCCCCATTAGCTAGATACCCGCGGATCGCCGCGTGATAGAGCGCCTCATGATGCGGCTTGCGAACACCTTACCGCTACGCGCTGAGCGCTGCGGACCAATCGCGCCTCCTCAGGTTCCTCCCAAAGGTTCCTACGAAGATGCCCATGGTCCCCCGCCCACCCCTCGACCCACGTTCTGGCGAGCGGGCGCGCCGATGTTCCGCGACTGGGTATTTCCGGTACGTGGTCTACGTGGTAGTACGGATTACGGATGCAAACGAGCGCTACCATGATAACCATCAGCTGTCCACGGCCTGCTTCGATACTGTACGAAAGTACCTTGCCGCTTGATCCTATCAGGCAGTAGCCTTGGCAGCGAGGACTCCGCAGGACGGTTGAAATGGGGAGAGTAATGCGCTGCGGTCACTGGAATTTGGACAATCTGTCCGCACCGTCTTCCGGACGTGCGCGGCTCGCTCCACGGCCCGCCACACGCGACTGCGGGGCTGGTCTCTTACCCCCCC
>JADFRC010000046.1 GCA_022561455.1 Chloroflexota bacterium | reverse complement strand
TCCGGAGCCAGAGCGGCAGATCGTTGGACCGCTCCACGCTGGCTTCGAGCACGCCGCTGATCGCCAGCACGCCGACGAACGCGACGAGCCACCACAGCGCTTGTCTGCGCTCGGCGAAGAGGAGCGCTCCCAAGGGACACAGCCACGCCCACAGGACGACGCCGCTGCCTTGGACGAATCCTCCGAGCGCCATCTGCAGGGCGAATGGCAGCGCCAGGATGAGGAGCAGCTGACTGGACCGGAAGAAGCGCAGCCTGCGCGTGATCGCGAAGAGCAGGATGCTGGCGGACGAGAACGCTGCATAGAGCAGCGGTGCGATCGCCGCGACAGGCTCCCCCGCTATCAAGATGATCGTCCCCCACAACAAAGCGGCGGGGATGACCATGAGCGCGATGGCGACGAGCAGTCGCTTCTTCAGCCGTAGCTCGTCGCTATCCGCCGGGTCTGCACCGATCCTCTCGATACTCGTCGAGAGGACCCTCCATGGATCCTGCAACATCTCCCTCACGCTCGGTGGTTCCCCCAGCGCTCCCAGTGCGTGACCTCGGCGGCGTCCCTGCGGGTGGTCGGGCCGTATCCGTAGCCGTCCTGCGGATAGCCGAGCGGGATCATCGCGGCCGTCACGAAGCCGTCGGGGATGCCGACCCACTCGCGCATCTGCGGCTCGAAGCCGCGGCGCACGCGCGTCGTCATCACGCTGCCGAGCCCGAGGGCGCGGGCGGCCAGCAGCATGTTCTGCACCGCCGGGTAGATCGAGGCGCCGTGGTGGATGTCGGTGCCGGCGTGCTCCGTGCAGGCCAAGATCCACACGGGGACCTCGGCGGCGTGGTTGGCGAGGTAGTCGGCCGAGGCCTCGGCGTTGCGCTGGGACCAGGTTGCGGCGTCGCCGTGGTCGGGGTGGCCCTCGGCCTTGTACGGCTCCGCCAGCTTGCGCTTGAGCTCCGGGTCCTTGATGACGACGAAGGCCCAGCGCTGCTGGTTCCCGCCGTTGGGGGCGTGGATGCCGGCGTCGATGATCTTCTTGATGAGCTCGTCGGGCACCGGGTCCGGCTTGAGGTGCCGGACGGCGCGCTGGGAGTTGATCGCTTCGAACAGGCCGATCTCGTCTGGCATGGCTCTCCTCGCTTGGCGGCGTGCCCGTACCGGCGGGCGCGGCCCACGGACGGGAGTATGGCACGCGCTCGATAGCGCGGCAAACCGAGAGCGGTTATCAGGACGCCCGCGCTGCTGCCGCGTCGCCGGTGCCCCACGGCGCTTTCGACCATCCCCCCGTCCCCCTTCCTCCAGGAAGGGGGTGAGGAACCAAGATACGGGGGACACCCCCGTGCCCCCGGCAGAGGGGCTCGGCCCCTCTGCACACCCCGTCCGATGCACGGCAGGGTGTGCAGGCACATCGGCTCTGGCTAGGGGGGCGCAAGGGCAAGTGGGGAGGGATACGCGGCCCCTCTGCACACCCCGTCCGATGCACGGTGGGATGCTGCGGCGCACCCGCGCTGGAATAGGAGGGGGGGAGCAAGCGGTGAGGGATACGCGGCCCCCCGGCCGATGGGCTCGGCCGCTCGGCACATCCCGTCCGATGCACGGCGAGGTGTGCAGGCACATCGGCTCTGGCATAGGGGGAAGGGCAAGCGGGAGGGATACGCGGCCCCCGGCCGATGGGCTCCGCCGCTCGGCGCTCCGCTCGTGGCCGGTGGCGGGGTCTTGAGGCGAGGCCTCCCTGGATGGAGAGGAGTAAACTAACCCGCGGTAACGTCCGTGAGCGACGGCGCTGATCGAGCTGGAGGAACGCATGCTGACCGTAGAGCAGAACGAGCGGCTGACGCAGGTGGGACCGGGCACGCCGATGGGCGAGCTGATGCGCCGCTACTGGCACCCCATCGCGGCAAGCTCCGAGCTCGACGACGACCACCCGACGAAGGAGGTCAGGCTCCTCGGCGAGGACCTGGTGCTCTTCCGCGACGCTCGGGGGCGCGTCGGCTGCATCGAGCCGAGCTGCGCCCACCGCAAGGCGAACCTCTCCTACGGCATCCCCGAGCCGGAGGGCATCCGCTGCGCCTACCACGGCTGGATGTACGACGTCACGGGCCAGTGCGTCGACCAGCCGTCGGAGCCCGAGGGCAGCAAGTTCAAGGAGAAGGTGAAGATCAAGGCGTACCCGGCCGAGGAGCTGGGCGGCGTGATCTTCGTGTACATGGGCCCGCAGCCCCTTCCGGTGCTCCCCAAGTGGGACCTCTTCATGTGGGAGGGCGTCACCCGGGCCACCGCCTCGACGCTCCTGCCGGCCAACTGGCTCCAGTGCCACGAGAACTCGCTCGACCCGGTCCACTTCCAGTGGCTGCACCGCTACTACGGCATGTGGCGGGCGAGCCGGAACGAGGACATGGACAGCCAAGCGAAGAAGGCTTTCGACCGGGCGTCCGTCGACCGTGGGAAGCAGCACCTCAAGATCGGGTTCGACCGCTTCGAATACGGCATCATGAAGCGCAGGATGCTCGAAGGCGACGACGAGAACAGCGAGTGGTGGCGCATCGGCCACCCCATCCTGTTCCCGTATACCCTGCGCGTGGGTCAGGCCCACTGGTTCGAGTTCCAGTGCCGCGTCCCGGTCGACGACACCCACACGCTGCACTTCAGCTACACGGTGACGACGCCGGAGCCGGGCGAGACCGCACCGCCGCAAGCGACCATCCCGCATGAGGAGCGGCCGCTGTACTTCGAGAACGGCCGCATCAGGGACGACTACATCGTCGGCCAAGACCAGCTCGCGTGGATCATCCAGGGGCCGATCACGGACCGGCCCACCGAGCGGCTGGGGGTGACGGACGTCGGCCTCATCATGTTCCGCAACATGCTGGACGAGCAGATGAAGGTGGTGGAGGACGGCGGCGACCCGGTGAACGTCCACCGCGAGGAAAAGCCCATCATCACGCTGCCCACGGAGTTCGCCTACTACCCTGGGTACACGGAGACGGGCGGCCCCTTCAAGGACCTGAAGCCGACCAAGCCGGAGCTCGAGCGCTCTCTTATCTAACTACTGCCTCGCGCATTCGCGCTGGGGCGCGAATGGCTCACACCCGATCCCGAGGAGGTCGCGATGCTCACCCAGGAAGTGAACGACCGCTACACGCTGGTCGGTCCGGGAACACCCACCGGCGAGCTGATGCGCCGCTACTGGCACCCCATCGCCGCCGTCTCCCAGCTCAACGACATCTCGACCAAGAAGATACGGCTCCTCGGCGAGGACCTGATCCTTTTCAAGGACCGCTCCGGCACCTTCGGGCTCATCGAGCCGCACTGCGCCCACCGGCGCATGAACCTGATCTACGGCATCCCGGAGGAGCACGGCCTGCGCTGCCCCTACCACGGCTGGCTCTACGACGAGAGTGGCCAGTGCATCGAGCAGCCGTACGAGGAGACGGAGGACCCGGACGCGCGCTTCAAGGACAAGATCAAGATGAAGGCCTACCCGGTCGAGGTCAAGGCGGGGCTTATCTTCGCCTACCTCGGCCCGGCGCCCGCGCCGCTCGTCCCGAACTGGGACGTCTTCGCGGCGGACGACGTGATACGCGACATCGGCTATGCGGAGCTGCCGTGCTCGTGGCTCCAGTGCCAGGAGAACTCGCTGGACCCGGTGCACCTGGAGTGGCTGCACGTCGGCTGGGCGAACTACATCGCGGAGATGCGGGGCGAGCCCGACAACGTCCGCCCGCACCGGCGGCACGCCAAGATCGGGTTCGACCGCTTCGAGTACGGCATCTACAAGCGGCGGGTGATGGAGGGCGGCTCCGAGGAGGACACGTCGTGGCGTGAGGGACACCCCATCGTCTTCCCTTACTTCCTGCGCCAGGGCGGCTCCGGCATCCACCGCGACCACTGGAGCACGGTCGGTCCGTCGTTCCAGATCCGCGTGCCTATCGACGACACGCACACCGGGCACTGGTGGGTGATGTGCCACCCGAAGCTCGAGACCGACCCGGAGCAGCGGCCGGAGGACGTGCCTTTCTTCCAGCCTCCGGTCGTCGAGCTGGACGAGGACGGCCAGCCGCGCTGGTCGATCCTGGACACCAACAGCGCCCAGGACGTGGCCGCGTGGATCACCCAGGGCCCCATCGCCGACCGCACCGGCGAGAACCTGGGCCGCTCCGACAAGGGCATCATCATGTTCCGGCAGATGCTCGAGGAGAACATCCGGATCGTCGAGGACGGCGGCGACCCGATGAATACCTTCCGCGACCCTGAGACCAACGTCTACCACGGCATGGATACGGAGCTGCCCAGAGAGCTTGCGGCCGCGCGGAACAAAGGCGACCAGGGCGGCACGGGCACCCGGATGACCGAGGGCAACGCGGGCTTCAAGCGCCAGGGCATGGCCAGCAAGTTCAGCCCCATCCTCAGCGCCCGCGGCGTCGAGGGCGGCGTGGACGCCGCCGAGCGGCGCAAGGAGCTGGAGCGCAAAGCCTAGGGAGCGCAGGAACGTAGCACGGAGGGGGCCGGGGGCAGCTTGCCTTCGGCCCTTCGCTTGCAACGGCCCGAGTAGGGGCGCCATTGATGGCGCGATGAATCGCGCCCCTACGCCGGCGTTGGAGTTGGGCAGTCGCAGGAGGTCTCCCATGCCGAGCTTCGATCTGACCGATAGGGTGGCCATCGTGACCGGCGGGTCGCAGGGGCTCGGGAAGGCGACGTGCATCGCGCTGGCAGAGGCGGGCGCAGACGTCGTGGTCGTCGCCCGCGAGCCGGAGGATGTCACCGTCGGCCGGAGCCGGCCGCACGAGCCGGTCGGGCCGGTCGCCGACGCGGTGCGGGCGCTCGGACGGCGTGCCGTCGGCGTGACGGCGGACGTGCGGGACCCCGAGCAGGTCGAGCGCATGGTCGAGGAGGCGCTGGGCCTCTCGGGACGCATCGACATCCTCGTGAACGTGGTCGGCGGGAGCTGGGGAGAGACGTTCAGGGCGGGCCCGCTGCTGGAGCTCTCGCCCGAAGACGTCGAGGAGGCGTACCGCTTGAACGTGGTCACGATGTTCCGGTGCGCTACGGCGGTGGCGCCGCTGATGATGAAGCAGGGCAAGGGCGTGATCACCAACATCGCGTCGCGGGCGGGGCGGGGGCCGAGCCCCGGCTCGGCGGCCTACGGCGCGGCGAAGGCCGGAGTCATCAACATGAGCCTCACGATGGCGTCGGAGTGGGGGCCCAAGATCCGCGTGAACGTGATCGCGCTGGGGGGCATCGAGACGCCGCACCGGCCCCGATGGGTCGACCTCGACCAGCCCGAGCGCGTCAGCGACACGCCGGCCTCGGCCATGCAGCGGCTCGGCACGCCGGAGGAGCACGCGGCGACGGTGGTGTGGCTATCGAGCGACGGCGCGGGGTACATGACGGGGGCCGTCATCGACGCGCACGGGGGGCGGCTGCGTTAGGCGCGAGGCGGCCTCGTTCCGCGTGACGTTCCTGCCCACAACCCTTTCGACCATCCCCCCGTCCCCCTTCCTCGCCAGGAAGGGGGTGATAAAGCCTAATACGGGGGACACCCCCGTGCCCCCGGCAGAAGGGCTTTGCCCCTCTGCACTCCCCCTCCGGTGCATGAAAGGAGTTATGGAGGCAAGTCCCCGGCTAGGAAGGGGGTGATACAGCGAAGTGTGGGGGACAGCGCTGTATCCCCCGACAATGGGCGTGCCCCCGGCAGAGGGGCCAAGCCCCTCTGCACTCCCAGTCGGGTCCGCGCCGCGCGGTCTTGGCCGCGGACTGGCGTCGTTCACGGGTCCACGGCCGCTCGCCCGCGGTGCTGCGCCCCTCTTATGGGTCCAGGGCAGTGCCCTGGCTAGGGCACGCCCAGCTCGTCGGCGAAGCGCATGATGTGGCGGACCGTGGCCTCGGGCTGCATCTCGTGGACGTAGTGCGCCGCGCCTGGGACGGCCTCGCCGCCACGGATGTCGTCCGCGACCTGGCGCCACGCATCGAGTACGGGCGCGCCGCCGAGAGGGCCGTCGGCGCCCCAGATGAAGTACATCGGTGTGCGTATGCGCGCGCCGGAGGCCGTCTCCTCGGCCCACTTCTCCCGGTCCTGCTCGAGGGCCGCCCGGTAGTCCGCGAGGACCGCCTCCGTCGTACCTGGCTTGGAGAACTGCTCCACGTAGAAGGCGCGCTGCTCTGGACTCAGGTGTGGGTTGCGGTCCAGGAATAGGCCGAAGAAGAGGCCGGGGTCCTGGCCGATGATCTGCTCCGCCACGCCGCGCTGGCGGAAGAAATCGAAGTACCAGGTGCGTCCCGTCGTATCGCGCGGGCGCTCGACGCGCGCCCCCTCGGCGATGCCGTCGATGATCATGGCGCCGCGCACGCGCTCCGGGTGGTCGGCCGCGAGCCTGCGGGCGACGGGCGCGCCCTTGTCGTGGCCGACGACGAGGAACTCCTTCCAGCCGAGGTGTTCCGTGAGCTCCAACGCATCCTGCGCCATGTGGGCGTTGTCGTAGGCCGCTGGGTCCGGCGGCCGGTCGGAGTCGCCGTAGCCGCGGCGGTCGGGCGCGACGACGGTGAAGCGCTCGGCGAGCGCGGGCGTGACCGCCTCCCACGTGCGGCGCGTGCGTGGGAAGCCGTGCATCAGCAGCAGCCCAAAGCCGTCGCCCGAGCGGTCGTAGGCGATGCGGATGCCGTTGACGGTTGCGTAGAGGGGTGCGTCGGGCATGGCTACTCCACCTCCGTGCCCGTGTAGGGGACCTGGTGCTCGAGGTAGACCTCGCGCTGCTGCTCGGACGAGGCGATGATGGCGAGCACGACCTCCTGCGTCGCTTTGCCCCAGCGTGCGCCGTGGACCCGCAGCGGCGCGCCGGTGGTGATGGCGCGGTGCATCTCGTCGACCTCCACGGCGGTGTAGCGGCGGGCGTAGTCGGGGACCTCCACCTCTTCGGTGCCGGCGTCACCGTAGAGGGCTACGCCGGCCGGCGTCTGGCGCATCGCGCCGTGCTCGCAGCTGACGAGCGTCAGGCCGAAGAAGGCGTGGCGCCGGTCCGGGCCCGGCCGGTGCTCGACCGGCCGGAGCTGCGCGCCACCATAGCGGGTGGACTCCTTGTACGCCTCCTCGGCCGCGGCGTCAGCGAAGGCGTCGCTGCGTGCGCGCGTCGCGGTGTGCATGCCTGGGTCGAACGGCATGCCGCCCATGGTGAAGCCGTGGGTCAGCTCGGAGCTGTCGAAGTGGGCGTAGCCGTCGTAGACCATCGTGGCGGCGTGGCCGTCCTCGAAGGCGAGGAATGCCGTGTAGCTGCCGTCGATCGGACGCGCCGGGTCGGCGGCGTTCGCGGTGGCCCGCACGCTTTTGACCATGCCGCCGCCGATCATGCGCAGGATGTCCACCTGGATCGGTCCCTGACGGCGGACGATGCTGCCGCCGCGGTCCTGCATCAGCTCCTCGGGCGTCCGCGGGCGGTAGACCCAGTCGCTGTAGAGCATGGTGTGCAGCATCACGGGCTTGCCGAGCCGTCCGCTATCCGCGATCTGTGCCATCTTCAAGATCGGTGGGTCGAGGCTCTGTGTGTGTCCGACGAGGACGTGGACGTTGTTGCGGCCGGCGGCTTCGATGACGCGGTCGCACTCTTCAAGCGTCAGGCCCATGGGCTTGTCGAGCATGACGTGCTTGCCGTGCTCGGCGGCCACGATGGCGTGCTCGGCGTGCAGCGGATCGGGCGTCATCACGTAGACGACGTCGATGCCGGCCTTGGCGCACATCTCCTCGACGCTTGTGAAGGTGGGGCCGCCGAAGTCGGCGCGGAAGCGGTCGAGGGCTTGCGGCCGGAGGTCGGCGGCGGCGGCGATCGTGGCCTTGGGGTGCGCGTGGAGCTCCGGGATCATGTTCATGGCCCCGACGCCGAGCCCGGCGATGCCGATGCGCAGGGTCGGGGGCCGCGCCTCGCTCACGCGCCGTACCACCCGTGCTTGTCGACGAGCCCTCGCACGTACGCGATCTGGCCGATGTGCTGGAAGGTGTCCGACGTCGAGCGTGCGATCGTCGCCTTGACGGTCTCCTCCATGGCCGAGCCTGGCCGGGGAGGCGTCGGCTTGTCGAGGTCGGCGTCCGTGAGCGAGTCGAGCAGCGCGCGCGAGCGAGCGCGCGCCGCCTCCCAGTAGCCGAGCATCGTCTCGGCGTCGATCGGGTCGAAGGCCCGGACGTCGTCGAGCGAGTCGCCGTTGCCCGAGCTCCGGTCGGCGGGCACCCCGAACCGCTCGTACCAGCGCTCGGCCACCCACGCCGTTTCCTGCCCGAGGAGGTTCGAGAAGTTCGCGTCGTGGCCCCGCGACAGGTGGAATGCCATCCAGCCGATGGGGTTGCTCTCGGGGCCCGCGGGCTGGGTGCGGAGCTGCTCGGGGCTCAGCCCGGTTAGCGCCCGCGTCATCACGCCGCCGATGCGGTCGTAGGCCGCTTGAGAGATCGTTCCTGCGCTCATGCTTACGCTCCGGTGGGCCGCGGCCTCAGGCGGACGGGTTGGCTCGCCGCTTGAGCAGGATGATGCCGGCGCCGATGAGCAGCGCGGCCCAGAAGATGTCCCACCGCCACCAGAAGAAGAGGCCGATGTTCGCCAGCAGGATGATCGCGCCCACCGCGATGAGCAGGATGCCAAGGCCGCTCCGGCGCCGCTCGGTCGTGACCGGGCCCACCGCGGCGCCCAGACGCCGTCCGGCATCGATCGTCTCGTCGGCGATGTGCGCGACGTTGTCCTGGACCGTCTCGGCGGGAGTGCGCTCAGGCGCCCCGGCGCCCGGCATCACGATGGCGAGCGCGAGGTAGAGCACGACGCCGATGCCGCCGGCGAAACAGAGGGCGATGAACCCAACGCGCACGAAGACGGGGTCGAGCTCGAAGTACTCGCCGATCCCGCCGGACACGCCGAACAGGAACCGCTCGCGCTCGCTCTTCCGCAGTCTCGGCATGACGCCTCCGGTGCCGGGATGCACCGGCCGCCGGTAGCTTACACCCCGGCGGGCCTGGCCGGTGGGCCACGCACCTGCCGCTGCGCGGGCTCATGGACAGGCCCTGGGGGGCCTTCTAGAATGCCGCTGATCCCCTGAGACACCCCCCTCATCCCATCCTTTGATGAGCATGAGAGCGCCCGTGACCGGCATGACAAGGGAGACACGTGCCATCGAGTAGGTCGTCCACGTGAGAGAGCCAGGGTCGACGCCGGCCGGCGGCATCGAGGAGCAGCCGGAGCCGCTGAGGTTCCGGGACCGGTATCGGACGCTTTTCACGTTGATGCTCCCCGCCATGCTGCTCGGTCTGGGGCGCGGCTTCACGGTCCCCGTGCTTCCGGCCCTCGCGCTCGAGTTCGACGCGAACGTGGCGGCGGCTGGGCTCATGGTGATCGCGCCCATGCTCGGGTCGCTCGCCGTCACGCTTCCAACGGGCTATCTGATCGACCGCGTCGGGCGCCGCAAGCTGCTCATCGTTGCCCCGGCGATCACGTCGCTCTCGGCGTTCCTGGTGCTTCGCGCGGCGAGCTACCCGGAGCTGTTGGCCTACCTCTCGTTGGGCGGCATCGCCCAGCAGATGTGGCAGATGAGCCGCCTGGCGGCCATCGCCGACTCCAGCGCCCAGAACCGCCGTGGACGGCAGATCACCGGGATGGCGAGCGCGGGCCGGATGGGCACGCTGATGGGCCCACTGCTCGGGGGGCTCATCGGTGAGCTGTTGGGCGTCCGGGTGCCGTTCGCCATCTACGGTGTCGCCGCCGCGCTCGCGGTGGTGCCCATGTACGTCTTCATGCCCGAGACCTCGCCTACGGTGCTGGCGCGGCGCCGGGGCGAGACCGGCATCGGCGAGCCGAACGCCTCGTGGTCCACGCTGCTCACGTTCCGGGTGGGCGCGCTGTTCCTCGCGCAGTTCCTCGCGAATGCCGGCCGTGGAGGCGCCATCGGGCACGGTGGGGTGTTCCTGATCTTCGCGGCGTATACCTACGGCACGGGCCCGGCGGCGCTCGGTGTCATCGGCACCATCGTTGGCGTCCTGGGCATCCCCATCATGCTGACGAGCGGACAGGTGATGGACCGCTTCGGCCGCAAGCGGCAGATCGTCCCGGCGGCCGTCGCCGTCGGCACCGGCCTTGCGTTGATGGCCGCCACCGCGGCGGCGGGGTGGTCCTTCACGGTCTTCGTCGTCGCGTTCGTCTGGATCAACCTCGGCGTCTCGGCGATGGCCGGCTCGATGCAGACGCTCGGTACCGACGTGGCACCGCCGGGGGCGCGCGGCAGGTTCTTCGGAATGATCCGGCTGGTCGCGGGAGCCGGGTCCCTCTCGAACCCGGCGGCCTTCAGCGTCTCGACGGCCGTGGTGGCCGGATCGGCGGGCTTCGCGACGGCGTTCGGGATCATGGCGGGCGCTGCCCTGCTCACGGCGCTTGTCGTGGGCACGCTGGTGCGCGAGACGCTCCAGCGGTCGCGGTGATGGGCGCTGCCTCGATGCCCGATCGAAGACCGTGATTCCGAGATGAAACCGCAGTGCATCCACGCGCGTACTAGAGGTGACGCGGGGCGGATGGAGGCTCGTAGTGTCCCGACTTGCGGTCACTCGCGGCGGGGCTAGCCAAAGGCAGCGGCCTCGTGCATAATGCACGGTCAAGCGCGCCGTCATGGGCGCGCGGTCGAGAAAACCGACGAATTCACAGCGCCGGACCTGATCCGGCCGAACCGGGGCGACTCCGGCCCTAGGCTACCGAGGAAGGAGACCGACCGATGCGAAGCCGATGGTTGAATTGGTCTATAAGCCTCATGGTGGGGAGCACCTTCCTGCTGGTGCTAGCCGCCTGCGGAGCCGACGCCACCGCGACGCCTCGCCCGACGGCCACGGCCGTCCCTCCCACGGCGACGCCGGAGCCGACGGCCACGCCGCTGCCCCCAGGGGCCACGGCGCCACCGCCGACCGCGACTGCGACCCCCTTACCGCCTGAGCCGACGGCGACACCGCTGCCTGGGTGGGACGCGGCCGAGTACTTCCGGGGCAAGACGATCCGGCTGGTCGCCAACTCCTCGCCGGGTGGCGGGACGGACACGCAGGGCCGGGTGATGGCCAGCTTCCTGAGCAAGTGGATCCCCGGGGAACCGCGGGTGGTCTTCACCAACTCGCCGAACAAGCCCCTGGCGTACGTCTTCTCGGGGACGCGCGCACCGAAGGACGGCACGTACATCGCATGGACCAGCACGCCGCAGTTCGAGCTGGGCTACAGCGAGGACACGCAGTTCATCAAGCAGAGCTCGTTCAACTTCCTCGGTGCGACGATCGACGCCACGCGGTCGTGGATGACGTACAAGGCCGAAGAGAACCTCGGCCCAGGAGCCGGAGACAAGTGCCTCTGGGACTTCGCCGGCCTCGGCGTTGAAGGCAGCACCGGCGGAGGGGAGCACGGAGAGTTCCTCCAGGCCGACGAGATCGCCGACATCCGTGACGGGGACACGACGGTGATCGGGAACATCTTGGTCATGGAGTGGCTGGACGTCCCGTTCCGGTACTTCGCCTTCGACACGGTTGACACGAACGCCGTCCGCTTGTTCTGGGCGCAGGGCGTGATCAACAGCACCACGCGGGCCAGCCTCTGGTACCGCTTCCCCTTCGAGAACCCGACCTGGCTCCCCGACGGGACCATCAGGGTCATGGCCGGCATGGGCCCGGGCCAGCTTGGGGCGAACGCGTGGGGCGAGCCGCACTGTGGAGATATCCGGGAGCACCTGAAGCCTGATGAGGTTGAGAAGTACAACCAGGTAACCGGTCCGGCCAACTACGCGAGCAAGACGCTCTGGCTCCCGCCGGGCACGCCAGAGGACATCGTGAACGCACTGGCCGCCGCTTTCGAGCGGGCGTTCACTGAGGACGCGGAGCTCATCTCCAAGTATGGCGCGGTCGCCGGTGAGATACCGAACTTCACGCCTCGATCGGTAGGCCAACGGCTCACCGAGGAGAACGAGGTGCTCTTCGCGGCCGCGAGGGGGCTGATCGCCGACGAGACAGAGAGGATCCTTCAGAAGTACTTCCCGCAGTACATCCAGTAAGCGGGTCCACTGAAGGAGCGTCCACGCGGCGCGAGAGTGGCTGAGAGTTGCAATGCGGAAGGGGGGTGGCGCGCGAACGGGGCCGCCACCCCCCTTCTAGATACCATGATGCTGAGGACCTGTGGATGATGTCAGGGTTCGCCGAGATGCTTTCCGGGTTCCGCGATGGGTTGTCGTACCTGGGCAACCCCGACTACTGGTTCGGATTCTTCTTCGCCCTCGCCATCACGGTGCCCGTTGCTCTGATCCCCGGCATCTCCGCGACCCTGATAATGGCCATCACGATCCCGTTCATCGTCGTGTCGGTGAGCGACCCGGTGGTGGGACTGGCGATGCTGGCCGTCCTCACCGGTGTCGACAACACCCTGGACTCCATCCCGGCGATCCTCCTGGGCATGCCCGGCGGGGCGACGCAGGTCACCTTCCTCGAGGGCAACCAGCTCGCACAGCGCGGCAAGGCTGCTCACACGCTCGGTGCGGTGTACGCGGTCTCGGCAATGGGGGGGCTGATCGGCGCGCTCTCCCTGGCGCTCATCATCCCCGTCATCGCGCCGTTCGTGCTGGCGTTCGGCTTCGCCGAGATCGCGGCGATGGCCATGTTCGGCGTGGCGATGGTCGCGGCGCTGAGTGGCGGCGCGATGCTCAAGGGGATCTTCGCCGGCGTCCTGGGCCTGCTGCTGAGCACGGTCGGCCCCGGCAAGGTGAGCCTGGACTTCCGCTACATGTTCGACCAGACCTGGCTGTTCGATGGACTGCCGCTCATCGCGACGACCATCGGCGTCTTCGCGCTGCCGGAGATCATCGACCTGACGATGACCCGCAAGCCGCTCGCGCCGAAGGATTCGGCCATCAGCTACGGCGAGATCATGCGCGGGGCCCGCTACGGGCTGAGCCGGTGGCGCATGGTGATCCGCCAGTCCCTCTTCGGCGTGTTCCTGGGCGCGGTCCCCGGCATCGGCAGCGGTGTGGTGGACTGGATGTCCTACGCCTTCGGCATCTTCTGGACGAAGGACAAGCGCGAGTTCGGAAAGGGCTCCCTGGACGGCGTGCTGTTCGCCGAATCGGCCCAGAACGCCAAGGAGGGCGGCCAGGCGATACCCACGCTGGCTCTCGGCATCCCCGGCGGACGCGCGTGGGCGTTCGTCATCGTCGCGATGATCTCGTACGGCATCGCACCCGGCCAGCGCATGCTCCAGGAGCACGCCGACATCACCATCATGATCGTGCTGAGCCTCGGGCTGGGGAACCTCGCGGTGACCATGTTCGGCCTCCTGTTCACCCGGCAGATGGCGCGGCTGACGCTCATCCCCTATCCGGTCCTCGGGTTCCTCATCATCCCGATCTCGCTGCTGGCGGCCTTCCAGGACACGCGTGATCTCAGCGCCATCACGATCGTGCTGGTGGGCACCGTGCTCGGGATGCTGATGAAGCGCTACAAGTGGCCTCGGCCACCGCTGCTCATCGGCTTCATCCTGGGCCCCATCATCGAGAACAATATCGTCAACTCGGTGGGCCGCTACGACTGGGTGGGGACCTTCACCAGGCCGCTGTTCATCATACTGTTCATCATCTCGATCGCGACCGCGGCCATCTTCACGAAGTTCATGGCCCGCACCGAGGCCAGCATGCAGCCGGTCGAGGGCTCCGGAGACGAGCTGCCCCAGGGGCTGGCGCCGCCGTCGGGCGCGGCCCCCGACGCCCCGACCGGAGCCGCGGGCGTGCTGGAGCGCGCACGCGGTCTGCGGTGGTCTTGGAGCGAGGCGCAGCTCTTCACGGGCGCGATGGTCATCCTGAGCGTGTACGTGATCTGGGAGGCCGCGGGCTTCTCCTTCTTCGGCCGCTGGTTCCCGATGGGTCTGGGAGCCGTCGGTCTGGTGCTGTCGACCTCGCAGTTCATCCGGGAAGGAGTCGGCGTGAAGGCCGGCGACGTCATGGACATCGGGATGCGGAGCCAGGGCATGGAGGGAGCGCGCACCGCGGGTGCCATCTTCCTCGGCCTGCTCCTGATGATGCTGATCCTGACGGGAACCGCCGACGTCCAGTTCTGGATCTTCCGGTTCGGCGGTCTCGGCTGGGGCGCGTTCTTCATCTCGCTTCTGGGGCCCCCGCTCATGATGCGCAACAAGACAGGGGTGATCGGCGGCGTGATCGGCGCCACGGTCATCCTGCTCTTGAACATGATTTTCTTCGACTACGTGCTCGCGGTGTTCTGGCCCGAGCCGTTCATCCTGGACTTCTTCAGGGGGCGGTAGCGCCCGGTACCGTGGGCACGCCCTGTCAGAGAGTGTGGCCCGGGCGGGTGATAGACTGCATGGGCTCTCCAAGCGTGCTCAGCGTCCTCCGCCAACCCCGTCCACGTGTGCGAGCCGGTCTATAACCATGCGGGTGCCGCATCTCATCTCGTTCGTCGTCCTGGGCATCGTGCTGACCGTGGCCGGCGCGGCCTGGCTGTCGGACGTCGGGGCCCTCCGTGAGCGGACGCTCGGCGCCGTTGCGACCGTGTCGGCGGACGGCTCGCTCGTGTTCACGACGGCTCGGGGAGAAGTCGTCGCGGTGGTGCTGAGCGACAACTGCAAGCAGCGCGTGAGCGCACCGCCAGGGCGGCGATGCGCGGTCTACTTCGAGGCGGGCGACGAGGTCATCCTCCAATACGACGCGGCCGACCCCCAGCACGTCTGGCACGGCACGACCCCCGGTGGCTTCGTGCCGACGATAACGCTCTACGCCGGGATCACCGTCCTCACGAGCAGCTTGCTCATGCTGTGGTGGGCGGCCGGCATGCCGCGGAGGCTGCGTGCGCTGGTGCGCCGCATCGAGCGCCTGGGGGGCAGGGACGTGCCCGATCACCCTGACGGGTCGGCTCACGCCGACGGCGGAGTCGCGGAAGAGCCTACTGCTCGATGACCTCGGCCTTGCGGCCGACGATCTCCGGGAACACGAGCGACTTCACGACGACCGGCACGACGCGGGCTGGGTAGATCATCTCGCCCACGTCGATGTAGTCGAACTCCTGGAGTTCCAGGTTGTCGATGGAGACGATGGGGTTCGTCACGCCGATGTCCTTCGTCATCGTCT
Organism: Chloroflexota bacterium; assembly: GCA_022561455.1. Taxonomy (GTDB): domain Bacteria; phylum Chloroflexota; class Dehalococcoidia; order Lucifugimonadales; family Australimonadaceae; genus JADFRC01. The sequence continues at coordinate 159 of JADFRC010000046.1, read as the reverse complement.
CGCCGACGAGCTTGGCGTAGTCGCCGGTGAACACCAGGATGAGCGGGCCGCCGCCGGCCAGGGTGCGCGGGACCGCCGCGACGATGCCGTCGGCGATCTTGCGGAGCTGTGCGTAGCGCGGCAGTCCCTCCCAGTCGAACGCGAGCGCCACGACGTCTT
>JADFRC010000171.1 GCA_022561455.1 Chloroflexota bacterium | reverse complement strand
GGGTGGAAGCGCAGGACGACGCGCGTCTCGCCGCCGACGGTCTCCTCGTCGTAGGCGTCGACGAGCAGGACGGCGGCGATGCGGTCGACGCCGGCCGCGGGCTCGACGACGTAGGGCCAGTAGTGCTCGTTGAGCTCCTGGTCGAAGTACTTGAGGCTCTTGCCGCTCGCCGCCTCGTGCGCGGAGAGGTCGAAGTCGGTGCGATTGGCGATGCCCTCCACCTCCCCCCAGCCGAAGGGGAACTCGTACTCCACGTCGGTCGCGGCCTTGGCGTAGTGCGCGAGCTCGTCCTGCTCGTGTTGGCGCAGGCGGAGCTTCTCGGGGCGCACGCCGAGGCCAACGAGCCAGTCGAAGCGCTCCCGCACCCACCACTCGAACCACGTCTCGTCCTCGCCGGGCTTGACGAAGAACTCCATCTCCATCTGCTCGAACTCGCGCGTGCGGAAGATGAAGTTGCCGGTCGTGATCTCGTTGCGGAACGACTTGCCGATCTGCGCGATGCCGAAGGGGAGCTTCATGCGCGTGGCCGTGAGCACGTTGTCGAAGTTGGTGAAGATGCCCTGGGCCGTCTCGGGGCGCAGCCAGACCTGGGCGGCGTCTTCCTCGACGGGGCCGACGTACGTCTTGAACATGAGGTTGAACATGCGCGGCTCCGAGAGCGCAGAACCGTCGTCCGGGCACTTCGCCGGGTCGTCGAGCTGGTCGGCGCGGTACCGCTTGCGGCAGGTTGGGCACTCGACGAGCGGGTCGGCGAAGCCCTCGGCGTGTCCGCTGGCGACCCAGACCTGCGGCGCCTGGATGATGGCGGAGTCGAGGCCGACGATGTCGTCGCGCTCGTAGACCATCGAGCGCCACCACGCCTCCTTGATGTTGCGCTTGAGCTCGACGCCGAGGGGGCCGTAGTCCCACGTGGAGCCGATGCCGCCGTAGATCTCGCTGGCGGGGAAGACGAAGCCGCGCCGCTTGGAGAGCGACACGATCTTGGCCATGTCGACGGGGCCTTCGAGGTGCCGTTGGGTCAAAAGGAGCCTCCCGTGATGCGGGCCGCGCAACTGGCCGTTGCGTCGAAAACGATTATAACGGCGCGCGAGGGAGGCGCCAGGTTGGCCGGAAGGGGACGAGATCCTTCGCCCGCCTGCGGCGGCCTCAGGATGACGGCGTTGGCCTACTGTCATGCTGAGCGCAACGAAGCATCTCGTGGCCCTGCTGCTATAGTCCGCGCATCCTGATCGCGCCGTCCACGCGGCGGCGCTGGCGGACGCCTCGATGCTCAAGTTCGGAGCCACGGCCCGCGGGCTGGTCCCTCTCTACGGGAGCACCGTGATGCTGGCGTTCGGCTACGGGATGGTCGTCCCCACGATCCCCGTGCTGGCGACGGCCTTCGATGTGTCGATCGGCGTCGCGGCCCAGGTGGTGACCGCGCACGCGGCGGGGCGCTTCGTTGGACAGCCGGTGGCCGGTGTGCTGGTCGACCGGCTCGGACCGCGATCGTCGCTGCTCGGCGGGCCGGCGGTCGTCGCAGCGGCGGCGCTCTCGGTCGTGTTCACGCAATCGTTCGCGGCCCTGCTTGCCGCGGTCTTCCTCATGGGCATCGGCGACAGCGTCTTGATGCTGGCGCGTGAGATCGCCGGTATCGACGTCGTCCGTCCGGCGCAGCGGGGCAGGCTGATGAGCGGGTTCTTCGGCTTCAACTCCCTGGGTATGGCGTTGGGCCCGGCGCTGGGCGGGCTGCTCACCGAGCTCGTCAGCTTCCGCGCCGTCTTCGTCGTCTACGCGGTCCTCGCGGCGCTCGCCATCCCGATCATGCTCACGCTCAAGACGAGCGGGCGGCCGCGTGCCCGGCCGGCGGCGGACGCGGGACTGAGCGCACCGCGGGCGGGGTTGGCGGCCCGCCTCGGGGGAGTGGCCGGGCTGCTGCGGGCGATCGAGCCCCGGTTCCGCTCGATGTACGTGGTCCTCACCTTCGCGACGTTTTCAATGATGATCTACCGCACGACCCTCCAGAGCATGCTGCCGCTCTACGCGGGGTCGGAGCTCGGCTTCTCGCCCACGCAGGTCGGCCTGCTGTTCTCGATCTCCGGCGGGCTCGTGCTGGCGATGATCGTGCCGGCGGGGTTCGTCATCGACAAGATCGGCAGGAAGTGGGCGACGGTCCCGAGCACCGCTCTCCCTGGGGTCGCCTTCCTCCTCTTCCCCTTCGCCGATACGTTCCTCCAGCTCGCGGTCCTCATGAGCTTCTTAGGCATCGCGAACGGACTGTCGCTGGGGTCCGTCGCCGTCTCGACGTACGACATCGTCCCCGAGCGCGTCCGCGGCAGGCTTCAGGCCGTGCGCAGAACCGTGGCCGAGACGGGTGCGATCGGCGCGCCGGCTGCCGGTGGCGCCATCGCCAACGCGTACGGTCCGGGCGTGCCCTTCGCGGTCTTCGGGCCGTTCATGCTGCTGGCCGCGGTGCTGCTGGCGTTCGGGACGCGCGAGACGCTCGTGAAGCCGGCGGCGCGGGGCGTGCGGCCCGCGGTTGACACCTAAAGAGCACCGGCCGAGACTGGCCGCGCCCAGCACGCAGGTTGAGGAGGCGCACCATGGCCGATACGTACGCCGCCCCCGATCTCCTGGCCGACACCGCCTGGCTGGCCGAGCACCTCGGCGACCCCGGCATGGTGATCGTGGAGATGGGGACGAAGGCCGAGGAGTTCGAGGCGGGCCACATCCCCGGAGCCGTGCGCTGCCCGAGCGCGCAGATCAAGGGCACCGGCGATGCCGACCCACGGCTGGTCGCGCCGCCCGCCGAGGCCAAGGCGCTGTTCGAGTCCCTCGGGGTCGGCGGCGATACGCTGGTGGTCGCCTACGACCGCATCCGCAACCGCGACGCCTCGCGGCTGTGGTGGGTGCTCGGCTACTACGGGCACGCCAACGTGCGGGTGCTCAACGGCGGCTGGAAGAAGTGGACGGCCGAGGGCCGGCCGGCCGAGCCCGGTCACGGAGCGTCCGGCCCCGGTGCGCCATCGGGCAGCGCGACGTTCACGCCGGCCGTGCACGCGGAGACCGCCTCGACGGTCGAGAAGCTCACGGCGGCCATCGGCGAGCCCGGCACCGTGATCTGGGACATACGCACGCCGGAGGAGTTCAGCGGCGAGGCCGACCGCGGGAACGCTCGCAAAGGCCACGTGCCGGGCGCGGTGCACCTCGAATGGGTGGACCTCGTCAACGACGACGACACGTTCAAGGACGCCGGCGAGCTGCGCGCGCTGGCCGCCGGGCTCGGCATCACGCCGGAGACGGCGGTCCACGTCTACTGACAGGGCGGGGTCCGTGCGGCGCACGGAGCCTTCGCCCTGGCGCT
>JADFRC010000170.1 GCA_022561455.1 Chloroflexota bacterium | reverse complement strand
AGATGCTGCGCCCAGGCGAGGCCACGAGGGCGCACCGCCACACCGGCAGCACGATCTACCACACGGTCAGCGGAGCGGGCGTGACGAGCGTGGGACGCGGGTCGGAGGCCAAGGAGCTCGCATGGGGAGACCACGACTGCTTCTTCGTGCCGTCGTGGGGCTGGCACGAGCACCGGAACACCTCGAAGACGGAGCCGGCGTACCTCTTCTCGGTCACCGACCGCCCGGTGCTCCAGGCGCTCCACCTGCACCGTGAGGAGCGCAGCTGACACGCTGGACGTAGAGGCGAAAGAAGAGGAGCGCTCGCCTGAGCGCTCCTCTTCTTTTCCAGAGGTGGTGCTGCCAGCCTCAATCGAGGTGGAAGAAGCTCGCCGCGTTGCCCGCGGCCATCTTCTGCGCCTCGTCGGCCGGGACGCCGGCGAAGAGCCGGTCCAGGAGCTTGCCGGAGTTGGGCCAGTCCGACTCCACGTGCGGGAAGTCGCCGCCCCACAGGATGTGGTCCACGCCGATCTCGTGGCGCATCTTGACCCCGATAGGGTCGTCGAAGAAGCCCCAGTACATGTGCTCCTTGATGTATTCGCTGGGCATGCGCTTGAGCGGCTTGAGGCCGTAGAGGCGCTCCGCCCAGTGGTGGTGCCGATCGTAGTTGTGGTCCATCTGCTCCAGGTAGATTGGCAGCCAGCCAAGCTGGCTCTCGGCCCAATACACCTTGAGGGTCGGGAAGCGGTCGAAGACGCCCCCCATGACCAGCTGCACGGCGTTCTGTGCGCTCCGGATGCCGTAGCGGGCGAGCCGCACGACGTAGTCGGCCGGGCGCAGGTGCTCGGGAGGCTGCGTGGGGTACTTGAAGACCGGTCCGCGTGCCGAGCTCGCCGAGAAGCTGACGTGGATGGTGAGCGGCATGTCCATCTCGACCAGCGCCGCCCAGAAGCGGTCGTCCTCGGGGCTCGGATAGCTCTTCGCGGCGGGGAAGCCGTTCAGCTCGACGCTCTTGAGGCCGGCCTTCCCGCAGTACTCGAGCGTCTCCATCGCGGCTTCGAGGCCGCGGTCCGGGATGCAGCCGACGCCGAGGAGGCGGGTGGGGTCGTAGGAGCAGAAGTCCTCGACCAGCCACTCGTTGTAGGAGCGCGTCAGGGCGACGTAGCCATCGTCGTCCTTGATCCCCTTACACATGTTCCGGACGCCGCCGACGCCGGGGAACATGACCTCCGCCTCGATGCCGTCGGCGTCCAGCTCCTTGATCCGCTGGTCGGGGCCGCCGGTGCCGGCCATCTCGTCCCACTTGAGTCCGATGGGGCTGAACTCCTCCGGCGTCTTGCCTGCGAAGAGGTTCATGCCACCCTGGTAGATACCGCCTTCGACCACGAAGCCGTCACCGCCCGTCGGCAGCGTCACGCGCTGTGGCGCGAGCCCTCGATACTTCTTATCGACGCGGACGGCCCACCGGTCGGGGGGCACCTCCAGGTGGGAGTCTGCTGAGATTCGCGTGTAGGTCTTGGCCATGAACTGCTCCTCTCATCCGCCTCTCCGGGCAGGGTAGCCGATTCCTCAGGCGACTTCCAGCCGAGAGCGGCTGAGGCCGTCGTTCGCGCACGCCGCTCCCGCGCTTGACAGCACCACGGACGCGGCTTAGCCTCGCGGGCGGCTGCACCAGACGCTGCTGCACCAGACGCGGCTGCACCAGACGCTGCTGCACCAGACGCTGCTGCACCAGACGCTGCTGCACCAGACGCTGCTGCACCAGACGCTGCTGCACCAGACGCTGCTGCACCAGACGCTATGGAGGTACGCATGGCACTGAAGACGGACAACCAGCGCACGGCGATCGAGGCCTACAACAAGGACGCCATGGCCTACAAGTCGCCGTACGAGCGGTGGAAGGAAGCCGAAGGGCTGCCGACGATCCGTGGGCTGTCCGTGCCGAGCCTGATGGACGTCGAGCTCACCCCGTGGGCCTCCCGTGGCGGCTCCGGCATCTTCGTCAACCTCATGGGGACCGACGGCTTCAACGACACCTACATCTGCGAGATACCGCCGGGCAAGTCGCTCAACCCGATCAAGCACATCTACGAGGAGACCGTGTTCGTGGTCAAGGGCCGCGGCGCGACCACCGTCTGGCTCGACGGCGGCGAGAAGCAGACCTTCGAGTGGGGCGAGCGCAGTTACTTCGCCATGCCGCCGAACGCGAACTACCAGCACCACAACGGCTCGGGCACCGAGCCCGCCCGCTACGTGGCCATGACGGCCGCGCCGCGCGTGATCGACACGTTCAAGAACCTCGACTTCGTGTTCAAGAACCCGTTCGTCTTCGAGGACCGCTTCGACGGCAAGGCGGGCTACTTCACGCAGGCGGAGAGCCCGAACGAGCGGGGCGGCTGGGTGACCAACTTCATCGCCGACGTGGACTCGGCCAGTCAGATCGCCGACACGAAGGGCGGCAGCGAGGGGCGCGGCGCCGGGTCGCTCGGCACCGGCTTCAACATGGTGAACTCCACCGTGCGCTCCCACGCTTCCTCGTGGCCGGTGGGGACGTATAAGAAGTCGCACCGCCACGGCCCCGGCATCCACATCGTGCTCCTGCGCGGCGAGGGGTACTCGCTGATGTGGAAGGAGGGCGAGCCCGTCCAGAAGATTCCCTGGAAGCCGGGCACGATGTTCGTGCCACCGGAGATGTGGTTCCACCAGCACTTCAACACGGGCGCGGAGCCGTGTCTCTTCCTGGCGATCGGCTGGGGCAGCGAGAAGCCGAAGGCCGGCGGCGGCGCCTACGTGTACAAGAGCGTGAAGGAGGGCGGCGACCAGATCGAGTACGAGGACGAGGACCCACAGATCCACAAGGACTTCGAGGAAGCGGTCGCGGCCTCGGGGGCGCAGTGCGGGATGGGCGGTATCCACCCCTTCTGCTCGTTCAACTCGTAGGGCAACCCATAGGACCACCCGCAGAACACCGGGTTACGGACGCAAGAAAGGCCAGGCGGAAGCCTGGCCCTTCTACTTTCGTCTTTCTGGCGGAAGCCGGAATCCAGAGATGGGCTGGCTGGATCCCGGCCTTCGCCGGGACGACGGTTTTTCCGCAAGGCGTTTGCGAGACGGTAGCCTAGCCGCGCTCCTCGCGGTGCAGGTGGAGCGCCTGGAGCACCGGGCGATCGGTGACCGAGAAGAGGTACGCCGGCTCCGTCTTCGAGGTGTTCCGGTGCTCGTGCCAGCCCCACGACGGCACGAAGAAGCAGTCGTGCTCGCCCCATGCGAGCTCCTTGGCCTCCGACCCGCGTCCCACGCTCGTCACGCCCGCTCCGCTGACCGTGTGGTAGATCGTGCTGCCGGTGTGGCGGTGCGCCCTCGTGGCCTCGCCTGGGCGCAGCATCT
>JADFRC010000169.1 GCA_022561455.1 Chloroflexota bacterium | reverse complement strand
CGGGGGCCGTGCCCGCGGCCGTCCGGCCGCGGGGCGGGCGCTGTTCCTGAACAGCCGCGGCGGGCGGCTCAGCGCCCGCTCGATCCAGACAACCGTGCGCCGCTACGCGGCAGCGGCCGGCCTGCGCGACGACGTGCACACGCACACGCTGCGGCACAGCTTCGCGACGCACCTGCTCGACGGCGGGGCCGACCTGCGCGTCGTCCAGGAGCTCCTCGGCCACTCCACCCCGGCGGCCACGCAGGTGTACACTCACGTGAGCCAGGTCGAGGCCCGGCGCATCTACCTCTCGTCGCACCCCCTGGCCCGCCGCGGCCCATCGCCCACCGGCAATAAGCGCCCGCGGCCCCACTGAGCACCGTCCATGAGCATCCTCGTCATCAACGGGCCCAACCTGAACACCCTGGGCCAGCGCGAGCCCGCCACCTACGGCTCGACCACGCTCGCCGAGATCGAGACGCGGATCGAGCGGCGCGCGGGGGAGCTCGGCGTGGAGGTCGCGTTCTTCCAGTCCAACGCCGAGGGCGCGATCATCGACCACATCCAGGCGAACGCGCAGGGCTCCGGCGGCATCATCATCAACGCCGGGGGGCTCACGCACACGAGCGTCGCGCTGCGCGACTGCCTGGCCGCGCTCGATGTCCCGGTGGTCGAGGTGCACATCTCGAACATCCATGCGCGCGAAGAGTTCCGCCGCGTCTCGCTCACGGCTCCCGTCGTGCGCGGGAGCATCGTCGGCCTCGGATGGCAGGGGTACCTGCTCGCGCTCGACTACCTCGCAGAGGCGGAGGAACAAGCGTGAGCCACGCCGACCGCATCGAGCGCCTGCGCGCGCGCTTCGCCGACAAAGACCTCGACTCGTTCCTCGTGACCTCGCCGGAGAACCGGGCCTATTTCTCCGGCTTCCGGGGCACCGCCGGGTACCTGTGGATCACGCCGCGGGACACGCTGCTCGCCACCGACTCCCGCTACACCGAGCAAGCCGAGGCCCAGGCGCGCGACTACACCATCGTGCGCATCACCTCCGGCCTCGACTGGATCGACGAGGCGGTTGCCGCCTCGTCGGCGCGGCGCATCGGGATCGAGGACGGCGACATGAGCGTCTCCATGTTCAACACGCTCAAGGAGCGGTTCGGCAAGCGCGACCCGGTGCCCGAGCTCATCCCGACCGGCTCGATGGCGACGCAGCTCCGCGCGATCAAGGAGCCGTCGGAGCTCGCGGTGATGCAGCGGGCCATCGACCTCGCCGACGGCGCGATGGAGGCCGTCGGCGCGCGGCTGCACCCCGGCATGACCGAGCGCGACGTCGCGTGGGACATGGAGCGCACCATGCGCGAGCTCGGCGCCGACGGCCTCTCCTTCGAGACCATCGTCGCCTCGGGGCCCAACGGCGCCAAGGCGCACCACCACCCGACCGACCGCAAGCTCGAGGTCGGCGACGGCATCGTCGTCGACATGGGCGCGCTCTACGACGGCTACTGCTCCGACATCACGCGCACCTTCGTGCTCGGTGAGGCCAGCGAGCAGTTCCGCAAGGTGTACGACACGGTCCTCGCCGCCCAGGAGACGGCGGCGGCGACAGCCCGTGCGGGGATGACCGGCAGCGAGGTCGACGCCCTGGCGCGTGCCGTCATCGTCGACGCCGGCTACGGCGACTCCTTCGGCCACAGCCTGGGCCACGGCATCGGCATCGCCGTCCACGAGCTCCCCGGCGTCGGCCCGAAGTCGGACGGGCCCATCGAGGACGGCATGGTCTTCAGCATCGAGCCGGGGATCTACCTCACCGGCTGGGGCGGCGTGCGTATCGAGGACCTCGTGCTCATGGAGAACGGCAAGCCGCGCGTGCTCACCCACGCGCACAAACGCGACCTGGTCGCGGTCTGAAACAGCCGCGCCCGGTGACCCACTCAAGGCTCAGGAGAGACAACGCATGGTGATGGATTTCGGTGACCTCCGCCGCGGCGCGACCATCGAGATGGATGGCGTGCCCTTCAAGGTGGAGGAGTACCACCAGCAGAAGATGCAGCAGCGCGCGCCCGTCTACCACATCAAGATGCGCAACATGCTCACGGGCCAGCTGCTCGACAAGACCTTCTCCGGCTACGGCATCAAGCTCAACCGCGCCCCCGTCGTGAACCGGGGCTGCACCTTCCTGTACGAGGCGGACGGCCTCTACACCTTCATGGACTCGGAGTCCTTCGACCAGTACGAGCTGAACAAAGACGTCGTCGGCGACGCGCTGACGTACCTGGTGGACCAGACCCCCTGCGAGATCGTCTTCTTCCGCGACAAGGCCATCGCCGTCGAGCTCCCCACCACCGTCGACCTCGCGGTGCGCGAGACGCCGCCGGGCTACAAGGGCGACACGGCCTCGGGGAGCGGCAAGCCAGCGACCCTCGAAACGGGGCTCGTCGTCACGGTGCCCATGTTCGTGAGCACCGGCGACACCGTGCGGATCGATACGCGCTCGGGCGAGTACGTGACCCGCGTCACCGACTAGCGCCATGCAGGTGTACACGGTCACCGAGCTGGCCACCTACCTCAAGGCCGCCCTCGATCGCGACCCGGCGCTCCGCGACGTCTGGGTCAGCGGCGAGGTCTCCAGCCTGACGCGCTCGGCGGCCGGGCACTCCTACTTCACGCTCAAGGACGCCGGCGCCGCGCTCCAGGCAGTGCTCTTCGCGGGCGAGGCCGGCGCGGAGCACCTCGATGGGGGCGCGCAGGTGAACGCCCACGGCCGCGTGTCGTTCTACCTCGTGCGCGGCGTGACGCAGATCATCGTCGACGCCGTGGTCCCGGCCGGCCTCGGTGCGCTCGCCGCCGAGTTCGAGCGCCTCCGCGCCATGCTCGAGCGCGAGGGGCTCTTCGACCCATCGCGCAAGCGCCCGCTCCCGCCCTTCCCGCGACGCGTCGGCGTCGTGACCTCCGAGACCGGCGCCGTCATCCACGACATCACCACCGTGCTCGCGGAGCGCTACCCGCTCGTCGAGCTCGTCCTCTGCCCCGCGAGCGTGCAGGGCGAGAGCGCACCGGCGGAGATCGCCGACGGCATCCGGTCGTTGAACGCGCTCGGGGGCATCGACGTCATCATCGTCGGGCGCGGCGGCGGCTCGATGGAGGACCTGTGGGCCTTCAACACCGAGGAGGTCGCCCGCGCGATCCACGCCAGCCACGTCCCCATCGTGAGCGCCGTCGGCCACGAGTCAGACGTCACCATCGCCGACTTCGTGGCGGACCTGCGCGCGCCGACGCCCTCGGCCGCGGCGGCCGCCGTCACGCCGGACGCCGCCGCCCTCGGAGCCGACGTCGCGGCGATCGCCCAGCGGTCGCTCACCGCCGTGGAGCACATGCTGACGCGCCTCGCCCGCGATATCGAGGCGC
>JADFRC010000168.1 GCA_022561455.1 Chloroflexota bacterium | reverse complement strand
AAGATCGAAGCCATCCGCCTCGCCGCGATGGACAAGGACTTCCGCGAGAACGCCCCACTGGACGCCGCGCGAGAGACGCACAGCTATGCCGAGTCCCGCATCAAGGAGCTCGAGGAGACGCTGCGCCGGGCCGTTGTCGTCACCAAGCAAACCAGCAGGGAGCGCGGCGTGGGTGTCGGCTCGCGGGTGACGTTATACGACCTCCAGAACGAGCGGAGCGTGAAGTACACGCTCGTCGACTCCTCGGAGGCCGACCCAGCAGGGGGCAAGATCTCGGTTGTCTCCCCCGTCGGTGCGGCGGTCCTCGGCGCCGTCGTCGGCGACGAGGTGGCGGTCCGGGCCCCGAAGGGCGAGCGCAAGTACCGGGTCACCGCGGTCGAGTCCTAGCAGCGTGGCGCCCCGCCCGAGCCCGGCCGGCGCATCCGCCGGGATGTGAGCTCGGCCGTGGCATCTCTCCTCGGCCGTTTGCTCGGTCTCATCCCTCCCTTCCCCTGGTACCGCCGCCTGGTGCGTCCACTGCTGTTCCGGCTCCCACCCGAGACCGCGCAGCAGCTCGCCGAGCGAGCGCTCGGCGTGCGGTCGTTCTGGCGGCTGGCGGCCTCGCTCCACGCCGACGGCGCCGCGCACACGACCATGGCCGGCATCCCGCTGCGCAACCCCGTCGGCCTCGCCGCCGGCTTCGACAAGCAGTGCGCCCTGCTCGATCCGCTGGGGGACCTCGGTTTCGGGTACGTGGTGGGCGGGACTGTGACCTTCGACGCGCGGCCGGGCAATCCACGGCCCCGGCTGATGCGGCTGCCCGAGCGGGAGTCGCTGATCAACGCGCTCGGCTTTCCGAGCGATGGCCTCGACGCCGTCGCGCGCAGACTCCGGGCGCTCCGCCGCCGGCCCGCGGTGGTGCTCGTCAGCATCGCGGCCCTCGACGAGGCCGAGACCGAGCGCTGCATGGAGGTGCTCGAGCCACTGGTGGAGGGCATCGAGCTCAACATCAGCTCGCCGAACACCGAGGGGCTGCGGCGCTTCCAGGAGCCGGACCGCCTTCGGGCGCTGCTGGAGCGCCTGAACGCGCGCCGCTCCAAGCCGCTCTTCGTGAAGCTCCCACCGTACCGGGACGAGCCCGAGCGGGAGAACGTGCTGTCGCTGCTGCGCGTGTGCGCGGAGGTGGGCGTGAGCGGCGTGACGGCCATCAACACCGTCCCGACCGACGAGCCGCGCATGGCCACCGGGCGGGGCGGCATCAGCGGGGCGGCGATCCTGCCGGACATGCTGCGCATCATCCCGGAGCTGCGGCGCGAGGCCGGCGGGGGTATGACGATCAACGCTTGCGGGGGCATCGCCTCGGCCGCCGACGCGGCTGCCGCCCTCGATGCCGGGGCGGATACCGTCCAGCTCTACACGGCACTGGTGTATCGTGGACCGGGGGTGGTCCGGGAGATCACCGCCGGGCTCGCATCCCGCGAGCGTTCGGGAACGAAATCGGAGCACATGGAGACAGGATCGAGATGACGAACAAGACAGCGCAGCAGCCAAGCTCGGGTGTCGAAGCCGTCCTGAGCGAGCTTCCCCCGATCCAAGAGCTCCTCATAGAGGTCCGCACGTACCCCGTTCGGCTGCTGAGCCGCATCTGCGACCAGTACGCCGAGCGCAAGGCGCCCGTTCCGGACCACGCGCTGCGTCTCGCACCGTACCTGGGCGAGACCGCGCTCCGCGCGCTCATCGACGGGGGCTACGTGGAGCGGCAAGACGAGCTCCACATCTCGGTGCACGCCTACGTCCCGACCGCGTCGGGCCGTGCCCTGATCGGGGGCCGCGCCCCAGCGAAGCGGGCGGCGTCGAAGAAGGTCAAGGCGTAGCGCCGCGAGGCCAGTTCAGCTCGACGAAGCCCTGGCCGACGACCCGGCCGTCGCTCGCCCGCGCCTCCACGCCCGCCTCCCAATAGACGACGCCCAGCGCCCCGCTGACGAACTCGTTGCCCCCAACGAGCGGCTCGAGCGTGAGCTCATCGACCGCGCCGGGGACGGCCACGCGCCAGCTCGTCGCGTACGACGTGCCCGTGCGCTCGCTCGTCCACGTGGGGCCCGCCGGCGCGAACGTGAACTCATCCACGGAGAGCAGCCGGGTTGGCCCACCGCCTTGCCTCAAGGTGGCGTACGACTCGACGGTCACCCCGCCGGCGTCGAACACGCGGGTCAGCATCAGGTCGGTGCCGTCGTCGAGCTGCACGCTCGCCCAGTCCCAGCCGATGGCCACCGGCTGGAAGTTCCCCCATTGGCGGTCCATCCACCCGAGCCCGCTCACCGCGACAGCGGTCCCACCGGCCGGCGTCACCGTGCCGGAGACCTCGAGCCGTGGACGCGAGTAGTAGTACGTGATGCCGGCCTCCTTGAAGTCGACGAGCCCGTCGTCGTGGTGCACCAGCGGTCTCGAGGTAGCGAGCAGCGTGAGGTCGTAGGCGGTCGCGCCCACCTCACCGACGAGGCGGTAACGGCGGCCGTCTTGGGCCGAGATGAAGAGGTCCCCGAACCCGGCGCGGAAGACGCCCGCCTGCTCGGAGAGCGGCTCCGGCTCCGAGCGCACGCGCTCAGCCGTCGCGTGCGTGCCGGCGGAGACGTCGGCGAATCCCGTCTGGCGGACGTACAGCGTGCGGCTGCTACCGAGGTCCTGGACCTGGAACACCACGTCGTGGAGCGTGTAGCGGCTGCCGTCCCCGCTCCAGAGGTGCACGTTGAAGTACCACCACTCCGTCGCGAAGTCGTGTGGCCCCTCGTCCGCCGGTAGCACGAGCGGCGGGAGGCCGTAGGGTGGCGTCGGCGTTGGCGTGGGGGCCGGCGTTGGCGTGGCGGCGCAGGCGGCCACCAACGCCGCGAGCAGGAGAGCGGCGACTGCGGTGCGGACGGAGCGGATGGTGCGGACCATGGCGCTCATTATTCACCAACGCGCCCACGTTACGGAGCCCGTGCCGCGGAGGGGACAGCCATGCCCCCAGCATCGTCGCGTGGACGTAGAATGCGCGGCATGACGAAACGCCGCTGGAAGATACTCATCGGGACGCCGCTGCTGGCGTTGATCGTCGGCCCTGCGCTCTACGTCGGCGCCTCGTGGGCGATCGTCGAGCAGGCGCTCGTGGCCGAGGCCAAGCCGTTCGAGCAGACGCCCGAGGAGCTCGGCCTGAGCTACGAGGACGTCTCGTTCGTGCCGCGCGGCTGGGACGAGATCACCCTGCGTGGGTGGTACTTCCCGAACGCCGGTGCGGCGGCGACCGTGGTGTTCGTGCACGGCCTCGACGGGACGCGCAGCGGCGACCTCGAGCTCGTCCGCGACCTGCTGGAGGAGGGCTTCGCGGCGCTCACCTTCGACCTCCGCGGCCACGGCGAGTCGGACAAGGC
>JADFRC010000045.1 GCA_022561455.1 Chloroflexota bacterium | reverse complement strand
TCGAGCGGGTCGCGGAGCGCACGGCGATCGTCGTCGTCGAGAAGACGAGCGCAACGCCGCCGCGCTTCCCCCGCCGCACCGGCATCCCGGCGAAGCGGCCGCTGGCATAGGCCCGCCCGCCGGACGAGAGGGGCCGAAGGGACCTCGCCTCACGACCTCTTGATGCAGCGGCTGTTGCTTACATGGGAAGTACAGCTAGTTCGCCGAGGCCACGGACTGGGCGGAATCATCACGGCCGGTGATTAGCATTAGTTTGTTTGCGCCTCCCGCAATCCCGAGCTGGCGTGAGCGGGAGATCCCCAAAGAGGTGCGAGGCAGCAGCCGAAACTTGCAGCGCGGTGGCGGTCGGCTCCGCGTTGGCTCCCACCATGTGATCACTCCGTCGGGGAGGGCGTCGGCGCCCCTAGGTTGTCGAAATCGGTTTTCCCGACCCACTTGCCCACCTCGTCCGTGGCCTTGGCATAATCGCCGAATATCCAGATGCTGCCGTCTACTGGATCGAGAGCGATGCTGAAGTAGTGGGTATCAGCGTTGGCGTCGGAGTTGGAGTGGGGATGGGAGTCGGCGTGGTCAGACCCTCAAAAACGACGCCGTATATGGCGTGGCGGTCGTTCCTGCTGCCGGTCGAGGCCACGAATCCAAAATACCCGTCGAAGGGGACGAAGCCGGGAATGGTGTAGTCCAGCACTCGGGTCTGGGCGAGGCCAATAGACAGATTTTCCAGGTATACCTGCGCATGCCCGGAGTCGAAGACGATGGTGGCGTCGAAGAAGCCGTTGTTGCGCAGAGAGAAGGACAGCTCCTGAGCCGCCAGGGCTTCACCGGACGGCGTGATGTCGAGGCCCACGTGTTCGAGGTTGGGATCTTCTGCCTCCCCAGGCCAAGTGTCGAACTCGATGGCGAAGCCGTCCAGCACCCCGAACCCGAAATCGCCTCCCCGCACCGCCTGCCGCACATCCGATCCTGTTGGGATGGATCGCGACACGACGAACGCCAGCCCGTCGGCCCCGCTGCCTTCACCGATCGAGAAGGAAAATGAGACATTGAAGCGCCGGGAGCTGATGGGCTCTCGGGAGAACAGGTAGCCGATTTCATCGTTGAGAGCCTGAGTGAGGTTGACAGCACCGTCGCTTTCGCCGTAACCAGCGGAGCCCTCGAAGGCCCATGCTCGGCCGTCGACCCCCTCGCTGAAGGTCACTCTTACTGAGACGGGAGCGAACCCCTCTACGGGCTCAACGGTTGGGAGCGGCGTCGGGGTGACCGTGGGTGGCGGCGTCAGTGCAAGCGGCTCGGGCGTGGGTAGGGGCTTTGGTGGACGGTTGAGCCGGTAGATGCTGACAGCGTTCTCGTATGCAACCAGGTGGACGAGGTCCGGAGGGAGTTGACTGAGGATGTCGGTGATGACTTGGAAACGCGGCGGGCGGAGGTCGTCGGTGTCCGCCGATGTGTAGCCTCCGTCCAGGCCCATCATGAAGCGGTCCGGAAACAACCGCATGAGGGCAACCCACTCGGGTTTCAGCACACCGAGTTCGTCGACGGGGCGGGTTGGCGATACGCCAGAGACACCTGAACCGAGCTTGATGTTCATATAGAGATTCGGGTGGTCCCGCAGGAGGCGCTCCATCAGATCGAAAGTGCGAAATCCGGTGTTGTCCCAGCCGGCGTGCAGCCAGACGATCCGAGCCTCTTTGTTGTGGTCCAGCAACCTCTCGAAGCCCTCGATGTTCTCGTGGAGGACGCTCGGCTTGTGCGGACTATCGAGCGCACGCTGGAATGTCGAATCGAACGGCATGTCTCGCGCGATCGCTTCCATGTGCAGGTCGATGGTCATTTCGTTGCGAGCGGCGATGTCAGCGAGCAGCAGGAGGAGGGGGTGGTCGGGAGGTGCGGTCTCATAGGGATGGCCCTCTCTGAAAGAGAAGTGCTCGGCGGCCAATTCTCCGAACCCCACAGCGCCGTAGCGGACGATCTCTAGGGCCATCTCCTCGAATCGAGTGCGTGCCTCCGGCGTCACTTCACCGGAGCGGACCGCATCGTGAAACATGATGTTGAGCGTTGCCCCGCCGCCTAGGAAGGCCAATCGGTCGGGATGCTTGCTCGTGGCGTGCGCGAGAGCCTGGAAAACGGCAGGGGTTGAGTTTCCGACGGACGGTGGGGGCATGGCCAAGGTTTTTCGGATGCCATAGATCTCCATGGCGGCAAGTGCGCCCTCAACGGATGCGTCCGCGGTCAGAAGGCCACCACCCTCCTGGATACCAAAATGGCTGTGCGTATCGATGTAAGTCGGGGGGCCTTGCGAAGCACTTCGGGGGGAGTCGCTCTGGGCAACCGGCGTCGCCGTGCGCGTGGGCTGGGGTCCAAGAGGTCCCATCATCGGTGTGGAAGTGGGCGTTGTTAACGGTGCGGGCGTCACTTGGGCCGCGGCGGTCGCTTCTATTGCAGCCTGGACCGTAGCTTGGATGTCGGGCGTTGGGGCTGGCACAGGCCCAGCGCAGGCCCCTACGAACAAGGCGCCAAAAACCAAGACCACCACCTGATGCAGCCACGTCCGCATGGCGCGCAGTGTAGCGGAACAGAGAGTCAACGCGCTGCTGGCCGGCGCAAACCGCACCGGGCCGGCCTGACGACAGTTGAACCAAGTCAACCAAAGCCGCCGAAGCACGGAATGCTCGACAGGCTCAAATAGCTACAGCTAGTTGCTGCTTCCCGGACCGGGTCGTGGGGAGCCGGCGAACGCAGGGGGAAGTTACCGAGCTAGTTCGGCAACGGTTGGATGCTCAGCGCCGGGGGTTCGGGACGAACCCCCATCACAGGGGCGAAGATGCGCAGGCCAGGTATGCTTAGCGCAGAAGAGGTGTTTCGAGACGTGAGCGAGGCTAGCCAGACAACGGCTGATCCAACGAACATCGGCGCCGCGGAGAGCGACCTCTCGCTGCGGCGCAAGCTCCTGTCCCCACGGACCGGCCTCTCCTTCGTGGTGCTGGCGGCGATCATGCTGCTGCTCGTCACCCGCTTCGACATCGCCTGGAGCGAGACGTGGGAGGCGGTGCGCACCATCAACCTCGGGTGGTACGCCGCGGCCGTCGCCGTGCACTACCTGACCTTCGTCTTCCGCGGCGCCCGCTGGCGCCTCCTGCTGGCGAACGCGGCCCGGGGCGACGAGGCGCCCCCGCCCCTCCCCTCGGTGCTGCACGCGGGCCGCATCATCCTCATGAGCTGGTTCGTGAACTCCATCGCCTGGTTCCGCATGGGCGACGCCTACCGCGCCTACGTCTACTCCAACGAGAGCGGAGCGAGCTTCGCCCGCAGCGCCGGGACCGTGCTGGCGGACCGGCTGATCGACCTCACCGTGGTCGTCACGCTGATGTCGACAGGCATCGCGGTGCTGCTGATCGGCGGGCAGGTGCGCCCGCCGCTGCTGCTCGTGCTGGCGGCCGGCGCCCTGCTCGGCGCCGTCGCCGCGGCGCTGCTCGTCATGCGCCTGACCCACCGCTGGGTCGCGCCCAAGCTCCCAAGCCGCATCGGGAGGGCTTACCGCCGCTTCCACGAGGGCACGATGGGCAGCTTCAACCGGTTGCCGCTCGTCTTCGGGCTCGGCGTGCTGGGCTGGATGTGCGAGGTCGGCCGGCTCTTCTTGGTCGTCAAGGCGCTCGGGCTCTCGGTCGCCCTCGGCCTCGTCCTGTTCGTGCCGATGGCCAACGGCCTGCTCTCGGCCATCCCGCTCACGCCGGGCGGCCTGGGGATCGTCGAGACGGGCGTCAGCGGGCTGCTCCAGCTCGAGCTGGTGGTGGAGGCCGCGCTCGCCGTCGCGCTGGTCGACCGCACGATCAGCTACCTGAGCATCATCCTCACCGGCGGCGCGGCGTTCGCGGCCCGTCAGCTCCGCTCCACCAGCCGCGTCACCGCGGCATCCCCCAGCCGCGCCACCGCGGCATCTCAGGACGAGGCGTAGGCAGGAGGCACACATGGCCCAGAAGGGGACGATCGGGATGGTCGGCACCGGCATCATGGGTGCGCCCATGGCCGTGAACCTGGCGAAGGCGGGATACGACGTCATCGCCTACAACCGCACGCCTGCCAAGGCCGAGGCGCTCGTCGGCGACGGCGTCCGCGTCGCGCTCTCGATCGCCGAGGTCGGGGCCGCGGCCCCGGTCGTCATCACGATGGTGCCGGACACGCCGGACGTGCTTGATGTCGTGGAGGGGCCTGGTGGGCTCGCGGGGTCGATGGCGGCAGGCTCGGTGCTGATCGACATGAGCACGATCGCGCCCGGCGCGACCCGCGAGCTGGCGGCGCGCCTCGGCGAGCGCGGCATAGCGATGCTCGACGCGCCCGTCAGCGGCGGGTCGTGGGGTGCGCAGCAGGCGAGCTTGAGCATCATGGCCGGCGGCGAGCAGGCGGTGTTCGACCGCTGCCTGCCCGTCTTTGGGGCCTTGGGCAAGAGCGTGACGCTGATGGGACCCTCCGGCATGGGGCAGACCACGAAGCTCGTGAACCAGATCCTGGTCGCCGGCACCTGCTCGGCCGTGGCCGAGGCCCTGGTCTTCGCCGCGGCCCACGGCGCCGACCTGCTCAAGACCATCGAGGCGGTCGGCGGCGGCGCGGCCGCCTCATGGCAGCTGGCCAATCTGGGCCCGCGCATGGTGAGCGGCGACTTCGCGCCCGGCTTCATGGTGAAGCTCCAGCAGAAGGACCTGCGGCTCGTGCTCGAATCGGCGCAGGAGAAGCACGTCCCGCTGGCCGTGACCTCGATCGCCCGGGCCTACTACACCGCGCTCGAAGCCGATGGCCTCGGCGAGGAGGGCACGCAGGCGCTGGTCAAGGCCGTCGAGCGGCCGGCCGGCCTCCAAGCACGGCAGCAGGCATGAGCATGCCGCTCACCGCACAAGGCGTCCGCCACTACGCCGTCATCTTCCTCGTCTTCGGCGTGACGGGCGGGCTGACGGTGTTCCTGAGCCGGCTCGTCCTCAACGGCCTGCTGGGCCTCGACGGCTCGCTCCTTGGGGGGCCGTGGTCGTACCGGCTCGTCTACCTGGCGCTCATCCCGCCCGTCTACTCGGCCACGCTGCTCGCGGTGGGCACGCTCCTGGGGAAGCGCGCCTTCTTCCAGCGCCGCGTCGTGCGGCTGTGGGGATGGGCGCTGCCGGCCAGCCTCAAGCGGTGAGCGCCATCGAGGCTCTGAGCGAGACGCCCAGCGAGGCCCGGCGATAGGGTGGAAGGAGGCCCTCATGGCCACGGAAGTCGTGATCGTCAGCGGCGCTCGCACCCCCATCGGCCGCCTGGGCGGCGCGTTCAAGGACATGCGCGGCTCCGCCCTCGGCGCCATCGCCATCCGCGCCGCCGTGGAGCGCGCCGGCATCGCCCCCGAGCAGGTCGACGAGGTCATCATGGGCAACGTCCTCCAAGCGGCCGAGTCGGGCTACGCCGCCCGCCGCGCCATGCTCGAAGCCGGCCTTCCCGACACCGTCCCGGCGATGACGGTCAACCGCGCCTGCTCCTCCGGCCTGGAGGCGATCAACCTGGCCGTCGCCTCCATCGCGACCGGCGAGTCGGAGATCGTGGTCGCGGGCGGGGCCGAGAGCATGAGCCAGGCGCCGCACCTGCTCATGGGGCACCGCTTCGACGGCCCACGCATGGGCGACGTGGCCCTCACCGACAGCCTGCAGATGGGTTTGAGCTGCCCCATCTACGACTACCACATGGGCGTGACGGCCGAGAACGTCGCCGAGCGCTTCGAGGTCGGCCGCGCCGCGCAGGACGAGCTTGCCGTCGAGAGCCACCGCCGCGCCGTCGCGGCGCAGGCCGCCGGGCGCTTCGACGCCCAGATCGTGCCGGTCGCCGTCCCGCAGCGGCGCGGCCCCCCGGTCGAGGTCTCGAAGGACGAGCACCCGCGCGCCGACACGAGCCTCGAAGCGCTGGCCAAGCTGCCGGCTGCCTTCAAGGAGGGCGGCACGGTCACGGCGGGCAACTCCGCGGGCATCAACGACGCGGCCGCCGCGGTGGTCGTGATGTCCGCCGAGCGCGCCGCGGCGGAGGGCGTGCGGGCGCGGCTGCGTTGGATCGCGCGCGGCGTCGCGGGCGTCGATCCGGCCATCATGGGCACGGGGCCGGTCCCGGCGACGCGCAAGGTGCTCGCCAAGGCGGGCGTGGCGCTTGAGGACATCGACGTGATCGAGCTCAACGAAGCCTTCGCCGCCCAGGCCGTCTACGTGATCCGCGAGCTGGGCCTCGACACCAAGAAGACGAACCCCAACGGCAGCGGCATCTCGCTCGGGCACCCCCTCGGCGCCACGGGCGCGGTCATGGTGGTGAAGCTGATGGAGGAGCTGGAGCGGTGCGGCGGGCGCTTCGGCCTGGCGACGCTCTGCGTCGGCGGCGGCCAGGGCGTCGCGACGCTCTTCGAGCGCGTGAGCTAGGGCGGGGATCGACGCCGCGCGGTTCTGGACATCCAGTTTGCTGGCAAAACAGTTTGCAGCAAATCTTGACAGCAGGATTGCTGTTTTATAGCGTATCGGGAACCGGTCCCGGCCGCTGAGGGCATGGCGCGCATCGCCCCCCGGCCTGACCAGAGGCTTGAGCCCCATGGCCCAGAACCACGCCCCCGTCATCATCACCGTCGCCAACCAGAAGGGCGGGGTCGCCAAGACGACGACCGCCGTGAACCTCGCGGCATGCATCGCCGAGCGGGGCCTGCGCACGCTGCTCGTGGACATGGACCCCCAAGGCGGGTGCGCCGTCTGCCTGGGGATGGACACGACGACGCTCGAGGTCTCCGTCTACGACGCGCTCGTCCGCCCCAAGGCGTCGGTCGCCGACGTCATCATCCCGACCGACTTCCGCTTCGACCTGGCGCCGGCCACCATCGACCTCGCCGGCGCCGAGATCGAGCTGAAGCAGGCGCTTGCCGCCGAGACGGTGCTCCAACGCCGCCTCCGGCCCGTGCTCGAGCGCTACGACTACATCATCATCGACACGCCGCCGTCGCTCGGCATCCTGACGGTCAACAGCCTGACGGCCGCGACCAAGGTGCTGATCCCGATCTCCACGGAGTACATGGCGCTGCGCGGCCTCCGGCTGCTCCTGGACACGCTGGAGAACGTGCGGGAGGTCACGAACCCCGGCCTCGACACGCTCGGGATCCTCGCGACGCGCTACGACGGGAGGACGATCAACAGCCGCGAGGTGTACGCGTACCTCGCCGACTTCTGCGAGCGGGAGGGGATCCACCTCTTCAAGCAGATCATCAGGCAGTCCGTGCGCTTCATCGAGGCGCCGGGGTACCGTATGCCGCTGACGCTGTGGCGGAGGCAGCTGGACGGGGCGAAGCAGTACCGGGATCTGGCGGCGGAGGTGCTCAATGGCAAGGCCTAAGCGACCGGTGTTCATCTTCCCTGAGCTTGAGAGCCGGGGCCGGCACGCCATCCTGCGCTCGACCGAGGAGGTCAGCGCCGAGCTCGAAGCGCTCGCCGAGGCCGAGGAGCCCCAGGAGCGCGTGAAGGTGACCTACCGCTTCCGCGCCGACGCCGTGGAGGCGGTCGAGGACATGCGCCGCATCCTGCGCCGCCAGTACGGCGTCCGCAAGGTCAACCGCGAGGACATCGCGCAGGCCGCGGTGCTCGAAGCCCTCAAGCAGCTCGAGAGCCAGGGCGATGGGTGCTTCTTGGTCCGCGAGTTCGCAGCCGAGTCCCACTAGCCTCAGGCCCGGCGCGAGCGGTGCCGGTCGGCCGAGTCCAGCCAGCCCCCGCCGTGCGGCGCTACCGGCGCCGGTCTGCCGAGTCCAGCCAGCCCCCGCCGTGCGGCGCTACCGGCGCCGGTCGGCCGAGTCCAGCCAGCCCCCGCCGTGCGGCGCTACCGGTGCCGGTCGGCCGAGTCCAGCCAGATAGTCACCGGGCCTTCGTTGACCAGCGCCACGTCCATCGTCTCCCCGAAGCGGCCGGTCTCGACGCGGAGCCCGGTGGCCCGGAAGCGCGCGACGGCGTCGTCGAACCGCGCGGCAGCGGGCTCGGGCGGCGCGGCCGCGGTGAAGCTGGGGCGGCGCCCCTTGCGCGTATCGGCATAAAGCGTGAACTGGCTCACCACCAGCAGCTCCGCGCCGAGTTCTGCGGCGGAGCGGTTCATGTGGCCTCTTTCGTCGGGGAAGATGCGCATGTTCGCGGTCTTCTCGACCACGTAGATAGCGTCGTCGGGCTCATCGTCGCGGCCGATCGCGAGCAGCACGACGAGGCCGCGGCCGATCGAGCCGACGGTCTGGCCGTCGACGGTGACGGATGCCGAGCGCACGCGCTGGAGGACGGCGCGCATCAGGCTAGGAGTCGGCGGTGGACTTGCTGGCGGCGGTCGAGGAGCCCGACGCGCCGTCCTTCTTCGAGGCGCTCGATGAGCCGTCCTTCTTGGGCGAGCTCTTCGATCCTCTGGACGACGATCCGTCTGACGCGGCTCCGTCCGAAGAGGCTCCGTCCGAAGAGGCTCCGTCCGAAGAGGAGGCCTTGGCCGAGGCCGGATCGCTCGACTTGCGCGCGTAGTCCGTCGTGTAGAAACCGGAGCCTTTGTAGATCACGGCGGGCGCGTGGATCTGGCGGCGGGAGGTGCTCCCGCAGGCCGGGCAGGCCTGCTCGGGACTCGCGCTGAAGCCCTGGCGAAGCTCGAACTCGTGGCCGTTGGCTTCGCACTTGTAGGTGTAGATGGGCAGGAGGTGCTCCGTTGCCGGCGGGATTAGCAGTCGGGGGCGCCGACTGCTATGACGGTACCGGTACTCGCTCGTGGGTGTCAATGCGGAATCGGCGCGCGGATGGGCCGCGGCCCCGCCGCGCTTGCCCGTCGCGGGCGCGTTGTGCTATCGTTCAAGGCGCCTTATCCCGCTACTGGGCCCGCCATTGCTGGGCGGCAGAGGATGTGAACGTGGCGTTTGTGACACTGCGCGAAGGTGAGCCTCCCGAGGCGATCGTCGGCCGGTTCCGGGCCGCGGTGACGCGCAACGGGATCCTCAAGGAGCACAAGGACCGCCGGTTCTTCCGCTCCAAGGGCGAGAAAGCCCGCCTCGCAGCGCGCCGCTCGGCACGCAGACGGCGCCGCTCCGGCGTCTAGGCCGCCTGCCCCACGCTTGTGTTGAAAGCGCCCGCTTCAGCGGGCGCTTTTCGACTGCGCGCCAAGCGCAGGCCCCCCCGGTTTGCGTCAAAACCTCCGCCCCGATGCTGCAGCGTCGGTGCCCCACGACCGTTTCGACCATCCCCCCGTCCCCCTTCCTGCCAGGAAGGGGGTGATGAAGCCGAAGGCGGGGGACACCCCCGCGCCCCCGGCAGAGGGGCTTTGCCCCTCTGCACTCCCCTCCGGGCGGCCTGACAGGGAGTTTTGAGGCAAAGCCCCTCTGCACTCCCCTCCGGGGGGCCTGACAGGGAGTTTTGAGGCAAAGCCTCTCCCCCTTCGTGGCGGTACGCGGGCTGCCCAACCCCATCCCCACCTTTTCCCATCGATGGGGGAAGGTGCCAACGATTGGTGGGCCAAGCTCGGTATCCCGTCGAGGGGGAACGTCCCAGCGAGCGGCGGGGCGAGCTTGGGGCCACGGAGCCAAGGATCTCCCTCCCTTCTCCCGCGGACGGCGCCGTGGCCACATGGCCGTATACTTGAGACACGAGATTGGGAGGCCTTGGCCCATGCGACGGCTCCGGCTGGCGCTCGCACAGATGAATCCGACCGTCGGCGACCTCGAGGGCAACGCCGAGCGGATGCTGGCGCTGATGGAGCAGGCCGTGGCCGAGGGCGCCGGCCTCATCGCGTTCCCGGAGCTCGCGGTCACCGGCTACCCGCCCGAGGACCTGCTCTTCAAACGCCAGTTCCTCCACGATGCTCGTGTGCAGCTCGAGCGCGTCGCCGGGGCCGCCAAGGGCATCGTGGCGGTGATCGGCGCGCCCGATGCCGTGGACGGCAAGCTCTTCAACGCCGCCGCCGTTGCCTGCGACGGGAAGCTCGCCGCCATGTATCACAAGATCTTCCTGCCCAACTATGGGGTGTTCGACGAGGCGCGCTACTTCGAGCCCGGCTGCGAGTGCCCGGTGCTCACCGTGAACGGCGTGCGGGTCGGCGTGAACGTGTGCGAGGACATCTGGTACGACGTCGGCCCGGCGACCGTCCAACGCGTCGCGGGCGCGGAGGTCATCGTCAACATCAACGGCTCGCCGTACCACCGCGGCCGGGGCCGGGAGCGCCAGGAGATGCTCGCCGGTCGCGCGCGCGACCACGGGGCGTTCATCGCCTACGTGAACATGGTGGGCGGGCAGGACGAGCTCGTCTTCGACGGGCAGAGCCTCGTGGTCGGCCCGGAGGGCGAGCTGGTGGCCCGAGCGCCCCAGTTCCAAGAGGCGCTGCTCATAGCCGACGTCGACGCCGACCGCGCCCGTCCGATGACGCTCACCGGCTTCGAGGAGCGGCTGAGCGCCATCGGAGCGCCGGCGCACTACGCGTTGGCGGACACCGCGCCTGGTGGGCGGACGGGCGGGCGGGCCGCGCTCGAGCCCACGGTCAGCGACGAGCTCGACCCGCTCGCCGAGGTCTACGCGGCGCTCGTCACCGGCACGCGGGACTACGTCCGCAAGAGCGGCTTCACGGGGGCCGTCATCGGGCTCTCGGGCGGGATCGACTCGGCGCTGACCACGGCCATCGCCGTCGACGCGCTGGGCGCGGACGCGGTCACGGCCTTCTTCATGCCGTCGCAGTACACGGCTGGCCAGTCGTTGGACGACGCGACCAAGCTCGCCTCGGGCCTCGGCGTGCGCATGGACGTCATCCCCATCGAGGGCTTGCTCGCGGCCTACGTCGGCGAGCTCGGCCCGCTGTTCGAGGGCCGCGAGCCCGACGTGACCGAGGAGAACCTGCAGGCGCGCATCCGCGGCAACCTTCTCATGGCCGGGTCCAACAAGTTCGGCTGGATCGTGCTGACGACCGGCAACAAGAGCGAGATGGCGACGGGCTACGCGACGCTGTACGGGGACATGGCCGGCGGCTTCGCCGTCATCAAGGACGTGCCCAAGACGCTCGTGTTCGAGCTGGCGCGCCACCGCAATACAACCGCCGGGCGCGAGCTCATCCCCTCCTCCATCATCGAGCGCCCGCCGACGGCGGAGCTGCGGCCCGGCCAGCTGGACGAGGACTCGCTGCCGCCGTATGCGACGCTCGACCCCGTCCTCGAGGCGTACGTCGAGCAGGACAGGAGCCGCGAGGAGATGCTGGCCGCGGGCATGGCGCCCGATGTCATCGACCAGACGATGCGCCTCGTGGACCGCAGCGAGTACAAGCGGCGCCAGGCGCCGCCAGGCGTCAAGATCACGCGCCGCAACTTCGGCCGCGACCGGCGGCTGCCCATCGTCAACCGCTACCGGCCCTAGCGCCGTCAGCGACGCGACCTCTCATGGGTCGAAGCAGTGCCCTGGTGACATCTGTTGCTTGCGGGTTCGGGGGCCTTTTCGGCACACTCGCCGCGCCATCGTCACTGAGGGGATGTGATAGCATCATGAGCGGTAGTGGCGGTGAAGAGACGAGGCCATCACGTGTCTGATAAGGAAGAAGCACTCGAGCTGGCCATCGGTCAGATTGAACGCCAATTCGGCCGTGGATCGATCATGCGCATGGGCGACGCGGCCCAACGCATGCATGTGGAGGCGATCCCGACAGGCTCCATCTCCCTGGACATAGCCCTCGGCATCGGGGGCATCCCAAGGGGACGTATCACCGAGATCTTCGGAGCGGAGTCGGCCGGGAAATCCACTCTGTGCCACCACATCGTGGCCGAGGCCCAGCGCACGGGCGGGACTGCCGCCTACATCGATGCCGAGCACTCCCTGGACCCGACCTACGCCGCGCGGTGCGGCGTCCAGATCGACGACCTCCTGATCTCGCAGCCCGACTCGGGTGAGCAGGCCCTGGAGATCGTCGAATACCTGGTACGCAGCGGCGCCTTGGACGTCGTCATCATCGACAGCGTCGCCGCTCTCACGCCCCGGGCGGAGCTCGAGGGCGACATGGGCGACACGCACGTTGGGCTGCAAGCGCGGCTCATGTCCCAGGCACTGCGCAAGCTCACCGCGGCGACGAGCCGCTCGAACACCGCTGTCGTGTTCGTGAACCAGCTGCGGGAGAAGATCGGCGTCCTGTTCGGGAGCCCGGAGGTCACCCCCGGTGGCCGCGCGCTGAAGTTCTACAGCTCCGTCCGCATCGACCTGCGCCGGATCGAGACCCTCAAGCAGCAGACCGAAGCGATCGGGACGCGCGTACGGGCCAAGGTGGTGAAGAACAAGGTCGCCCCGCCGTTCAAGCAGGCGGAGTTCGACATCATGTTCAAGATCGGCATCAGCAAGGCGGGAGACCTGATTGACCTCGGCGTCGAGATGGGTATCGTGCGCAAGTCCGGGGCGAACTACTCCTACAACGAGACGCGCTTCGGACAGGGCAGGGAGAACTCGAAGGAGTTCCTCCAGGACCACCCCGAGGTCCTAGCCGAGCTCGAGAAGCACATACGCGGGCAGCACGCTTCGACGAACGGCCATACGGACGTGCCGGTCCCCGAAGCGGTCGAGGTCGAAGGCGACCCAGTCCCCGCAAGCGCCAGCTAGACAGGTCCACTACCAGGCCTCGTCTCTCTTCACCGCCGCCGCCGATCTGACAAAGGCGGTGGTGTGTGTCACGCGAACAGGACCCGACGGCAGCTCGTAACTACCCGGGGCGCATCGCGTCCGGGGTAGTTGCGCGCGTATGTCCCGACGCCCCGCAGGGGTGCCGGGACATCTAACGGTTCAAGGCTCCTCCCCGGGGACCCCCAAGCGGGACACTCCAGGCGAGGACGGAAAGGGGAGCGACATGGAAACAGTCATCGCGATCGTGGCAGCGGTCGTCGGGATCGGGATCGGAGTCGGCGGCGGGTTCGTCCTGCGCAACATGATGCTCAGCCGCGGCGTGGACGCCGCGAAGGACACCGCGGGGCGGGTCCTCCAACACGCGGAGGAGGAGCAGAAGCGGCTGATCCTGGAGGCGAAGGAAGAGGCGATGCGCACCAAGGAGGACGCGGACAAAGAGGTCCGCGACCGCCGGCGCGAGGCCCAGAGCATCGAGGACCGGCTAGCGAACCGCGAGCATGGCCTCACGACGCGCGAGGAGAGCCTGGAGAAGCGTCAGGAGACGCTCGAGGGCCGCGAGCAGCGCACGGGCGAGCACGAACGAGCGCTCGATGAGCAGAAGAGCGAGGTCGAGGCGATCAAGCGCGAGCAGACAGAGCGGCTGGAGTCGATCGCGGGCCTGACGTTGACGGAGGCCAAGGACCAGATCGCGACGACCGCCGAGGGCGAGATGTCCCAGGAGCTCGCCAAGCGCTACTACACGCTGGAGCAGGCGATGCTGGCCGACGTCGACGACAAGGCCAAGAAGGTCGTGTCGCTCGCCATCCAGCGGCTGGCTTCGGACGTGGTCTCGGAGACGACGACGTCCATCGTGCCGCTGCCCAACGACGAGATGAAGGGCCGCCTGATCGGCCGCGAGGGCCGGAACATCCGCGCCATCGAGGCCGCCACGGGAGTCGATCTGATCATCGACGACACGCCGGAGGCCGTGACGATCTCCTGCTTCGACCCCATCCGCAGGGAGGTCGCCCGGATCGCGCTCACGGCGCTCATCCAGGACGGCCGCATCCACCCGGCGCGGGTCGAGGAGGCCGTCGAGAAGGCACAGTCCGAGGTGGACGAGACGATGCGCCGCGCCGGTGAGCAGGCCGTGTTGGACGCCGGCGTGCGCGGGCTCCAGCCGGACCTCGTGAAGCTCGTTGGCCGGCTGCACTACCGCTACAGCTACGGCGAGAACATCCTCCAGCACTCGGTGGAGGTCTCGCGCATCGCGGGCATGCTGGCCGGCGAGATCGAGGCCGACATTCAGACCGCAAAGGCGGGTGGGCTGCTCCACGACATCGGCAAGGCGCTCACGCACGAGGTGGAGGGCACGCACATCGAGATCGGCGACGAGATCGCGCGCCGCTACAACCTGCCGGCGGCGGTCCAGGCCGCGATCGCCGAGCACCACGACGACGCGAGGGGCTCGGCCGAGGCGTTCTTGGTGGCCGCGGCCGACGCCATCAGCGCGGCGCGCCCCGGCTCGCGCCGCGACACCACGGAGCTCTACCTCAAGCGGCTGGAGGCCCTGGAGGACGTGGCCAACAGCTTCCCAGGCGTGGAGAAGTCGTTCGCGATCCAGGCCGGACGTGAGGTCCGCATCCTGGTCCAGCCGGACCAGATCGACGACATAGCCGCCTCCAACCTGGCCCGCAACGTCGTAAAGAAGATCGAAGAGAACCTTGTCTACCCTGGCCAGATCAAGGTGACGGTGGTCCGGGAGACGCGCGCCACCGAGGTCGCCAAGTAGGCGCACAGTCAAAGGCGGTGCGCTGGGCACCGAGGGCCGGAGCAGCGCGTGCCTGCTTCAGTCCGGAGTCCTTCCTCGGCGGAAGGACGCACAGTTAGGAAACGCGGGGGCACCGAGGACCGGAGCAGCGCGGGCCGCTTCAGTCCGGAGTCCTTCCTCGGTGGAAGGACTCAACAGTTAGCACAGGAGCAACTCTTGCGCGTGTTGATGGTGGGAGACGTGATCGGCAAGCCCGGCCGGCGGGCCTTCAAGGAGGTCCTGCCGGACGTGCGCTCGGAGCTCGGCATCGACGTGGTCGTCGTCAACGGCGAGAACACCGCCGCGGGCTTCGGGCTGACCGACGCTCTGGCCGATGAGCTGCTGGATGCGGGCGCCACCGTGATCACCGGCGGCAACCACACCTTCGACCAGCGGGACTTCGTGCCGTCGCTCGACGGCGAGCTGCCGCTGCTGCGCCCGGCCAACTACCCGGCGGGCACGCCGGGACGGGGGATGATGCGCGTCGGCTCGCTCGCCATCCTGAACCTGCAAGGCCGCGTGTTCATGCCGGAGGGCCTCGATTCGCCGTTCACGGTCGCCGACCGGCTGCTGGAGGAGCTCGAGCCCGACCCGCCCAGGGCCATCGTCGTCGACTTCCATACCGAGGCGACCTCGGAGCAAGCGGCGCTCGGCTGGTACCTCGACGGCCGCGTCTCCGCGGTCGTCGGCACGCACACGCACGTCGCAACGGCCGACGCGCGCATCCTGCCGCAGGGCACGGGGTTCGTGACGGACCTCGGCATGACCGGGCCGGTCAACTCGATCATAGGCAGCAAGGTGGAGGACGTGCTCACGCGGTTCCTCACGGCGATGCCGCGCCGGCTCAACGTCGCCGACGGTGCGGGCCCGCTCCAGTTCAACGCCGTGGTGATCGACATCGACGACCTGACCGGACTGGCCACGGACATCCAGCGCGTGGATCGGGTGATCGAGGGATGAGCGCACCGAGCCCGAAGATCGATTTACACATGCATACGACGCTGTCGGACGGCCGCCTCACGCCCGAGGAGCTGGTCGGGCTGCTCGACCGCCAGGGCGTCGATGTCGCGGCCGTGACCGACCACGACTCGACCGAGGGGCTCGATGCCGCGATCGCCGCCGCGGAGCGCTACCCGCGGCTGCGTC
>JADFRC010000167.1 GCA_022561455.1 Chloroflexota bacterium | reverse complement strand
CACCCATCACGCCGTCGCGGTAAGGTTGGGCGCTGATGGCCTCCGCGACGCAAACCCCCGGCCCCGCCGCCGTCGTCGGCACGACGACGTGGGGCACGACGCTCGCGATCATCCTCGCGCGGCGCGGCATCGACGTGCGGCTGCTCGCGCGCACCGGCGAGGAGGCCGCGCGGCTGTCGGAGGCGCGGGAGCACCCGCACCTCGCGGGCCACGCGTTCCCGGAGGGCTTGCGCGTGACCGCCGATTGGGCCGCGGGGCTCGACGGCGCCTCGGTCGTCCTCTTCGCCGTGCCGGCGCAGACGATGCGCGAGAACGCGAAGCGCGCCGCGCCCCACATCGGCGGCTCGCCGGTCGTCGTCTCGGCGGCCAAGGGGCTCGAGCACGACACCTTCAAGCGCATGAGCCAGGTGCTCGACGAGGAGCTGCCCTCGACCGCCGGAGCCCACTGCGCGCTCTCCGGGCCGAACCTGGCGCGCGAGGTCGTGCGCGGCCTGCCGACCTCGACCGTCGTCGCCGGCCCCGACCCGGACGCCACGCGCCAAGCGCAGGAGCTCCTCAACTCGAAGACGTTCCGCGTCTACACGAACACCGACGTGGTCGGGACGGAGCTCGCGGGCGCGCTCAAGAACGTCATCGCCATCGGCGCGGGCGTCGTCGACGGCATGAGCCTCGGCGACAACGCCAAGGCGGGCTTCCTGACGCGCGGCCTCGCCGAGATCACGCGCCTCGGCGTCGCGGCGGGCGCGGACGCACTCACGTTCGCCGGCAACGCGGGCCTCGGCGACCTGATGGCCACGTGCTTCAGCACGCTTTCGCGCAACCACCGCGTCGGCATCGCGCTGGCCCAGGGCCGCTCGCTGGAGGAGGCGATCGCCGCGCTCGGCGGCGAGGTGGCGGAGGGCGTGGAGACGACGCCGGCGGCGCTGGACCTGGCGCGGGCGCACGGCGTGGAGATGCCCATCGCCGAGCTCACGAACCGCGTGCTGTTCGAGGGCCTCTCGCCCAAGGACGCGCTCGGCGAGCTCATGGCGCGCGTGCCGCGCCCGGAGTAGGCGCGCGCCGCCGTCACCGCGCCGTCTCGGCCGCATCGAACAGGCATGGGCTGGGGAGCGGACCCTGGGACCGGGAGGACGGGAGCACATGAAGATCGGCGGCCTCGCGCGAGCAGTCGGGACGACCGTGAAGACCATCCGCTTCTACGAGGACGCCGGTCTGATACGGGCCGCCCCGCGGACGGAGTCGGGCTACCGCATCTACGAGAAAGCCGACGTCGAGCGCCTGGGGTTCATCCGCAGCGCCAAGCGCCTCGGTATGTCGCTTGAGGAGATCCGCGGCGTGCTGCAGCTGCACGACCTCAACGAGCCGACCTGCGTTCACGTCCGCGCGCTGCTCGACGACAAGATCGCCCGGATCGAGCTCGCTTTGAAGGAGCTGCGGGACTTCCGCAGGGAGCTCGCGTCGTTGCGGGACAAGGCA
Source organism: Chloroflexota bacterium (assembly GCA_022561455.1). Classification (GTDB taxonomy): domain Bacteria; phylum Chloroflexota; class Dehalococcoidia; order Lucifugimonadales; family Australimonadaceae; genus JADFRC01. The sequence goes on along the minus strand of JADFRC010000167.1, from coordinate 1,913 downwards.
GGGGACCTCGAGGACTGCTGCCCAACCGGCGGGAACATCTGCGGCATCGTGGAGCGGAGCGAGGTCACGTTGGACGAGGCCAGCTTGACGTGGCTCGGGTCCCACTGGCCACGCCGGAGTTGACCTTGCACGCGCCCTATTGACTCTCCTCTCGACTGGATGGTTTAGCTTGGTGGCGACACTCCAAGAGGAGACCCACCATGGCACAGACCGTGACCGAGGAGATCCGCGTTCAGAAGGGCGCCATCCACTGCGAGGGTTGCGAGGCGACGATCGAGCGGTTCCTCGCGCGCCTGCCCGGCGTGCAGGCCGTGAAGGCGAGTGAGGACGCGCAGGTCGTGCAGGTTACGTGGGACCCCGATGCGATCGGCGCCGACGAGGTACGGGCGGAGCTCGACGGGCTCGGATACCCCGTCGAGCGGTAGCCATGACGAGCGGATCGCCGGTCAGAACCTACGCCGCCGCGCTGGCCGCGCTGGCCGTCGTCGTCGCTATGGCCGGGCTCGGCTATCTGGCGTTCCTCGCCTTCGTGAAGGGCATCTTGGTCCCCGGCGAGTTCGCCGCCTACGGCCTCGCCATCACGGCGGTCGCCGCGGGCACCGCGTCGTTCTTCTCGCCGTGCGCGTTCACCGTCCTGCCCTCCTACATCGCGTTCGCCGGTGGGAGCCGGGCCCAGGGGGGGAGGCCGGAGCTCGGGCAGGCGCTCCTCGGTGGGACGGCCGCCTCCCTCGGCGTCGTGACTGCGGTGAGCGCCCTGGGCCTGGTCGTGGCGGTCTTGGGGACGGGCGTCGGCGCCAGCTTCTCCATCACGGGTGACGACCCCAGCCGCGCGGCGCAGGGCTTCCGTATCGCGGTCGGGGCGTTCGTCATCTCCATGGGCCTCGTGCACCTCTTGGACTGGTCGCATCGGGGCCCCCTGGTGGGGAGAGTGGCGTCCTGGGCGGTGCGTGTCCAACCCGAGGGTGGCTCGCTCCGGTCGCTCTATGCCTACGGTGCCGGTTATGCACTCGTCGGCGTCGGCTGAACGGGGCCCTTCCTGGCCGCGGTCGCGGCCTATGCGGCGGCGACGGGCGGGTTCGTCTCGGCGTTCTTCGGCGTCGCGCTGTTCACGGCCACCATGGGGGTGCTCATGCTCGCCGTCTCGCTGATGGTCGGCGTCTCACACAGCACCGCGCTCCGGGGGCTCAAGGGTTCGGTGCGGCCTATCCAACGCGTCGGCAGCGTGGTCATGCTGCTGGTCGGCGCGGGCCTCATCTACAGCACCGTGCAGCCCGATGCGTTCCGGTCGGTGTTCTTCCCTGGATAGTCGCCAGCGGAGAGGAAGGAGCGAGAAGAGATGGCTGATTACGACCTCATCATCATCGGTGGTGGTGCTGCGGCATTCGCTGCGGCTACCAAGGCGGCCGACCTGGGCAGGACGGCGCTGATGATCAACGACGGCCTGCCCATCGGCGGTACCTGTGTGAATGTCGGCTGCATCCCCAGCAAGCACCTGCTGGCGATCGGGGACGAGCTGTTCTACGGACAGCGTCCCCGGTTCGAAGCGCTCGCCAATGGCCACGAGTCTGCCTTCGACTTCGCCAAGGCCATCGCTGGCAAGGACGCCGTGGTCGCCGAGGCTCGCCAGCGCAACTACGTGAACGTCCTCGAACACCTCGACGGGGTGCAGCTGCTCGAAGGCCGCGCTCGGTTCGTGGGTCCCCGCGAGGTCGAGGCGGCCGGCGAGCGGTACGAGGCGGACAAGATACTCATCGCGACCGGATCGAGCACGAAGCCGCTGCCCATCCCCGGCCTGGACGACGCGGGCTGGCTCACCAACGTGACGGCCATGCAGCTCACCGAGCTGCCCGAGTCCCTGGTGGTCATCGGCGGCGGGCCGTTGGGGCTGGAGTTCGCCCAGATGTTCGCGCACT
>JADFRC010000044.1:7062-15641 GCA_022561455.1 Chloroflexota bacterium | reverse complement strand
GCGGACCCGAGCTGGAACGAGTACGGAGCCGAGGAGTGGGCGGACGCCGCGTTCGGCGCCATGCGGGCGGGCGGCGTGGAGCGGCTCTACTTCTGCTCGGGCTCCGAGCTCAGCTTCTACCAGGAAGCGGCGGCGCGCGCCCGCGCGCGGGAGTGGCCCGCGCCCAAGATCGTGACGATGGTGCACGAGGGCGCGGCGCTCAATGCGGCGATCGGCGACACGATGGTCACCGGCCAGCCGGCGGCCACGGCTGTCCACATAGACGTCGGCACGTTCAACTACGGCGCTGGGCTCCACACCGCCTGGCGCGGCGGCTACCCCGTGCTCATGACGGCGGGCACGGGGCCGCGCGCCTATCCCGGCTCGATGGCGGGCGCGCGGGAGAACGGCGTGCAGTGGGTCCAGGAGCCGCGGGACCAGGGCGAGATCGTGCGGCAGTACACGAAGCTCGACCACCGCATGGAGCACCAGGACAACCCAGGGCTGATGGTCAGCCGGCTGCTCCAAGTCGCCATGAGCGAGCCCAAGGGGCCGGTGTACCTCTCGTTCCCGCAGGAGACGGCGCGCTTGGCGATGCCCGGTACGACGCGCTACCCGACGCGCGACCAGCTCGGCATCGCGCGAGCGGCCTGGCCAGACCCGGCCGACGCCAAGCAGGCGGCCGAGTGGCTCATCAAGGCGAACAACCCGCTCATCTGTCTGGGCAACTCCGGCCGCAACCCGGCCTCGGTCGAGGAGCTGGTGCGCCTCGCGGAGCTCCTGGCCGTGCCGGTGCTCGATACGCTCCGCGTCCAAAGCATCAACTTCCCGTCGTCGCACCCGCTGTATGGCACCGGCCCCGCGCCCAAGGACGCCGACGCGATCGTGGTCTTCGAGGCGCAGGTGCCGTTCATGCCGCCGGCGGGGGCGCCAGCGGCGTCCGCCAAGATCGTTTGGGTCGACCCGGACCCGGTGCAGTCGCGCTACAAGACGATGGAGTTCCGCGCCGACCTGTGGCTCCCGACGGCGGCCGCCGGAGCCGCGCGGGCGATCTACGAAGCGGCCACGGCGATGCTGACGAAGAGCGACCGCTCGCGGATCGCGGACCGGCGCAAGCGGCTCGATGAGCGCAAGCGGGAGCTGGACGAGGCGAGCGAGGCGCTGGCGCTCGAGGCGGGCAAGCGCACGCCGATCCACCCGCGCTGGGTGGGCTACCAGATCGGGCGGATGCTCGAGCCGGAGGCGATCCTGCTGGACGACGCGCTCAGCTCGTCCATCTACGTGCGGGCGCACACGGAGCGGACGCAGCCGGGGACGTACTTCAAGAGCGGCGGCAGCGCGGGGGGCTGGGGCTCGGGCGCGGCCTTCGGGGCGAAGATGGCGAAGCCGGACCGCGACGTGGTGCTCGCGACGGGCGACGGCTACTTCATGTTCGGCACGCCGCTCGCGTCGCTCTGGTCGGCCGCGCACTACGGCGCGCCGTTCCTGACGGTCGTCTTCGTCAACCGCTCCTACAGCACGGGCACGATCGGGCTCAAGCACGCCTTCCCCGACGGGGAGGCGGTTGGGGCGGGCGACTACGAGGGTGGGCTGTTCGACCCACCGCCGAACTTCGTGAAGCTGGCGGAGGCCGCGAACGGGTACGGCGAGGAGGTCAGCGACCCCGAGCAGGTGGGGCCGGCGCTGCGCCGTGGGCTGGAGCAGGTGCGCAACGGCTCGCCCGCGCTTATCGCCGTGCAGCTGCCGACGCTGGTCGAGGAGATGGCGGCGGGGTAGGGGGGCGCGCCCCGCTCCTGCTTCTCCGGCGGCGTAGCCGGACAGGCGTTCCGACCATCCCCCCGTCCCCCTTCCTCGCCAGGAAGGGGGTGAAAGAATCATTGACGGGGGACACCCCCGTGCCCCCGGCAGAGGGGGCTCTGCCCCTCTGCACTCCCTGTGTTGCGCACGGGACTCTTTGTGTGTTTGTGCCTTGGCCGGGGCGCGATACATGGCGGCCCAGGGCGCGATGAATCGCGCCCCTACGTCGACCGGCTCAGCACGAGCGGTTGGAAGCTGACCGCGTACGCTGCGCTGGGGCCGTGACTCCCTGGGGCAGGTGTATGGAGTGGGGGCGCCATTCATCGCGCCCCTACGGGTCCTTCGCCCGTAGGGCGCGGTAGACGCGCTCGGCGGTGATCGGGAGGTCGGTGATGCGCACGCCGACGGCGTCCTCGATGGCGTTCGCGATGGCGGGCGCCGCGGGGGAGACGGGGTTCTCGCCGATGCCCTTGATGTTGAACGGCCCGATGCCGCCGTCCGATTCGATGGCGATGGCCTGCATCACGGGTATGTCGGCCATGCTCGGCACCTTGTAGTCCGCGAACGATGGGGTCGTGACGCGCCCGTCGGCGATCGTCAGCTCCTCCATCAGGCCGAAGCCGATGCCCTGCATCGCGCCGCCGCGCACCTGGCCCTCGTGGCCCATCGGATTGAGCACGCGCCCGGCGTCGTGGACCGACGTGAACCGCAGCAGACGGACCTGGCCGGTCTCGGTGTCCACGGAGACCTCGGCGACCTGCACGGTGAACGCGGTCACATGCGCGTGCGTCGTGTCGTCGAAGTCGGCGCTCCCGGTCACCGGCGCGCGGGCGCGGGCCAGCAGGTCCGATAGCTCGGCGCGCTCGCCCGTGTCGGTCTGGCGAAGCACCGTGTCCTCGAGCGCGATGCGGTCCTGCGGCCAGCCCTCGAGCTCCGCCGCGAGTGCGAAGAGCGCGCCGCGTGCTGCGCTCGCGGCCTCGTGGACGGCCTCGCTCGCCATGCGGCTGTTGCGGCTGGCGCCCGCGCCGCTGTCGAAGCCGGTCTCCGGCGTGTCCCAGACCTCGACGTCGATGCGCTCTGGGCTCATCCCGAGGACGTCGGCGGCCATCTGGCGGATCGTCGTGTACGTTCCCGAGCCCTGGTCGAAGATCGAGGTGTGGACGACGACCCGCCCGTCAGGCCGGAACGTCACGGCGGCGTGCGTCTGGCCGCCGCCGGGGGCGCGCTCGCCGATGGCGACGCCGCGGCCGTAGCGCACGGCGCCGTCGGGGGCGGGCGGCGGCGCGTGATAGCCGGAGGCTTCCAGCGCGGCCTCGATGGTCTCGGCGCCGTGGAGGTCGTGGTAGAGCTCGCCCAGCGCGTTCGCTTCGCCCTCGCGGATCACGTTGCGCAGGCGCACCTCGGCGGGATCGAGGCCGAGGGTGCGCGCGATGACGTCGATGTGCGACTCCATGGCGAAGATGGCCTGGGGCTCGCCGGGGCCGCGCATGTGTCCGGCGGGGACCTTGTTGGTGTAGACGTGGTGGGCGCGCACGCGGGCGTCGGGGATGCGGTAGGGGCCGACGGCGTGGCGCGGGCCCGGCAGGAAGCCGAGGGGCACGAACGCCGCGTAGGCGCCCGTGTTGAAGTAGCCCTCGATGTCGCAGGTCACGATGGTGCCGTCGCGCTTGACGCCGGTCGTGACGCTGACCTCGGCTGGGTGGCGCGGGTTGGCGGCCGTGAGCTCCTCGGCGTAGTCCATGACCATCTGGACGGGCCGTCCGGCGGCCTTCGCGAGGAAGTAGCACAGCGGTATGTTCATCGGCGAGCCCTTGCCGCCGAAGTCTCCGCCGATGGCCACGTGGTGGATGCGCACCATCGGCTCGGGGACGCCGGTGCTGCCGGCGACCTGCTTCCTGACGTAGTGCGGCGCCTTGTTCGACGCCCAGACCTCCATGCCGCCGTCGGCCGCCGCCTCCACGAGGCACGAGTGCGTCTCCATGTACGCCTGGTGGACGACCGGCGTCGTATAGGTGCCCTCGATGACGAGCTCCGCGCCCCCTATCTGCGCCTCGGGGTCGCCCTGGCCCCAGGTGGAGGTGACGAAGAGGTTGGAGGGCTGCTCCTGCGGCTTGACGCCGGCGTAGTCGTTGAAGCGTGGGTGCAGCAGCGGCGCGCCGGGCTCGAGGGCCTCGCGCACGTCGAAGACGGCGGGCAGCGGCTCGTAGTCGACGACGATGAGGGCGAGAGCGCGGTCGGCCGTCTCCGCATCGACGGCGGCGACGGCGGCGACCGGCTCGCCGACGAACCGCACGACCTCGCTCGCGAGCACCGGCATGTCCAGGATGCGGCGGCCGGACATGGTCCCGGCGAGGTCCGCTCCGGTGACGACGGCGTGGACGCCGGGGAGCTTGGCGGCCGCCGAGGCGTCGGTGCCGCGGATGCGCGCGTGCGGGTGCGGGCTGCGGAGCACGCGGCCGTGGAGCACGCCGCGCGGGCTGGCGTCGGCGGTGTAGCGCGCGGCGCCCGTCACCTTCTCGCGGCCATCGGTGCTGGGGGCCGAGCGGCCGACGGCTTGGCGTGTGGTCATGGCGGGGCGAGCGTAGCACACGGACGTGGTGTCCGGCTCTCGGTGCCTCTCCTGTGACGCCGGTGCGTCACACGACCGTTTCGACCATACCCCCGTCCCCCTTCCGGCCAGGAAGGGGGTGGTAAAGCCAGATACGGGGGGCAGCGCTGTATCCCCCGACGATGGGCGTGCCCCCGGCAGAGGGGCCAAGCCCCTCTGCACTCCCCTCTCGTCCGGAAAGGGGCTTTCGAGGCAAGGCTCCTTCGACAGGCTCAGGGCAGGCTCTCTGCACACCCCATCTGATGCGTGGCAACGACTGTTGTGGCAAGGCCCCTCGCCAGGAAAGGGGTGATGAAGCCAAGGACGGGGGAGCACGCTCCGCCCCCCCTCGACAGGCTCAGGGCAGGCTCTCTGCACTCGCTCGTCTGGTGTACGGAATGGGTGTGCGGTCGTGCTGGCAGCCGTGGTAGCTTGCGGGGGCGCTGGAGGAGGAGAGAGGCATGTACGACCTGAGCGGCAAGGTGGCGCTGGTGACGGGCGCAGGCGGCGAGGCGGGCTTCGGGCGCGCGATCGCGACGCGGCTCGCCCGAGAGGGCGCCGACGTGGCGGTCAACGACATCGCGGCGAACCCCTATGGCGCGGGGTCAGGCGGGTGGGGCGGCCTCGACGCGGTCGTGCGCGAGATCGAGGACGCGGGGCATGGCGCGCTCGGCGTCGTCGCCGACGTCTCGGACGGCGCGCAGGTCGACGCGATGGTCGCGCAGGTGCTGGACCGGTTCGGGCGCATCGACATACTGGTGAACAACGCGGGCTCGCGTCCCGGCCGGGACCGGGTGCCGGTGGTCGAGCTGAGCGAGGAGGCGTTCGACGAGGTGCAGCGCGTGAACGTGAAGGGGACGTTCCTGTGCTCGCGGGCGGTGGCGCGGCACATGCTGGAGCGCGGGGGCGGCGGCAAGATCATCGTCATCTCGTCGACCGCGGGCAAGCGCGGGCTGGCCTGGTACGCGGCGTACAGCGCGTCGAAGTTCGCGCTGATCGGCTTCACGCAAGCGCTCGCTCACGAGCTCGGCCCGGCGGGCGTGAACGTCAACGCGATCTGCCCAGGGCTCGCCGAGACGGAGCGGGCGCTGCACATCGCGGAAGCCGTGCGCCCCGAGGGCACGAGCGCCCGCGAGCAGCTGGCGCGCATGGTCCTCGAGCGCAGCGCGTCCAACCCGCTGGGGCGCATCACGGAGACGGGCGACGTCGCCAGCATGGCCGCGTTCCTCGCGTCGGCGGAGTCCGACTACCTGACGGGGCTTGCCTTGTCCGTCTCGGGCGGCGACGTGATGTTCTAGGCCCCGCGCCGGCGCGGGCCGCGGCTGCTGATTTGGGGTAGACTCCGGCCGATCCCCAGCGTGGATGCCCAAGCGTGGATGGAGGGATATAGCATGTTGTACGAGCTGCGCACCTACCGGCTCAAGCCGGGCGGCGTCCCCAAGTTCGAGAAGGCCTTCGGCGAGGGCCTGGAGGTACGCCAGAAGTACTCGCGGCTGGTCGGCTTCTGGCACACGGAGATCGGCCCGCTGAACCAGGTGGTGCACCTGTGGGCCTACGAGTCGCTCCAAGAGCGCGCGGAGGCGCGGGCGGCCGCGGCGAAGGACCCGAGCGGGCTCTGGCCCCCCGTCGGCATCCAGGAGTACACGGAGACGATGGACAACGACATACTGATCCCGTCGGAGGTCAACGACCCCCTGGACGGGCCGCGCGAGTGGGGCAACCTGTACGAGCTGCGCATGTATACCTATCCGTCGGGAGTCGTCCGGGAGGTGATGAAGCAGATGAGCGACCAGGTGGCCCAGCGGCGCGAGCTCTCGCCGCTCGGCGGGTTCTTCGTGAGCGACCTGGGCGAGCTGAACCGTTTCTACCAGCTCTGGCCCTACAAGGACTGGGCCCACCGCGACGAGATGCGCGCCTCGTATCTGAAGAGCGGGGTTTGGCCGGCCAAGGTGGACGTGCGGCCGAACCACCAGCTCGTCCGCCACATGACACCCGCCTCATTCTCCCCCCTCCATTGACCAGCCAGGGCACAGCCCTGGACCCTCTAGAGGGGCGCGCGGTAGTGGTAGGCTGACGCGGACACGTGGGCAGAGGCGTAGAGTGAGCGCGCAGTCAGGACACGCCGGGCAGCCAGGGCGCGATGAATCGCGCCCCTACGTCCGGAGTCCTTCCTCGGCGGAAGGACGCACAGTCAGGAAAGGTGAGGGATCCTTCGCTTCGCTCAGGATGACGGTTGGGGGGCGGACCGAGGGTGTGCTGACCAACCGTGAGCTTCAGTCCGGAGTCCTTCCTCGGCGGAAGGACGCACAGTCAGGAAGGTGTGAGGGATCCTTCGCTTCGCTCAGGATGACGGTTGGGGGGCGGACCGAGGGTTCGTAGCGCAACCGTGAGCTTCAGTCCGGAGCCGGAGCAAAGCGTAGGCGCATAGTCAGGCAGGCGCACAGTCAAGGAGGCCGACATGACCACGAAGCAGGACGAGGAGTACCTGAAGAAGGTTGAGGCGGTCGACGTCTTCCCGCTGTGGGTGATGCACGCCCAGCGGCAGGAGCGCCCCAAGGTCGCGCCGGCCGTCTGGCGGTGGCCGGTGATGCGCGAGCTCGCGTACGAGGCGGGCGAGCTCGAAAGCCTCAAGGGCGGCGGCGAGCGGCGCGCGCTCACCATGCGCAACCCAGGGCTGAAGAAGGCGGGCATCGCGGGGTCCACGAAGACCATGTCGTCCGCCATCCAGATCGTATGGCCCGGCGAGGTCGCGACGGCCCACCGGCACACGGCCGCGGCCATCCGGTTCGTCATCGAGGGCGACGGCGCCTTCACCGTGCAGGACGGCGAGCGCTTCCGCATGAAGGCGGGCGACTTCGTGCTCACGCCGAACTGGGTGTGGCACGACCACAACAACCCCACGGACAAGGCCGTCATCTGGCTCGACTGTCTGGACGCTCCGATGACCGGCTACTTCGACGCGATGTTCCAGGAGCCGTTCCCGGAGGACGTACAGCCGGTCACGAAGGAGCCTGGCTTCACCAATGCGACGATCGGCAACGGCATGATGCGTCCCGTCGACGGCGGCGACCCCACGAAGGTGCTCCCGCTCACGTACAAGTGGGCGGACTCGTACGGGACGCTTCTCGCCATCGAGGGCAACGACCCGCACGACGGCGCGATCATGGAGTACTCGAACCCGGTGACGGGGGGCCACGCGATGCCCACGCTGGCCTGCAAGCTCCAGCGGTTCGCCGCGGGCGACCACCTGGACGCGCACCGCCACACGAGCACCGTCATCTACCACGTGGCGAAGGGCGAAGGCTTCTCGATCATCGATGGCAAGCGGATCGACTGGTCGTTCGGCGACACGTTCACGCTCCCCGCGTGGGCGTGGCACGAGCACGGCAACGACTCCAGCGACGACGCGGTGCTGTTCTCCATGAGCGACCTGCCCGTCGTCGAGTCGATGGGGCTGTACCGCAAGGAGGACGGCGAGCGCCAAGAGGTCACCGGCACGATCGGCTGACCGCGGGCGCGGCCCGTCCGTGCTTCGAGAGCCTCAGCACGAACGGTCAGGCTTGGTGCCAACGTCTCCCACGAACGGGCGGGCTTGGCGTGGGGTATCCCGCGACCGGCCCAGGCTCGTGCCGGCGCGTCCCCGTTCGCCCTGAGGCTCTCGAAGGGCGGACGAAGCTCCGCTACAGATCACGCCTGCCCTGGCGGGCTGGGAGGCTGACACCATGACAACCGCACCGAAGCGCCTCCGCATGGGCATCATCGGCATCGGCGTGGGCGCCACGCAGATCATGCCGCAGATGGAGGCGATGCCGGAGATGGACATCGTCGCCGGCGCGGATACGAACCCGCGCGTGCGGGAGGCCTTCGGGGCGCGGTACGAGGAAGCGCGCGTCTACGACAGCGCCGAGGCGCTCTGCGCCGACCCGGACGTGGACGCGGTCTGGGTCTCGACGCCGAACAACTTCCACGCGCCGCATGCGATCCTCGCGGCGAACGCGGGCAAGCACGTGGTCTCCGAGAAGCCCATGGCGCTCAACATGAAGGAGGCCGAGGGCATGGTGGAGGCGGCCGCCCGCAACGGCGTGAAGCTGCTCTGCGGCCACACGCTCGCCTTCAGTCCGCCGGTGATGGCGATGCGCCGCATCATCAACTCCGGCGAGCTTGGTCCGCTCAAGGCGCTCAACAACTGGGCCTTCACGGACTGGATGCTCCAGGC
>JADFRC010000044.1:0-6962 GCA_022561455.1 Chloroflexota bacterium | reverse complement strand
CGGCAGCCGGAGGAGCTGGACGAGGCGGTCGGCGGCGGCGTGCTGTACCGCCAGGGCCCGCACCAGCTCGACACCGCGCGCCTGCTTGGAGGCGGCCTGGTGCGCTCGGTGCGCGGCGTGACGGGGAAGTGGTGGCCGGAGCGCAATGCGGTCGGCTACTACTCGGCCTTCTTGGAGTTCGAGGACGGCGTCACGGCCTCGGTCGTCAACAACGGCTACGGCTATGCCATGACGTCGGAGCTCGTGCCGTGGGGCGACGACCGTGGGCTGATCGAGGGCTACACGGGCGAGCAGCGGGTCGAGATACGCCGGGGGATCAAGGACGGCACGCGAGACGAGTTCGCGGCGAAGGACTCGCTGCGGATCGGCTCCGAGCACGAGCGGCAGTTCTGGCGGGAGCGGCCAACCGAGCGCAAGCCCTGGCGGCCGACGAACCTGGGCATCCTGATCGTGACCTGCGAGCGCGGCGACATACGGCAGTCGAAGTTCGGGCTCTACATCGAGCGTGACGGTGGCAAGGAGGACCGGGACCTCGGCGACGCGACGTACCGCGCCGGCCGCGAGGACCTGAACGAGCTCTACAACGCGGTGGTCAACGGCGCTCCCGTGTACCACAGCGGGGAGTGGGGCATGGCCACGCTCGAGGTCATCACGGCGATCATGGAGTCGTCGCGGGACCGCAAGGAGGTGCGTCTGACGCACCAGGTCCCGATGCCGCTGGAGTACGACGGCTAAGCGCGGGCGCGGCGTGCTCTGACTGTGCGCCTACGCCCCTCAACCCGCTCATCCTGAGCCTGTCGAAGGACGGCTCCGGACTAAAGCGGCACGCGCTGCTCCGGCTCTCGGTGCCCGGCGCGAGGCTTAGGGCAGCTGTTTGAAGCAGCTGTCCCTGGCCATCGCGGCGGCGAGGATGTCCGCCCCCGTGACCTGGCCTGTCTCCGTATCGACGAGCCACAACCCGTAGAAGGCCGTTTCCGTCCTGGTCTCGGTGAAGGTTTCGGTCCCGCTTCCGGTCTCGACCGTGACCTCGACTTCGACCACTTGTGTGCCACGGCCTTCGACGACCCAGCGCCGGGGGTCTTCCACGCGCGTGACGAAAGCCCCGAAGAGCGGGTGAGGCGTGAAGCAGTCGTAGGAGGCGACCCACGTCAGGATGCTCGCCTCCTCGGCGGTCACCGCGGCCGGGACCAGCGGGTCGGCCGGGAGGAATAGCGGTGGCGTCGGCACGTCGTCCAGCAGGGCGTTGGGCAGCGCGCACCGGGTGATGCCGGCGGCGATGCGGCCCGCCGTTGCGTCGCGGGGCGTGGCCGAAGGTGAGGCAACGTCTGCCACGGCCCACTGCCCGAAGCTGAGGCGGTCGTCGTTCGTGACGACGTCCACGATCCACCGCAGGTTCACGGCATCGTAGGACGACTCGAAGACGACGCTGACGTCGACCGTCTCGGCCGCGACAGCCCCTCCGCCCTCGGCCGCTCCCGGCGACGCCACCTGCTCGGCGCAACTGCTGACCTCGGACCAGACCAGCGATTCGGCGAGAGCGCGCGCCACCGTGGGGCTTGGCGTCGGCGTGGGCGTCGGGAACGGCGTGGCCGTCGGTTCGGCGGGCACCGTCGGCGTCGGCGTCGGTGCCGGACCGCGGGCCGTCGCGGTTGCGATGATCGATTCGGACCGGGAGAGAGTGCCGCCGCCGCTCCCGCCACCACCGAACGGGTTGCACGCGGCGAGGAGCAGGAACCCCGCGGCCACGAGGAACACTGCTTGATTGCGCCGGAGCATCGGGATCAGGGTCACGCGGACCTCGCGGGGACGTGATGCGGCCATGGTAGAAGGCCGCGGCCTTCGTGACAACGAGGCCCGGCCGCGACGGTGCCGCTTTTCGAGACGCTTACGGGGTCCGGCGGACCGTGGTGGTACGATGGCGGCGGCCGGGCGAAGACGCGGTGCAGGGGTGGCGGATGAGCGGCGAGCGCATCGGTGCGGATGAGATCACAGTACGGGACGGGCATCTGCGGATCCGCCTGCTCCGGATGGAGGACGGGTGGCACGCGCGGATCACCTCCGACATCGAAGGCCCGATCTTCGAAGGCCTCGTCACCGAGCTGTCGGACTTGCTGGCGGGCCACCCCGTTGCCGCCTCGGCGGTCAGCTCGCTCCCCCCGGACCCGGACTGACGCCCAGACGCGCTAGGCGCCGGCGACCCGCCCCGCGATCTCGGCGGTGCCCGCGAACATGGCGAAGCCGAGGGCCACGTAGACGAAGCTCCAGCGGTACCTCCCCGTCTCCGCCGTGGGGATGAGGATGCTCGCCCCGATGTAGATGAAGGTGCCGCCCGCGATGCCGAGCAGCATGGACGCGGCCGACTCGTTCACCTCGCCGACGGCGAACGGTATGAGGATCCCCACGATCGTCACGAGTCCGATGGAGAGGCCGGCCAGCATCGCCTGTGCCCTGCTTCCCCCGTAGTTGCGGATGATCGTGCCGACGGCGAACCCCGCGGGCAGCTCGTGCAGCAGGACGGCGAGGAAGACGACGATGCCGAGCGCGGGGTCGGTGAGGATCGCGGCGCCGATCGCTATGCCGTCCATCAGGTCGTGCACGTTGAAGGCAACGAAGGACGCGATGGCGCGGTGCTTCGCCTGGCTGGCAGCCAGTGCGGCGCCGCCCTGTCCTCCCGTCCCCTCGCCGTGGGCCGTCCCCTCGCCGTGGGCCGTCCCCTCGCCGTGGGCCGTCCCCTCGCCGTGGGCGTGATCGGCTAATCCGGCTGGGATCTGGTGCATGTGCACGTTGCCCAGGTGCTCGGTGAGATAGATCAGCAGGAACCCGGCGCCGACCATCAGCCCCCCGAGCTCGCTCCCCTCGATCGCCTCGGGCACGATCTCGAGCAGGGCCGCGGCCAGCAGGAAGCCACCGCTGAAGGCGAGGGCGCTCGCCATCATCGCCGGGGAGGGCTGCGCCTTCGCGGCCGACAGCGAGCTCCCCAGTAGGTTGGCGATGGCCGTGAGCATGCCAAAGACGAGTGCCGTCAGCATGAGTGCATCTCCGTGGCTATGGGTCCGTTCGGTATCCGGGGCGGTACGCGGGGTCCGGCTGTCGTGCTGCTCCTAGCCACCGGCTGCGGGCTCTGGGCCGGCGTTGACGCCGAGGTAGGAGAGGCGGGTGGTGGCGGTGTTGCGCATGCCGTGGGGCACGCCGCGCGGGACGATCATGAACTGGCCGGCCTTGATCGGGACCTCTCCGTGCTCCCACAGCGCGAGTCCGCTGCCCTCCAGCACGTAGATGCAGTGGGCGTTCTCCGGGTGGATGTGCAGCGCCGTCTCCTGCCCCGGCTCGAAGTTCCGCACGGTGATGTGCCGGATGTCGATGCCGTCGCGGTAGACGCCGACGATCATCGGCTCGTCTGGGGAGTAGACCTGGAACGGCGCTGTGTCAAAGACACCGGCGCCCAGCGACTCGGGCCTGATCTCTTGCGTGTTGTCGCGTGGCATGCCGTCCTCCCGTTTTGGATGGTCGCGTAGGGCTCGTTGGCCGCGTGCGACGGGCCACCATACCGGCGGACCCAGCCAATAGCAAGGCCGTCGTCCCGTCGTGGGCCCACGCTCGTGTTGACAGCTTCCGCCGCGCCCGGTAGCTTCGCCGCACGTAAGCGCGCGGCCCGAGCGCGGCAGCGCGATAGAACCCGAGCGCGGCAGGCGCGATAGAACAAGGAACGGCGATGGCGCACGACATCTCGAACATGCGGCTGCTCTCCCATAGCATGCTGAACGGCTACCCGAACATCGGCGAGGGCATGGCCATCCAGACGACGGCGGACGGCCGCCGCATCATGTGGCTCGCGCACGAGTCGATCATCGACTACACGGCCGTCGACGTCACGGACGTGACCGAGCCGGTGGTGATCGTCCAGCGCGAGCTCCCGCACCCGGAGATGCGCTCGAACTCGCTCGCGGTCGTCGGCGACACGATGTACCTGGCGCACCAGACGTCCCGCTACGGACTGCCCGATGCGGGGATGCTCATCTACGACATCTCGACGCCGGAGGAGCCGAGGGTCATCGGCAGCTTCGATGCCGTTGGGCCGACCTCACGCGGCGTCCACGTGCTGTGGTGCGCCGACGGCCGCTATGCGCACCTCTCCACGACGATGCCCGATGCGAAGCCGCGGTACCGGCGCGACGACCAGTTCTACGTGATCGTCGACGTGAGCGACCCGACCAAGCCGGTGGAGGCGGGCCGCTGGTGGGTGCCCGGCGCGATGGAGGATGACGCGGAGCCGGAGCTCGAGCGGCACGAGCCGGACATGGGCTACGGCGCGCACAACACGAACGTCTATCCGGAGCGCCCGGACCGCGCCTACTGCTGCTTCAAGGACGCGGGCGTGGTGATCCTCGACATCTCGGACGTGGCTCACCCGAAGCAGGTGAGCCGGGTGGACTACCACCCGCCGATGCCGGCTCCCGCTTTCACGCACACGGCGCTCCCGCTGTTCGAGCGCGGCCTGATGATCGTGACGGACGAGTCGGTGCGCCAGGGCGGGGAGGACTGGCCGAAGCTGACGTGGGTGATGGACATGAGCACCGAGACGAACCCGGTGATCCTGAGCACGCTGCCCATGCCGCCGCTGGAGGAGCTCAAGGCCCGCCCGGGGCGCTTCGGGGCCCACAACATCCACGAGAACCAGCCCGCGGCGACGTCGTTCGTCTCGGAGGAGCTCATCTTCGGCACGTACTTCAACGCGGGCATGCGCGTCCACGACATATCCAACCCCTTCCAGCCCGTCGAGGTGGCCCACTTCGTGCCGGAGCTTGCCGAGGGCAGCAAGATCGAGGACCACTACGCCGACGCGCTCGAAGGCATGAACATCAACGACGTGTACGTGGACGAGAACCGCATCGTCTACACGGTCGACCGTCAGCGTGGGGGGCTCTACATCCTGGAGCTGACGATCTAGTCCCGAAGGGAGCGCGATCCCATGAGAGCCGCCGTCCTCCGCGAGACCAACAAGCCGATGTCGATCGAGGACGTCACCCTCGACCCGCCCAAGGCCGACGAGGTGCACGTGCGGATCGCGGCCGCGGGCGTCTGCCGCAGCGACCTTCACTTCATGAAGGGCGAGGCGGCCCTGCGGCTCCCGGCGGTGCTTGGCCACGAGGGGTCGGCCGTCGTCCTCGACGTGGGCGAGCGCGTGACGAGCGTGGCGCCCGGCGACCACGTGATCCTCTCCTTCGTGCCGTGGTGCGGGCGGTGCCGGTACTGCCTCGCGGGGCGCTCGAACCTGTGCGACCTGCACGGCTCGACGATCGGCACGATGCTCGACGGCACCCGGAGGCTCCACGCGGGCGGCGAGGAGCTATCGCCGATGGGCAAGGTGGCCTGCTTCGCCGAGGAGGCGGTGGTCCCCGAGACCGGCTGCGTGAAGATCGACCCCGGCTTCCCGATGCCGCAGGCGGCGCTGATCGGGTGCAGCGTCACGACGGGCGTCGGGTCGGTCA
The DNA here is from genome assembly GCA_022561455.1 of Chloroflexota bacterium. Taxonomy (GTDB): domain Bacteria; phylum Chloroflexota; class Dehalococcoidia; order Lucifugimonadales; family Australimonadaceae; genus JADFRC01. The sequence continues at coordinate 1,473 of JADFRC010000044.1, read as the reverse complement.
TCTTCAACGCCCGGGTCGAGCCGGGGAGCGCCGTCGCCGTCATCGGCTGCGGTGGCGTGGGCCTGAACGCGCTCCAGGGCGCGCGTGCCGCCGGAGCCACGACCATCATCGCGGTGGACGTGAACGACGCGGCGCTGGAGTTCGCGGTGCGCTTCGGCGCCACGCATACGGTGAACCCGAACGCCGGCGACCCTCTGAAGGCGATCAAGGACCTCACGGACGGGCTCGGGCCCGACTACGCCTTCGAGGCGTTCGGCTCCGCCGAGACGGCGCAGCTCGCGTTCGACGCGGTCCGCAAGCGCGGCACGGCGGTCATCATCGGCATCGCGCCGCTCGGGGAGAGCGTCGCGGCGGACGCGGTGGCGCTGGTCCGCCAGGAGAAGACGCTGCGCGGCGCGTTCTACGGCAGCAGCACGCCGGCGTGGGACTTCGGCCGCATGATTGACATGTACAACGCGGGCCAGCTGGACATCGACGGCCTCATCACGCGGACGTACACGCTGGACCGGATCAACGAGGCCTACGAGGAGCTCGAGCGCGGCGTGGTCGGCCGCGGGATCATCAGTTTCGAGTAGCCTGGCCGGCCGCGCTCCTCTTCTCCGGAGAAGGCGAGCGCTTGGGGCCCTTGAGAAGGTAGACCTGTACGAGCCCTTTCCCTTTCATCTCTATCGGCTCGCGTTCCTCGATATCGAATCTGTGCTCGATCTTCCGTCCAGTTGCAGCGCTCACCTGTATCTCGCCGGGGAGCCCGTACTCTTCGATGCGGCTGGCCGTGTTGACCGTGTCGCCCCATAGGTCGTAGCTGAACTTGCGCGTTCCGATGACGCCCGCGACGACGGGACCTGAGTTGATGCCGATCCGCAGCACCAACCGGTGTCCATTGAACGTTTGCTTGCTCACCGCAGCCATCAGCTCCAGTGCGAGCTCCGCGAGCACCTCTGCGTGGTCGGGCCGCGCCTCGGGCACGCCGGCGGCCACCATGTAGGAATCTCCGATCGTCTTGATCTTCTCCAGTCCGCGTTCTTCCGTCAGCCGGTCGAACTCGGTGAACACCTCGCTGAGCATCTCGACTACCTCGCCCGGCGGCAGCGTGGCGGAGAGCAGCGTGAAGTCGACGATGTCCGAGAACAGGATGCTGGTCTCCGCGTGATGCGTGGCGATGGTCTGGCCGCCGTCCTTGAGGAGCGTGGCGATGGAGGGCGGCAGCACGTTGAGCAGCAACCGCTCGCTCTTCTGCTGCTCCAGGCCGAGCTGCTCCATGGCCCAGTCCTTCTGCGTGTTGAAGTAGCGGAGGGCTGAAAAGGTTATCCCCGCCACGGTGCCGAGGTTCATGACGAAGAACGTCGTCCGGAGCCAGAGCGGCAGATCGTTGGACCGCTCCACGCTGGCTTCGAGCACGCCGCTGATCGCCAGCACGCCGACGAACGCGACGAGCCACCACAGCGCTTGTCTGCGCTCGGCGAAGAGGAGCGC
>JADFRC010000166.1 GCA_022561455.1 Chloroflexota bacterium | reverse complement strand
TCAGCACGAACCGGAGCTGTGGGCTCGCACAGATCCTGCGCTCTGCATGAAGCGACCGCAAAGCTCTGCGGCGCTACCCCTTATGGGTCAAGGGCTGTGCCCTTGCTTCAGGCCACGGGATCGCCGCGGTCTCCTGGGGATGCCTCCGCGCCCGTCGCAAGAGCATCACCGCCGCCGCTCTGCTCCTGGAGGAGCGCGACCGGGACGGCGGGCAGCGTGGTGATGTGCACCATCGCCTTCACCCCCAGCTGCATGGAGTAGCGCGCGGCCGCGTCGTTGTCGGGCGCCTCGATGATGCCGACGAAGTCGTAGGGCCCCAGCACGCCGTAGAGCCCGAGCCCCTGCACGCCGTCGACGTTCGTCTCATGTCCGGCCCGCAGGACGCGCTCCGGGTCCGCAAGCACCTTCTCACGCCCCTCCGGGGTCAGTGTCATGAGCAGGATGTAGTTCGCCACGGCCTCGTCTCCGAGCGCTCCTCCGGCAGCCTCGCCCATGATAGTCCCGCGAGGTCGTGGGGCCTAGCCCGGCTCTTCGTTGGCGGCGATCAGCTTGGAGAGCGTGGCGGCTAGAACGCGGGGATCGGCCGCATTCAGGTGCCTGGCGAAGTGGTCGTTGACGCGGCGGACGTGCCCTGGGCTCGACCTGCTCGAACCGACGGCGGCCCTCCGCGGCGAGCACCGCGTAGGAGCCGTACGCCGAGGAGCGCAAGGCCTATGGGATCACGGACGATTTCGTCTACCGCGACGCCCGGGACCCGAAGGCCGCTCTCGTCCATCTCGTGGTGGAGGACGTTGCGCGGGCCCAGGAGTGGTTCGGGACGGACCAGTTCAAGAGCGGGACCGCTGCCGCGAAGGTCACCGACCGGAAGATCTACATAGCCGAGCAGCGGGTCTAGGACAGGCTCCCGCGCGCCTCGGGGCCTCGAAGAGCGGCCGGGCCGGGAGGGTTACCCTAGGTCGATGCCGGGGTATTCGCCCGGCCGGCGCGGCTCCCGACGGGCCGCCCGCGCCGCTCCATCTCGATCGACTCATCAAGGTTCGTGTCGATCATCGCCAGGTCCGGGTCGCGCACGAGCCCGATGGGGTCGAGCCCCGCTTGCACGCGCTCGATGTTCTCGCGCAGCAGGGCGCGGAGCAGCGAGACGCCGCGGTCGCCGTAGCTCAGGTGCTCGGCGGTGCGGTCGGCGATCGGCCCTTGGGTCTCCCACGCCATGTAATCCTGCTGCGGCACGGTGTCCATCAGGTTGCGAGCGATCGGGTACCGCGCGTCCGGCGGGTCCTTGTACGGAGGGTCGTAGCTGAAGGGCAGGTCCTCGACGTCCTCGACGATGCTGCCGTCTTCGGTCGGTGTGAACGCGACCACGACGTGCCACATGTGCGTGTCGTCGATGGGCACGCGGATCTGCGTCCGGTTCCCGACGCGGAGGATGTTGGGGAAGATCAGCGGGTGGTGGTCCACCTCGCCGTTCTTGTACACGCGCGTCTTGATGAGCGCGCCCCACTCCTCGACGTGGTAGTCGTAGCTCTCGACGTCGTCGATGAAACCGCGGGTGGTGTTCGCGGGCGCCTCGCGGCCGGTGACGGCCTGGTGCAGGATCTCGAGGTGCGGCGAGTCGGCCGAGTTCTCCATCGGCTGGAACCAGTTGCAGTCGAGCACGGGGCGCACGGTGATCTTCCGCGTGCCGTCTTTGCGCACCCAGACGTCGTAGGGCGGGATCACCGGCGCCGGCGCCGGCCCCAGATACGCCCAGTACAGCCCGATGAACTTCTGGACCGGGTATGCGGTCTGCTTGACGCTTTTCATGATCGCGTCGTTGCGCTCGGGCGGCGTCTCGAGGATGTTGCCCTCGCAGTCGTACAGCCAGCCGTGGTAGGCGCACGAGATGCCGCGCTCCTCGACGCGGCCGTAGAGCAGCGAAGCGCCGCGGTGCGAGCAGTGGTCGGCCAAGAGCCCGACGCGGCCGCTCTTGTCGCGGAACAGCACGAGGTCCTCGCCCAAGATGCGGACGAAGCGGGTGGGGTGCTCGTCGGTGAGCTCCGCGGAGACGGCGACGGGGTGCCAGTAGCGCCGCAGCAGCTCGCCGCCGGGCGTGCCGGGCCCGACCTGGGTCAGGAAATCGTTCTCTTCCTGGGTGAGCACCAGACCACCTCCTGGTCGGGGCCGGTTACGGCGCCGGGTTGCCCGGAGCCTTCGCCGTGCCCGACGTGGGGGCGGACTCGGCCTCCTTGCGCTTCGCGGCACGTTCGCCTGAGGCGCGCACGTCGTGCCGGATGCCGAGCTTGAGTCCGAAGGCGCGGGCCGTGCTCGCGAGCCCCACGGTCATGGCCATGATGAACAGGCCGACGATGCTCGCCTCCTCGCGCCGCCCGATGCCGGGGTCGGCGTACTCGAGGGCCAGCAGGGACAGCGTCATCGTGCCGCGGTCGGCGATGAGGATGATGCTGCTCACCGTGCCTGCCGCGACCGTGAAGTTCAGGGTCATCAGCAGGATCAGGCTCGGCATGAGGAGCGGTATCCAGATCGTGAAATACGTCCGGATCCAGCCGGCGCCGGCGACACGGGCGGCCTCCTCCATGTCGGCGCCGATCTGCACGAAGACGCCCTTCATGATGTTGGTGCCGGTCGTGTTGCCCTGGATGATGACGACCAGCAGCAGCGCCCACAGCGTGCCATAGAGGAAGAACAGCGGCTTGAAGCTCTCGAGCCCCGGGAACGGGAAGGGGCCGAGGAACAGCCACAGCAGGCCCAGGCTGGAGAGTATCCCCGGTATCGCCCCGGAGCCCCAGATGATGAGGTCCAGCACCCACCGCCCGCTCAGACGCGTGCGCACGAGGATGTAGGCGATGACCGAGAACAGCAGCGGACTCAAGATGGCCGACGTGATGGCGAGCGCCAGCGTGGTCCGTACCGCGATGAAGAAGAGGTTGTCGGTGAGCACGTAGTCCCAGTGGGCGAAGGTCCACACGGTATTGAGGTTGAAGTAGCCCACGCGCGTCATGAAGCTGCCCACCATGAGCGCGATGGCCGGCCCGATGGTCAGGAGCACCAACAGGCCCAGGATGGAGCCGAATACGAGCCCGTTCCACTTCCCGAGGCTGATCAGCCCCGGCTTGAAACTGCCCGTCACCGTCGTGTAGCGCTTGCGGGAGATGATCCACCGCTGCAGCGGGATGATGACGGCGATGAGGAGCAGCGTGATCGACGCCAGCACGGTCGCGCCGCCATAGTCCGGTATGTCGTTCTGCCGCACCATCGCAAAGATCTTCGTGGAGTACACGTAGAACCCGATGGGGCCTCCGAGCAGCAGCTCCGTCTCGAAGGACTGGAAGATCCGCAGGAGCTGGAGCGCGAACACGAGGACCATCGGCGAGATCATCAACGGCAGCGTGACCCGGAGCATCGTGCGCATGGTCGAGGC
>JADFRC010000043.1 GCA_022561455.1 Chloroflexota bacterium | reverse complement strand
GCATCTGCGGGCTGGCCCGGCTCGTCCGCGGACACGCCGTCACCGCGCTCGACAACGTGGCGCTCTGGCACGAGCGCGACATCTCGCACTCCTCCGCGGAGCGCATGATCCTGCCGGACTCCGCGCTGGCCGTGGACTACATGCTCGACCTGCTGACGCGTATCGTCTCCGGCATGCGCGTCTTCCCCGAGAACATGATGCGGAACCTCGAGCTGACGAAGGGGATCGTGTTCTCGGAGCGCGTGCTGCTCGCGCTCGTCGAGAGCGGCATGGACCGCACGCGGGCATACGAGGTGGTGCAGCGCCACGCCCTCGCGTCCTGGGACCGTGGCGAAGACTTCCGCGAGGCGCTACGATCGGAGCCCGAGGTCGCATCCGCGCTCGGCGCGGACGGCCTCGACGGACTCTTCGACTACGACTACTTCCTCCGGCACGTTGGGACGGTCTTCGGCCGCCTCGGCTTCGCCACGAAGGAGCGCAGCGTTGCCTCTGCTTGAGACCGGCCTCCCCGACCTGCTGTACCGCGGCAAGGTACGAGACACCTACGACATGGGCGACGGCCTGATGCTGATGGTCGCCACGGACCGCATCTCCGCCTTCGACGTCGTCCTGCCCAACGGCATCCCCGACAAGGGGTACGTCCTGAGCCGGATGTCGAAGTTCTGGTTCGAGATGACGCAAGACATCATCCCGAACCACTTCGTCGGACTCGCGGACGACCCGGAGGCGCTGGGCGCCCTTGCGGACCACCCGCGTATCAAGACGCTGCCGCCGGAGATCGCACGCCAGGCGATGGTCGTGAAGCGCGCCGAGCGCGTTGACGTGGAGTGCGTGGTCCGCGCCTACCTGACCGGGTCCGGGCTCCTCGACTACAAGGCCACCGGCACCATCTTCGGCATCGAGGTGCCGGAGGGTCTCGTCGACGGCAGCAAGCTCCCGGAGCTGCTGTTCACGCCGACGACCAAGGCGGAGACCGGCCACGACGAGCCGCTATCGATGGCCGAGGTGGCCGGGATAGCGGGCGCGGAGATGGCTGAGCGCCTGCGCAAGGAGTCGTTCGCGGTGTTCTTGCGCGCACACGAGTACGCGGCCGAGCGCGGCATCATCATCGCCGACACCAAGTTCGAGTTCGGTATGCACGACGGCGAGCTGATCCTCATCGACGAGGTGCTGACGCCCGACTCGAGCCGCTTCTGGGACGCGAAGGGGTACGCTCCCGGCAAGTCGCAGCCGAACTTCGACAAGCAGTTCGTGCGCGACTGGCTCCTGGAGCAGCCGTGGGACCGCACGCCGCCGGCACCCGCCCTGCCCGACGACATCGTGGCGAAGACGCGCGAGCGCTACCTCGAAGCCTACGAGCGGCTGACCGGCCAGGCGCTCCTCTAGCGCCGCACCCGTCCACGTATCCCGCCGGCGGATGGAGGAACGTTGGTCAACGACGACGAGCGAACAGATGGCCCCGCGCCAGAGGAGGCTGAAGAAGCCGCCCAGGCCGAGCCGCACATCGAGCCGGTGGTCCGGCCGCAGCGGCAGGCGTCGCACCGCACGGTCGCCCGCGACGACCGTCGGCGCCGCTCCGCGCGCAAGAGCTCCGGGCGCCGTTGGCTCATCGGGATCGGCGGCGGGACCATCGCCGCCATGCTCATCGCGGGCCTCTTCCTCCCCTCCGTCAACTTCGGCAGCACGATCGCATTGGACCAGGGGGACGACGCACCGCTCTCGGGCACCGCGGTGCCCGTACAGCCCGGCGATACGATCGAGCCGGGCGTCAGCCACGACGCCTACTCCACGCAGCCGCCCACCTCCGGCCCGCGCTATGCCGATCCGGCGCCGTGGGGCGCGCACGCCGCGCAGATCGACGACGAAACGGTCGTCCGCAACCTCGAGATGGGTGCGGTGGTCTTCAACTACAACCTCGAGTCCGAAGCTGAGATAGCCGACCTGCGGCAGCTCGTCGAGGCCCTGCCCGGCTACCCCGGCTGCTACCTCCTCCAGCCGTACGCAGGCGTCCCGAGCGGGAGCGTGACGCTGACGGCGTGGGGCTGGACCCAGCAGGTCGCTGGCGTCGACCTCTTCCTGATCCAGACGTTCGCCAACGACCACGTCAACGCGGGACCGCAGTTCATCGACCTCGCCTGTGGGGCAAGCCCGGCGGAGCCGCCGGAGGAGCCGGATGCGACTCTGGAAGAGGCGCATGACCACGAGACAGACGAACCACACGACCACGAAACGGAGGGGTCGTAGCATGCGCTTCAGCGCAAGCGTTTACGTCGCGCTCAAGCCTGGCGTCAACGATCCGCAGGGCAACGCCGTCCTCGGCGGCCTGCACTCGCTGGGCTTCTCCTCCGTGGCCGACGTGCGAGTGGGCAAGTACCTCACGCTCGACCTCGATGCCCCCGACGAGTCTGCGGCGAGCGCGCAGGTGGGCGAGATGTGCGAGAAGCTGCTCGCGAACCCCGTGATCGAGTCGTACCGCATCGAGGTTGGGCCCGCGGGGTCCTAAAGCCGACGGACTTTGGTACGGCGCCTTGAGCTGTCCGGCCGGCAAGCTACTACCCTGTGGCTCCATGCGGCAAGGAAATTTTACTGCGGCTGTTTGTGCAAATAGAAGAGGGCCCGATGGTCAGCACAGCCTGCCGCGAAAAACAAATGGGTGGCAGAGCCAGAAACCGTGATGCCGACCTGATCAGCGAGGATTGGGTTCTTTTCGATTTCTGTCTTTGTGCAGAGCACCCAAGGATGCTCATTGGGTTGAATAACAAACGAAATGCGCCGAGCGACCGACGGTTGGCCAGTGGGAGAAATAGTGAGGTACCGAATCTCTTTGTTGTCGTAAAAGGCGTGTTCGGGGACGCCACGGTCTTTGACCATGGCTCGCTCCTCGTCCGTTAGTGAAGATGTTTGCAAAAAATCCTGGAGTTTCTGTTCGCTCTTGTTTGCCCGATCCCAGTCGGGGGTCCGCTCTACCCAGACAATATGGGATACTCCTTCCTCGCTGACAGCAATGCTGAATTGACGAACGTTCTGTTCCGTGTATTGCCAAGCCTCTGTTGTTCTCGATACATTGAAAGAATCTGAGATAGCACTCTCAGGCGGCTTGAATGCATAGTAAAGGTCATTTGTAAATTGACTCTCGGTGGACAACCACACGAAGTGAAAGGTACCGCCCTTATCCATCACAACCAACCAGTGGGTCGCATACCCAGTTGAGGGTGTTACGTCTTCAGCATTGAGCCAATTGCCGTCTCGAGTTCTAGCAGCGTGTTTCCATGTGCGGGTACCCGCATCATTCCAAATGAGGTGCACCGTATCGGTGTCATCGACAAAGATGTTGGCCGTAGCAGTAGCTGTTTTGGGATTCGGAATGAAGTCCAAGCGCTCTGGTTTTGACCATATCCCATTACCGGCGCGGTTCATGTACCAGACCTCTGAGGTGCTGAGGTTGCCCGACGCCGCGGAGATAGATACGTGCATGCTACCGCTACCATCAAAGACTATGCCACCCACGCTGGAAGCACCGCCATCGGGGTTAGTGAAAATGCGCTGCGGGCTCGTCCAGTCACCATTGATGGGCTTTGACCCATACCAAATTTCAGAACTATAGGTTCCTCCGGCGGGAATACCTGCTGCGAACGCATGAATGGTGCCACTGGGGTCTGCTCTCAGGCGTTCCGTACCGGGGGTTTGAGCCCGGCCCACCAAAGAAGGGATGTTCGTAGGCAGCGTCCATTCTGCATTCCAGTATTGTGCGAACATTGTTGAATACACAGGAAGCCCTGCGGTATCCGAACCAAGCTCAAACCAATACAGCCCATTATCCGTATTGCGGAACCTTAGATTCGTGACTCCCGATGAACTTGTGAAACTAGATGGGCTGCTCCAACCATGATCCTCCTCAATGCGGCTCCCCGTAGGAGTCGCAGTTACCAACCCTGTTGGCGCGGTTGCAACCGACGGAGTATGAGTCTGAGTGGGGACAGTCGTAAGCGAAACCGCTTGCGAGCTACACGCAGCGAAAACTAGCAGGGAGACCGCAGTTGGCCATAGTATCCGCTTCATCCGGTAACTCACCTACGCCGAGATCGTGCCCTTGGTGCTCGGCACGGCGCTCGCGGCGCGTGGGTCGAGCTCCACGGCGTCGCGTATCGCCTTGGCCAGCGCCTTGAAGGTCGCCTCGGCCTTGTGGTGGGCGTTGATGCCCGAGAGGACCGTGGCGTGCAGCGTGACGTGTGCTTCGGTGGCGAAGGATTCGAGGAAGTGGCGCACGAGGTCGCCCGGCAGGTCGCCGATCGTCGTGCCGCTGATGCCGAGCTCGACCGTGGCGTGCCCGCGGCCGCTGATGTCGAGCGCCACGCGGGCGAGCGCCTCGTCGAGGGGGACGAGCGCATGGCCCATGCGGCGGATGCCGGCGCCGTCGCCGACGGCGTCCGCGAAGGCTCGCCCGAGCGCGATGCCGCAGTCCTCGACGGTGTGGTGCCAGCCGGTCTGCGCGGCGTCGCCCTTGGCCTTGAGGTCGAGGTCGATGAGGCCGTGGCGGCAGAGCTGGCCGAGCAGGTGGTCGAGCATGCCGTTGCCCGTGTCGATGCTGGCGCGGCCGGTGCCATCGAGCACGATGGTGACGGAAACGTCGGTCTCGCCGGTGGTGCGTTTGTAGGTGCCGGTGCGGCTCGTCATAGCAGGTAGTCCGTGAGCTAGCGGTCGTCGTACCCGTTCGTCCTGAGGCTCTCGAAGGATGAGCGGGGCCCGCGGTTCGAGAGCCTCACCGCGAACGGGGCCAGGGCGGGTGGTGACTCAGACCTTCAGCGCTTCGCTCAATGCTCGCTCAGAGCCTCGGCGAGCGCCGCGATGAGGCGGTCGGTGTCGGCGGGCATGCCCACGCTGATGCGCAGATAGTCGGCCAGCACGCCCCGCGCGTAGTATCGCACGAAGACGCCGCGCCCAGCGAGGCGTTCGTGCACGTCCTTGCCCCGTCCCTCGGGCAGGCGGCAGAGGATGAAGTTGGCCTCCGAGGGCAGCGGCGTGACGCCGGGGATGGCGTCCAGCAGCCCGTGCATGCGGGCTCGCTCGGCGACAATCTGCCGCACGCGTTTCTGTAAGGCGTCGGCATCCGCTAGTGATGCCAGCAAGGCGGCCTCGGCCGCCTGGTTGACGTTGTACGGGGGCTTGGCGCGCATGAGGACCTCGGCGAGCTCGGCGTCCATCAGTCCGTACCCGACGCGCAGCCCGGCGAGCCCCGCCCACTTGCTCATGCTGCGCAGCACGACGAGGCTCGGGCGCTCGGGGACCAGCGCCGCGGCGCTCGATCCGCCGAACTCCGCGTACGCCTCGTCCACGATCACCAGGCAGTCCGAGCCCAGCAGCCGTTCGACGTCCGCGAGCGACGTTGGGTTGCCGGAGGGGTTGTTGGGCGATGCGATGGCGATGATCTTCGCGTGCTGCTCGCTCGCGGCCGCGAGCACGCCGTCGATATCGACGGCGAAGGCACGGTCGCGCGCGACCTCGACGATGCGGGCGCCGCAGACCTGCGCGGTGAACTCGTACATGCCGAACGTCGGCACGCTGTTCACGACGGCGTCCCCGGGGGCGAGCACCGCGCGGAAGAGCAGGTCGATGATCTCGTCGCTGCCGTTGCCGACGACGACGTGCTCCGGCGCCAGGCCGACGTAGCGGCCGATGGCCGCGCGCATGGCGGCCTGCGCTGGGTCGGGGTAGAGGTGGACGTCCCCCAGCGAGGCGAGCGCCTCCGCGACCCGCCTCGATGGCCCGTAGGGGTTCTCGTTGGCGTCGAGCTTCACGATCTCCGATACGGGGATGCCGGCGCGCTCGGCGAGGACCTCCGGTGGGTCGACCGCCTCGTAGCCGTCGAGGACCCGCAGGTGGGGCAGGACGAGGTCGATGGCGCGGCGTCTTGCGGCCATCAGCGGCTCTCCTCAGGCGGCGTGAGCGCGCTCTTGCCCTCGAGGCGGAGCTCGATCGCGCGGGCGTGCGCCGTCAACCCCTCGGTCCGGGCGAGCGTGGCCGCAGCTGGGCCTATTTGCGTAAGCGTAGCCTCGTTCAAGCGCACGACGGGCTGATAACGCAGGAACGTCTGGACGCCGAGGCTGGAGGCGAAACGAGCCGTTCCGCCGGTCGGCATGACGTGGCTGGGGCCTGCGACGTAGTCGCCGAGGACCTCCGGCGAGTGTTCGCCGACGAATATCCCGCCTGCGTTGCGGACCGCGTCCACGTACGATGCGGCGTCGCGCACCAGCAGGCACAGGTGCTCCGGAGCGAAGGCGTTGGCGAGCTCGATCGCTTCGCCGACGCTTGAGGCGACGACGGCCACGCCGTTGCGCTCGACCGCGGCCGAGGCGATGGCGCGCCGCTCCAGGCCAGCGAGCTGACGGTCGATCTCGGCGGCGATGCGCTCGGCGACGGCCAGATCGGTCGCTATGAGGACGGGGGAGGCGAGTTCGTCGTGCTCGGCCTGCGCCAGCAGGTCGGCGGCGGCGATGACGGGGTCCGCGGTCTCGTCCGCGATGACCAGGGTCTCGGTGGGGCCGTAGAGGCCGTCGATGTCCACCGCTCCGTAGACCTCCCGCTTCGCGATGGACACGAAGACGTTGCCCGGCCCGCAGATCTTGTCGACCTGGGGTACCGTGCCCGTTCCGTAGGCGAGCGCGGCGATGGCCTGCGCGCCGCCGATCGCGAACAGCCGGTCGGCGCCCGCGACCGCCGCCGCGGCCAGCGTGGCCGGGCTGGGGTCCGGCGTGCAGACGACGACCTGGGGGACGCCGGCGACCTTCGCGGGGATCACCGACATCAGCACCGTCGAGGGGTAGGCCGCGGAGCCGCCGGGGACGTAGAGCCCGACGCGCTCAATCGGCACCGTCCGCTGGCCGTAGCCGGCCTCGTCGTCGTGCCAGGAGCGCGGCATGGAAGCCTCCGCATAGGCGCGGATGCGGCCCGCGGCGGTCCGCAGCGCGTCCGCCAGCTCCGCTGGGACCTCGCTGAGCGCGCGCTCCCACTCCTCGCGTGGGATCTCGAGCTCGCGGCGGTCGTCGCCGTCGATGCGCTTGGCGTAGTCGCGGACGGCGTCATCGCCGCGCTCGCGCACGTCCGCCAGGATGCGGCGGACGGCCTCGGTCGCCGTCAGCGGCTCGCCGAAGATGGCCTCGGTGCGCTTGGCGGCGGCGGGCGGGAGCACCGGCTCCGCGTACGCGGCCCGGCGCGTCAGCAGCCTACGCGCCTCTTCGATGTCGGTGATGATGCGCATCTGTTCTGCCCCTCACCCTCGCCCTCTCCCCCGGGGGGGAGGGGAAAGACGGACGCCCTGCCCGCCTCCCAGAAACGCTCGTCCTCAGCCTGGCGAAGGACCCCGAGACGCTAGCGGCTGCTGCGGCTGCGTGCCCTCCCGGCTTAGTCGAACTCTAGCTCCCTGTATATATCGCGGAAACCGATGATCAGGTTCCGCATCTCCCGTGGGTTTTGCTTCAGAAGCTCCTTCAACTGTTTCTCCTTCGCCATTGCCTGACGTCGCGTCGACATCACAGCAAACCACTGGAGCTTCGGGTGCTTCCCACGGGGAGCATCGGCGCCGGTGCCCTGCCGATGCTCCATCAGGCGAGCTCGAAGGTCACGGGTCTGACCGACATAGAACTGGCCGCCGTCGAGTTTGAGCACGTAAGTGAAGAAGCTTGTGGCTTCAGCATCACCTGCTTCCCAGGATGGGTCTGGGTCTTGCCGGGTTCGATATCGGGTATTCGTCTCTCGCGTCGTGCGAGGCCGTGGCTTGGCATGACAATCTAGGCACGTTTCGTACTGCGCGTCCTTGTATCGGCCGCACGATGGGCATTTGTTTATTAGGTCCTGTTGCAATTCTGAGTGGTGGTCGCGGCACAGGAAGTGATCCTCACGGATCTCCTCCTGGCACGACCAGAACTCACAGATCTTCGCAGCAGGGGCGGGACGTGTGCGCGGGCGAGGCTTCGGTCTCTGCGATTGGCGCTGGGCCTCCCGCTGAGCCTCGCCGTAGGCCTTCTTGACCTCCCGCCCGACTTTCTTGATGAACTCGGTCATCGCTATCCAAGCCCCAGCTCCCGGAGGAGGGCGGCGTAGGCGGCGCTTTCCGCTCCGAAGACGTAGTCGGCGCTGGAGACGGTCACGGACGCGCCGCCGACCGAGCGGAAGTGGTCGACGACGGCCGTCAGGTCGGAGCGGCGGACGTAGACGGTGACGGAGAACCACGTCTTGCCGTCCGGCGAGTAGACGCGCGCGACGGTCGGGCCGTGCAGGCCCGCGGTCTCCGGGCGGTCGAGGACCTTCGCGGCGACCTCCTCCTCCGTCTTGCCCTGGACGTTCGCCGCGACGCGCGCATAGGAGGCCGCGGCCTGGTGAGCCTCGATGCGCTCGATGACCTCACGGGCTCGGGCGAGCCGCTCGGGGTGCTGTTTCAGCAGCGTCCGGCTGCCGATCAGCACGCCCTCGGACGCGAGCACGGTGCCGTCGCCGAGCCGGCGCAGGTGGTTCTCGCGCAGCGTCACGCCGCTGGCGGAGATGTCCGCGATAACGTCGGCGTAGCCCATGGCGGGGGCTGCCTCCAACGTGCCGCTCACGGCGGCCATGGTGAAGTAGTTGACGCCGTGGCCGAAGAGGTAGCGCCCGACGAGGCGCGGGTACTTGGTCGCCACGCGCAGCTCCCGGCCGCTCTCGCGGAACTCGACGGAGAGGTCGGCCAGGTCGGCCATCGAATCGACGTCCACCCACGCATCGGGCACGGCGATCACGAGGTCGCACGCGCCGAAGCCGAGGGCCGGCATGATGAGCAGCGCGTCGCCGCCCTCGATGCGGCCTTCGGCGTAGCGGTCGTAGCCCACGAGGCCCAGGTCGGCATTGCCGTCGTCGACCTTCGCGGTGATGTCGGCGGTCCGCTGGAAGATGACCTCGAGCCCGTCTATCGCCGGGACCGACGCCGTGTAGCGCCGGGCGCTCGGGCGCACGACGGGCATGCCGCACTCCGCCAGGAAGTGCAGCGTCGGCTCGTACATGGCGCCGTCGCTGGGGACGGCGAGCCGCAGCCCGCCGTTCGCCCGGTCTCCGTTAGACGCTCTTTTCCGCGACTCCGCCATCCGCTCCCACCCGCATCACCGTCTGGATACCACGCTGCTTGGCGAGCTTGGCCGCCTCGGCGTCCGAGCGCCCGCTCAGCTCGAGCTCGGCGGGGATGCCCTGCGCCCGCAGCCGCTCCGCCAGGGCGACCGCCTGCTCGACGCCCGTCTCCTGCGGCACGACGAGCACGCGCTGCGCTCCGTCCGCCTCCTCGGCTCCGAACCCGGCCGGCAGCACGTCCGAGATGCGGTCGACCGCATAGGCGAAGCCGAGCGCGGGGACGTCGCGGCTGCCGCCGAGCGCGTGCACGAGGCCGTCGTACCGCCCGCCACCGCCCAGCCAGGGGGCGCTCTTGACCCTCGGGTGCTCGATGTCGAAGACGACGCCCGTGTAGTAGGCGATGCCGCGGGCCGTCCCCAGGTCGAGCACGACGGGCACGCCCTTGAGGTCGTACGGTGCGAGCGCCGCGAGCAGGTCGTCGACGGGAGCCAGCAACCCCGCGTCGAGGCCGTAGCGTCCGAGCAACTTGCGCAGCTTCGGGAGCACGGTCTGGGGAGCGCCGAAGAGAGCGACGAGCTCCTGGGAGAAGCGGAGCGACTTCTCGACGATCTCGGGGACGCCGGCTTCACGCAGCTTCTTGAGGTACCGCTTGAAGATCTCCTCCGGCGTCCGCTGCCCGCTGACGCCGTCGATCCCTTGGCCCAAGAAGCCCTCCACCATGTCCTCGGCGTCCTCCGGCGCCATGCGGCGGGCGAGCTGGGTGATGCGCCGGTTGCCCTCGGACGGCAGCAGACCCATATCGAGCGCACGCGCACGCACGCCGTCGAGGCCCCGCGGGCCACTCCGCAGCTCGTCGAAGCTGCCCAGGACGAAGACGCGGGCGCGCTCGGAGAGGCCGAGGCCGTCGAGCATGGCGTTGACGACGCCGATGTGGCCGATACGCAGCCGGTGGCCCTTCACGCCGAGCGCGCTGAGCCCCTGCGCGGCGAACGCGAGCACCTCGGCGTCGGCGATCGCTCCGCCGGCCCCGACGAGCTCGGCGCCGAGCTGCTGGAACTCGGAGCCACCGCCCGAGCCGTCGTTTGAGTCGTCATTGGGCTCGCCCTCGTAGCGGAAGACGGGCCCGCAGTACTGCCACCGCTGGGGCATCGGGCCCTTCAGGCGGCGGTCGACGATGCCTTGGACCACCGACGAGGTGAACTCGGGACGCAGGCTGACGCGCCGCCCGCTGGGGTCGACGAAGCTGTACATCCTGGCGGCGAGCTCCCCGCCCGACTTGCGGAGGAAGAGGTCGGTGCTCTCCAGGACCGGCGTGGAGACGGTCTGGTATCCGCGGCGGTCGAGGAAGCGCTCGAGCCGCTCGCGTATCGTGACCAGGCGGCGCCAGCGCGCCGGCGAATAATCCTGGGGGGACATCACATGGTTCTCCATCAAGCCCACGACGACCTGCCGCAGGCGGCGCAAGGGCACTGCCCTTGACCCATCCGGGGTAGCACCGCAGTTGGGGGCTCCCGCCAGTGTGCATAACAAGGCGGGTACGCTTGCTAGTCCGCCAAGGTCACTCCATCATGCCGCAGGCAGCGGCCTATTGTACCACCCAAGGGCACAGCCCTTGACCCACTTGGGGTAGCGCTCACCGTCAGGGCCTCCGCTCGGGTGCATGGCATGGGCTCTGGAGGGCGCCGGCTCGCCCTGAGCTTGTCGGAGGGCCAGGGAGGTGCGCGCACGGCGGGTCGACGTGGGCAAGCGTTCCGTTCGTACTTCGAGAGCCTCAGCACGAACGGGGACGGGACGGCGCGAAACGGAGGGCGGGAGAGGTCTCACGCAACGGATGGGGTGTGCAGAGAGCCTGCCCTGAGCCTGTCGAAGGGGGCGTTGCCCCTCTCTGCCGGGGGCACGGGGGTGTCCCCCGTATCTGGCTTTATCACCCCCTTCCAGGCTGGAAGGGGGACGGGGGGATGGTCGAAAGGCTCGTCGGGTAACGACGCCTGCGGCCAGACGGCCGCTCCCCTACCCCGCCAGCGTCACGTCTCCTTCGCTGAGCGCGTGCAGCGTGCCGTCGTCCGTGCGCAGGAGCAGGCGGCCCGCGGCGTCGACGTCCTCCGCGAGGCCGGAGAGCGTGGCGTCGCGGCCGCGCACGGTCACGCGCTGCCCGAGCGTGTCGAGCGCCTCGCGCCAGCGTGCGATGAGCGCGGAGGGCTCGGCGCTGCCGTAGGCGGCGTCGAGGCTGCGGAAGAGCGCGTCGCCCGCCAGGCGCAGGCCGACCGCCTGCCCGGTCTCGGCGAGGAGGCTCGTGGCGGTGCCGGCGAGCTCGGGATGCTGCGCGGGGTCGAGGCTCACGTTGAGGCCGATGCCGAGGACGGCGACGCCGACGCCGCTGGTGCCCGTGGTGCCATTGGCATAGGTACGGCCCTCGGCGAGGACCCCAGCGAGCTTCCGGCCGCCGACGTGGACGTCGTTCGGCCACTTGACGGCGCATGCGAGGCCGCACAGCTCGCGCACGGCGTCGAGGACGGCCAGGCACCCGATGACGGTGAGCAGCGGCGCGATGGCGGCGGCTGGGCGCAGGACGACCGAGGCGAGCAGCGACTCGCCGTCGCCCGAGACCCAGGCGCGTGCGAAGCGGCCGCGGCCGGCGGTCTGCGTGCCGGCGACGACGGCGGTGCCGTGCGCGGCGCCCGCCTCGGCGAGCTCCCACGCGACGTCCATGGTGGAGGCGACGCTCCGGTAGCCGTAGACGTGCCGTCCGATGGCGGCCGCGGGCCCACCGCCAGCCGCTTGTCGGAAGCGCTCCCAGTCCGGGCGTTGCATGGGCAGCCCATCCCCATCGTGGAATAGGCAGATTATAGCGGCCCAGATCAGCGCTCAGGCGGCGGTGCGGCGCGTGCATTCCCTGATAGGATTGCCGGCCGTGGACATCTCCCGTCTCCTCTCGCCTCTGCGGGGCGCGCTCGGCCCCAGGATGCTCCCCGTTTTCCTCATGTTCTTCTTCTGGGGGTTCGGCACGGGCGGCCTGTGGCTGGCACGGCCGCTCGTTGCCTACGAGGTCGGTGGCTCGTTCCTGCTGGTCGCACTCGTCTCCGCGGCGAGCGCCGCGCCGCGTGTGATCGCGGGCCCGGCCGCCGGCTACCTGACGGACCGGTTCGGCAGGCGTCCTTTCATCGTGCTCGGCGCCGTCCTGCACATCGTGGCGCTCATCGGCCAGTTCTCATCGGAGAGCTATCTCGCGTTCATACTGCTCGAGGGGGTCGGTGGCACCGGCATCGCCGTCTGGATGACGAGCTCGAGCGCGCTGCTGGCCGACGCGACCGAGGTCGAGACGCGCGGGCGGGTCGTGGCACTGCGCTCCACCGCGTCGCGCAGCGGCATGCTGGCGGGACCGGTGGTCGGCGGCATCGTCGCAACCGTGCTCACGCTGCGCCACGTCTTCCTCTTCATCGCGCTCACGAAGGCGGTCGTCATCGTCGTGACGCTGGTGCTCATCCGCGAGACGCGCCGGGCGCGCGAGCCCAGCGAGCCCCGCGCCGGTCTGCCCCGGTGGCGCGTGCCGAAGGTCGATCTATCGATGTACCGGACGCGCGCCTTCTTGGCGCTTTCCATCGGAGCGATGACGGTCGGCGGCGTGCTGGGGGGGACGGGCGCTTTCCGGACGCTGTTCCCCATCCAGGCGGCGGCCGGCGCGGGGCTCGGCGAGGTGGGGATCGGCAACCTGATCGCCATCGCGGGGCTGATGGCGCTCGTGGCGTCGCTCCCGGCAGGGATCGCAGCCGACCGCATCGGCCGCAAGCGGCCGCTGATCGCCGGGCTCGTGGGGACCGCGCTGGGCGTGTGGCTCATGGCGGGCATGAGCGACTTCAGCACCGCGCTGCTCGCGGTCGTCGTCTTCGGGACCGCGGAGGCATTCGCCACCGGGACGATCATGGTCTACGCGATGGACCTCGCCCCGGAGGACCGGCGCGGCGCGTTCCTGGGCGCGTGGCAGCTCTCGATGAACGTTGGCCAGATGGCCGGCCCGCTGGCGGTCGGCGCCATCGCGGACGCGCGCGGGTTCGCGGTGGCGTTCGTGAGCGTGGCCGCGGCACTGGTGGCCGGCGCCGTGATGATCGCCGTCTTCGGCACGGAGACCCGCCGGACGCGACGCTATAATGATGCGGCAACACCGCCCAGTGACGCTCGGTAAAAGAGGAAGAGCCGTGTCGAAGGTCGAGGACAAGCTGGCCGAGCTCGGGCTCGAGCTCCCCGAGCCGGTGCCACCCGCGGGGAGCTACCTCGTGGGCTACCGCTCGGGGAACCTCGTGTTCACCTCAGCCGTCGGGCCGCGCTCGGCCGACGGCAACGTCACGGGTGTGCTGGGCGCCGACTGCAGCCTCGAGCAGGGGTACGAGGCCGCGCGCCGCACGTGTCTGCGCATCCTGACGAACGTCAAAAGCATCGTCGGCGACCTGGACCGGGTCTCGCACGTCGTCAAGGTGTTCGGCATGGTGCAGGCGACGCCGGACTTCAACCAGTATGGGCAGGTGGTCAACGGCTGCTCCGACCTGCTGGTGGAGCTGTACGGCGAAGCGGGCAAGCACGCGCGCACCTCGATGGGCGTGGCCCACAACCCCTTCGACGGCGCGGTGTCGATCGACGCGGTCTTCGAGGTCCGGGAGTAGGCGTAGCGGCGCACCGAGCGGGAGTAGCTCAGCGGTAGAGCTCCTGCCTTCCAAGCAGGAAGTCGAGGGTTCGAATCCCTTCTCCCGCTCCAATGCCTTTTTTCTGAGCCCGCCTGCCGGAGCGTGGAGCTTTCCCGCGACCGATCGCGCATCACACGGTCGCATAGGTGCATCGGGACGGTGTTCTCGTGCGGTAGCTCTTGACGGGTGGGCCTGCAATCTGATTGAATCCTGCATCAACTGCGTCAGAGGCTACGGGCTTCGACGCGTAGACCGTTGAGATTCTGATCCAGGGCGTTGGCATTCAGTCCGAGCAAAGGTGGGCCGGGTCATGAAAAGGTTTCCAAAGATGCTCACGCTGATGGTCGTGGGGCTCGCGCTCACGCTCGTGGCCGCGTGCGGCGGGGGGCTAGACCAAGAGGATGTGGACGCCGCCGTTCAGAAGGCCTTGGCTGAGGCAGAGGCTGATGAGGGGCCGTCGTTCTACGAAGGGAAGACGATCCGGCTCCTGGTGGGCTTCTCGGCAGGCGGTGGGTACGACACCTACGCCCGCGCCATCTCCCGCCACATCGGCAAGCACATCCCGGGCAACCCGGACATCATCGTGGAGAACATGACGGGGGCCGGCAGCCTTGTCGCGGCCAACCACCTCTACAACCAGGCCAAGCCCGACGGCTTGACGCTCGGCTCGTGGAACTCGGCCCAGCTGCTCATCGAGGCGCTCGGGGGCAACCCGGGCATCCTGTTCTCAGGTGAGCGCTTCGGCTACATCGGTGCGCCGAGCGACGGGAACCCGGTCTGCGCGGTCATGGGCCACGCCGGTCTCAGCGGGGATGACCTGCTGGGTGGCGCGGCGGCCAAGTTCGGCGCAACCGGGGCCTTCGGCAGCGCGTTCAGCGACACGGTCCGGGTGATGAACGAATTCACGGGCACGGACATCGAGCTTGTCACCGGCTACCGGGGATCGTCCCGCGTTCGCCTCGGGATGCAGGAGAAAGAGGTGGCAGGCGGGTGCTTCGGCTGGGAGTCCATGGCCGTTACCGCCCGCGCGATGCTCGATGCCGAGGGCGATGACAAGCTGATCCCGTTCGCGACCGTGTTCGCGAGCGACGACCCCGAGATCGCGGGCCTTCCCTCGATCCGCGACCTCATCACCGACGAGGCAGACCTGGCGCTCTATGACGTGTGGACCGTCGGATACCGGTTCCAGCGTCCGTGGACGACGCCGCCGGGCACGCCGGAGGACCGGATCGAGACGCTCCGCGCAGCCTTCGCCGCCACGATGGCGGACCCAGCGTTCCTCGCGGACGCGGCGCAGGCCGGTCTGGTGATATCTGCGATATCCGGCGCGCAGGTCGAAGAGTGGGTACTCGACACGCTGCGCATCAGCTCCGACACGAAGGAAGCGCTCCAGTTCCTCGTGCCGTCGGAGTGAGCGCTGGGAGCGTTCCGCGGGAGTAACGCTATGGCGGGCCGCCACTCGGGAGAGGGCGGCCCGCTAGCGCGAGGCATGAGCTAGTGGAATACCTTGGAGACTACCTCGGCGCTCTGAGCTCGGGCCTCTACAACATCCTGCCGTTTTCCGATCACGGGACGAACGCGTTCTACGCGCTCCTCGTCGGCGTCGCCATCGGGTTCGTCGTCGGTATCCTGCCGGGCCTCGGCGGTGCCGTCGCGCTCGCGCTGATGCTGCCTTTCACCTTCGACATGGACCCCACGTCGGCGTTCGCCTTCCTGCTGGGGGCCAACGCGGTGACCGCCACCACGGGCGACATCACCTCCGTGCTCTTCGGCGTCCCCGGGGAGGGCATCAGCGCGGCGGTGATCGTGGACGGCCACCCGATGGCCAAGAACGGCGAGGCGGGCCGTGCCCTCGGAGCGGCGCTGATGAGCTCCTTGGTCGGAGCGATCTTCGGCGCCCTTTTCCTGGCGCTCGCCATCCCCATCATCCGGCCGCTGGTCCTCTCCATCGCCTCGCCCGAGTTCTTCATGCTGGCGCTGCTCGGGATCACGTTCGTCGCGTCGCTCAGCGGCGAGAGCATGATCAAGGGCCTCGCCGTGGGCGGGATAGGGCTCACGCTGGCGATGGTGGGACTCGACCCCATCGAAGGCATACCGCGGTACACGCTGGAGCCGGTCATCGGCATCTCCCGCTCTCTGTTCCTCTGGGACGGCATCAACATCGTGTCGGTCACGGTCGGGCTCTTCGCCATACCGGAGATCATCGACCTTGCGGTGAAGGGTACGG
>JADFRC010000042.1 GCA_022561455.1 Chloroflexota bacterium | reverse complement strand
CGAGCGTCGTCTTGTAGCCGAGGCGCCGCGTGTCGAAGATGGCGCCGATCTGCCGCACGATGTTGGCCTTGCGCAGCCGTCCGAGGCGCGCCAGCACGTCCTCCTCGCTCGTGCCCAGCTCGTTCGCGAGATCGAGATACGGGCGCTCCGTCATGGGGAAACGCGACTGGATCAGGTTCATGAGCTTGCGGTCGGTCAGGTCTATCTTGCTCGCGCGCGTGCCCGTGCTTTTCGCGGTCTTCGTTGCCATGTCACTCCTTGCGGGTCCGGTCTGCTCGTGTCTTCACGCTCGGGACGCCGGCTTGCGTTTGCGGGCGGGCGCCGCATAGCACGCCATGAGGCTGACCAGCACTTCGTCGGTCAGCTTGGAGAGCTGCTCAAGGGCTGAGCACACGTCCTCGGCGCTCGCGCCACGGCCCAGCAGCGACGGCTTGATCGCCTCGACCGTGGCGTTGCGGAAGAAGAGGAACGCTCCCAGCGCTTCGCCGGAGGTGAGCCCACGCTCGAGCGACTCGCGGCCGTACGCCTCGCCGAGGGCCACTGCTACGGCAAGCGTCGTCTCCCGGTCCGAGCCGTCGATGAACTCGATGCAGCGATCGAGGAACTGGCGCCCCAGCTCGCGCATGCGCTCGTGGCTCGGGCCGTCGAACTTCGCCATCCACGCCGGAGGGTTCGGCCTCGAAGAGCGCACGCGCCGCCGGATGCGCGGGAGGACGGCCGCGCCGCCGCCGATCTGCACCGACGGCTCGGCGCTCTGGCTGCCGTCTTCGATGAGCGCGTAGATGTCCTCCGTGGCGAAGCGGCGGTGGCCGCCGGGCGTGCGGAAGACGCGGACGAGCCCGGCATCGGCCCACTGGCGGAGGGTCGCCTCGTTGATGCCCAGGAGGGCACGGGCGAGCCCCAAGGTGAGCCATTGGCGGTCGCGGAGGTCGCTGCGGCTGGTCGTCATGTCTGCGATCTGGTAAACCTAGAGAAATCTATTGAAATCTGTTGAATCGCTGGTCCAGCGGCTAGCCTACATCTTGGGGAGCCGGTGCGTCAATCGCCGTCTGGGGATGATACGCTCGGCTCGGAATGACGCGTTGGCAGGCGCCTCGCATCCGTGGGCGCGAGCATGAATCGGAGACCGAGGGCGCGATGAATCTCGCCCCTACGCGGGCGTGGCAAGCCGTGCGAGAGGCACTAGGCGCAAGACGCCGAGGGCCGTGCATCCCGCTCCTTTGCCTGTCATTCTGAGAAGTCCTTCCCGCTAGGGAAGGGCGACGTGAGAATCTCTCGCTGGCGTGCGCGGACCAGGTGGGTCCGGTGCGCAGGAGCGCGTTCAAGCATGTCGTATACGGAGGCGAAGGAGCGGTTGCTCCGCTCCCTCGGGCGCGAGATCAGCGACGCGCGCGTGCTCGATGCCTTCCGCGCGGTGCCGCGCGAGCTCTTCGTGCGCCCGGAGTCCGCCGCGCAGGCCTACGACGACGTGGCGCTGTCCATCGGCGAGGGGCAGACGATCTCTCAGCCGTTGATGGTGGCAATCATGTTGGTGGCCCTGGACGTACAACCTACCGATGCGGTGCTGGACGTGGGCACCGGCAGCGGCTACCAGGCAGCGCTGCTCTCGCGGCTCGCGGGGCGCGTCGTCGGGGTCGAGCGCATCCCGGCGCTGGCCGAGCGCGCAAGGGCTGCCTTGGCGGAGGGGGGGTTCGCCAACGTGGACGTGCGAGAGGCCGGCCCGGTGCTGGGGGCCCCGGACCAGGCGCCGTTCGACCGCATCGTCGTCGGTGCCGCGGCGCCGTCGGTGCCGCGCTCGCTCGTCGAGCAGCTCCGGCTTGGTGGGCGGCTCGTCGTCCCGGTCGGCACGCCGTTCGAGCAGCGCCTCGCCCAAGTCACGCGCACGCTCAGCGGACGCGACGTCCGGTGGCTCGGCAGATGCCGTTTCGTGCCGCTGATCGGGGACGAAGGCTGGCCCGCCGACCTGGCAGGGCTCCCGCCCGATGGCGCGGTCACGTGACGGCCAAGCGGGCGTTTGACGGACGAGCGGCGGGCTCGATAACATCGGGGCTCGATCCAACCGAGCGGCCGTGGCGCGCTTCCGGGCCGCACCTTTCCGCATCGGGCCTGCTCCGCGACCCTCGGATGGCGTGGCGCGGCGGGAACCGGCGCGTGTATCAGGGGAGTAGCACGTGACGACATACGGACGGCCCCAGGCTGTAGTCGAGGCGAAGACGATCGCCGAGCGGCTGCTGGATAACCTCGGACGGGTGATCCTCGGCAAGGAGGGCGAGGAGCGGCTCGCGGTCATCGCGCTGATGTGCCAGGGCCACCTCCTGATCGAGGACGTGCCGGGCGTCGGCAAGACGATGCTCGCGAAGACCATCGCGCGGTCCATCGGCGGTGTGTTCCGCCGCATCCAGTTCACGCCGGACATGCTTCCGGCGGACATCACCGGCGTCTCCATCTACAACCAGAAGACCGGCGAGTTCGAATGGCGCCCCGGCCCTATCGTCGCGCAGGTCGTCTTGGCCGACGAGATCAACCGGGCCTCGCCCAAGACCCAGGCGGCGATGCTCGAGTGCATGGAGGAGCATCAGATCACCGTGGACGGGATCACGCATCCCATGCCGGAGCCGTTCATCGTGCTCGCGACCCAGAACCCCATCGAGTACGAGGGCACCTTCCCGCTGCCCGAGACGGAGCTCGACCGCTTCTTGGTCCGGCTGCACCTGGGCTATCCGGGCCACGAGGAGGAGATGGGCGTGCTCGAGGCCCAACGCTACGAGCACCCGATCAACAGCATCGAGCAGGTCGTGAGCGAGACGGAGCTCGCGACCCTCCAGAGCTCGGTGAAGGACATCCACGTCGAGGAGACGGTCCGGGACTACATCGTCACGGTCGTCGAGGCGACGCGGAACCACCCCGACCTCTACCTGGGCGCCTCGCCGCGAGGCTCGCTCGCGCTGTACCGTCTGGCCCAGGCAAGCGCGTTGCTCGACGGGCGCGACTACGCCCTGCCGGACGACGTCAAGGAGCTCGTGTACCCGGCCCTCGGCCACCGCGTGATCCTTTCCTCGCCGGCGAGGATCCGTGGGAAGACCACGCGCGAGGTGATAGCCGAGCTGCTGGAACGCGTCCCGGTCCCCGGCGCGATTCCCGGCGACTAGCGGAGGGGCGTCCGAGGTACCGGGAGCATCGCGTCAACAACCCTATTCACGCACCGGGGGGAGTGCAGAGGGGCAGAGCCCCTATGCCGGGGGCACGCCCATTGTCGGGGGATACAGCGCAGTCCCCCGTCGTTGGCTTTATCACCCCCTTCCTGGGAGGAAGGGGGACGGGGGGATGGTCGAGGCGGTCGTGGGGCGCTGACGCTCTGCCAAGAGGAGTTGCGGTTTCGGGCAAGGCCGGTAGCGGGGCTCTGGGGCCAGAGAAAGAGGTGGCGGTCTGAAAGCTCGGGTCCTGTGGGCGCTCCTCACGGCGGTTCTCCTCGTGTTCGCGCTGGCCACCGGATCGGTCACGGTCCAGCGGCTGCTGCTGGCGCTCCTCGCGGTCCCGCTGTTCGGGTACGTCAGCAGCGTGCTCGCCGCGCGCAAGCTCGAGGGCGGCGTGCGCCGCATCACGCCCTTCCTCCAGGTCGGCGAGACGCTCGTCGAGGAGCTGCACCTCCGCAGCCTGCACTGGTGGCCGAAGCTGCTGTTGGAGGCCGACCACCGCACGACGCCGTTCGGCTCCAGCGGCAGGGTCGTGACGCTCTGGCCGTACCAGACCGCGACCTGGACGGTGGAGAAGCACTGCGAGCGCCGCGGCGTGTACGAGTACGGCGAGATCGAAGTGACCGCCCGAGACCCACTCGGCCTCTTCACGCGATCGGTTGGTCTCGGCAAGCGGGAGACGGCGCTCGTCTATCCCGCGACGTTCGATCTGCCTGGCTTCTTCGTCCCCGCGGGCCAGGGCTTCACGGAGGGCGCCAACGAGGGCCGGACGTTCATGCTGAGCCCGGTCGCGGGCGGCATCCGGGAGTACGTGCCGGGCGACGGCATGGGGCACATCCACTGGCCGGCGACCGCTCGCGCACGCAAGCTCATGGTCAAGCTCTTCGACCGCGAGCCTTCGGGCCCGTTCGACGCGGTGTGGGTGCTCTTGGACCTCCACAGCGACGTGCAGGCCGGGTCCGGCACGGAGAGCACCGTCGAGTACGGCGTCACCGTCGCCGCCTCCATCATCAAGCGGTTCATCGACGGGGGCATGCCGGTCGGTCTCACCGTCGCCGGGGAGGAGCAGCTCACCTTCAAGCCGGCGTCTGGCGTGACGCAGCTCGGGCGCACCCTCGAGGCGTTGGCGCTCATCCAGCCTGGACGCGCGGCTTCGCTCACCGAGATGGCCGCGGCGACCGCCGAGGAGATCGCCGGCGGGTCGAGCGTGGTGATCGTCTCGCCGTCGCCGCTCGACCTGGTCTCGGCTGCCGCCACGAAGCTCCAAGCCGCCGGCGCTGGCGTCGTGCCGGTGCTGCTGGACCCCGCGAGCTTCGAGGACGGTGCGCGCGCCGAGCGCCCCGATGGTATCGAGCAGATACGCGTCCCGGGCGCGGCGATCGAGGCGTACGTGGTGCACCGCGGCGACGAGATACCGCAGCGGCTGGACCACCGGCTGCACGGCTCTCCCGGCGCGGTCGAAGCCGGCCTCGCGAGCATCTTGCCGTGAACGCACCGGCGGCACGGACCTACTCGGCGTGGGAGCAGTACGTCGGTGGGGACGGCCTCACGGTGACGCTCGCCGCCCTCCTGGCGCTGGCCGTCGCATGGCCGATCCAGCAGGCGCGGTGGGTTGAGAACATGCCGCCGGCCACGCTCGTCGCGCTGCTCGGTCTGGCGCTCGCCGTCGTCCTCGCGCGTGCCGGGTGGTCCGCGTGGCGTGCGCACCTGCTGGCCGCCGGAGCCGGGGCCGTCGTGGTCGCCTTCTCGGCCTTGGCGATGACACCCACCTTCGGTGTCCTCGCGCGGGTGTTCAGCCTCGGGCGAGAGCTGGACTACTGGTTCAGCGGCGTGTTCACCGAAGAGCTCCGCGGCGGCGTGGTCGAGTTTGGCATCTTCATCCTGGCGCTGCTCTGGGCGCTCGGCTTCGGCGCCGGGTGGTATGCCCTGCGCCGGAGGCAGGGGTGGAGCAGCGTGCTGGTCGGCGGCCTCGTGCTGTCGTTCGTCCTCGGGAACATGTCCGGCCCGACCGAGCGGTGGCTCGCGCTGTTCATGGGGGCAAGCGTCCTGCTGCTGATCCACATGAGCACCGTCCGGCGGTTGGTGAGCTGGCGCGCCCGCAAGCTCTCCTTCGAGGCCACGGTCGTCCTCTCCCAGTCGGCGGCCGTCCTGCTGTTCGGGCTCGGCGTCGTGCTCGCGATCTCCTTCGTGCCCACGAGCGAGGCCAGGCCGCTGCGTGCGCTCGCGGGCGCGGCACAGGAGACCGTGGAGACGGTGGAGGGGCACTTCAGCCGGATGTTCAACGGCCTGCCGTCGCGGCTCTCGTACAAGACGATCGTCTTCGAAGACGAGACGTACTTCAGCGGCAACCCGAACCTGACGGACGAGCTCCTCTTCACCGTGTCGGGAGACCGGGGCACGTACTGGCGCGCCCGGACCTACACCAACTACACCGGCGCGGGCTGGGACACCGTCGAGGATGCCGACTGGGTGGACATGCTCGACACGGAGGCGCCCGCCGACGAGAAGCGCGTCACGAACGAGCACTTCTTCCGCGTCCGCGCCGCCACCGACACGCTGTTCAGCGGTGGGCTGCCCGTCCGCTACGACCGGACCGCCGAGGCGCTGGTCCCGCCCGGCACCCCCGAGGACATCCTCCAGGTGCGCTACGGCGAGGGCCGCGAGTTCTTCCCCACGCGGACCAACCTCCGGTACGCGGGCGCCGGCAGCGAGTCGTTCGCGACGCCCGACGACCTGCGCGACGCCCCCCTCGAGTATCCAGACGCGGTCACCGAGACGTACCTCCAGCTCCCCCCCACGCTGCCCGGCCGCGTCTACGACCTTGCCCAGATCGTCGCCGGGGGGGAGGAGAACCCCTACGACCAGGCGATCGCGGTGCGCGACCACGTCATCACGTTCGCCTACAACCTCGACATCGGCGCGCCGCCGGAGGACCGGGACGGTGTCGACTACTTCCTGTTCGACCTCCGCCAGGGCTACTGCGACTACTACGCATCGTCCATGGCGGTGCTGCTCCGCACGCTGGGCATCCCCTCCCGCTACGTGCTCGGCTATGCGAGCGGGAGCCGCCAGGGCGGGACCGGTCCGTTCGAGGTGCTGGACCTCAACTACCACAGCTGGGTCGAGGCGTACTTCCCCGGCTACGGCTGGATCCCCTTCGAGCCGACGCCCCCCAACGCCGTCGAGTTCGGCCGCGGCGACACCGTCGTGCCTCCCAATGTGCTGATCTCGCCGGAGCTCATCGGCGGCCTGTTCGCGGAGGACGACGACGACGACGAGTTCATCGGCGAGTTCCGCCCGAGCGGCGGCACTTCCCTCAACGGGGAGGCGATCCTGTATTCGTTCCTGGGCGCCGCCGGGCTGGTCGTGCTCGTCGTGTGGTACCGCGCGTGGTGGAGACTCCGGAGGTTCGGCGTGGCCGACGAGATCTACGCGAAGATGCTGCGCCTCGCGACGGTGCTCGGCTTCCCACAGCGCCCCCACCAGACGCCGTATGAGTATGCAGCGGCGCTCGGGCGGCAGGTGCCCGGCTTCGAGCGCGAAGTCGACTACGTCGCGCGGGCCTACGTCCGCCGCCGCTACCGTGGGCGTGGCGTGCCGCTGTCCGACCTGCGCGACGCCCAGGAGGCGTGGAAGCGGCTGCGCTGGGCGATGCTGTGGCGCCTCTTCCGTCCGGCGTCGGGCTAGGCGCTCGTCTTGGCCGGGGGATGGCGCCAAGAACCACCGTCGTTCGGCGGTGGACACGCCGCTGTTGGCAGTGGCCGGTAGGTGTGCAAACTAGCTACGCCGGCTGGGTGCTTGGACCGGCGGCAACAGCCACGCCAGCTCTTGTCGTCCGAACAAGCTGTAGCTAGTCTCTCCTAGAATGCAGCCGTCTTGCTCTCAAGGTCGAGCCCGACGGCGACGATCCTCGACTCCGTCGCTAGCCGGCGCGAAGCTGGTTACGGGCCCCACGCGGGGCTCGGTGGTCTCGGGCCGTCCGACGTCGTTTGGGCCAAAGCGCTCTTCCCCAACCCGCATCGCGAGTTGACGATCAGCGAGGCTCGGCACCAAGAACGAGGCGACGAAGCCAGCCAAGCCAGCTCCCAGCACCCCAGAGCCGGCCACGATCGACGTAACCCATAGCTCCGTCATGTCATGTCTCCCCTCAGCTCTGCGCCAGGGCGAGCCGCTGTGGCCGCCTTGCGAGCAGGTACAAGGCCGCTCCAAGAACCTGCAGGAAAAGGATGATCAGTACCCATATGAGCTTGTCGTTTCCACCGTTGGGCTCGTTGATGGCGCAGTCGATGAGCATCCACAGCCAGAACGCGGTGCCCAACAGGCCCAGCTCGATGAACACCAGGGGCCACATCACCGATGCGGCAGCGGGCACGACGCCTGCCAGCACGATCGTTACCAGGATCAAAAGGCCGCCCGCAACGGCGACCGCGCCCGCCCTCCGCTCTACGGCCTCGTTGGTTCTGCGGTACACGACAACGCCACCCACTACCAACGCGACTGTTAGGACGATCACGCCCAATGCGATCGCCAGCTCGACAACGCCGATGCTGAAACTAGAGTCTGTGGACTCCACTATCAGCAGTGGACCCGTGAGATTCGAGGTGAATGCTTCGCCGATCGATATGCCAGGACCGACGCCGCTAATGGAACCCGGGGGAGGTGACCCGTCTGTGAGGTCGATGACGGGACCTGGCGGTCCGTCGCTGGTGCTGTACGCAGGGACCGTCATGACAACGATGGCCAGCATGACCACCCCGGAGGCGATCCCTGCGGCAGCGAACGAGCGCACGCCGGTCCTCACGCTGCCGCGGTAGGCGACGATGCCACCAACCATCAACGCGACACCCAGTACCGCCAAAGTCACTTGGAAGATGAGGCCCCAGTCCATGTCGTACCTCCTAGGTTCGATCGTCTAGGCAGTTGCGCTCGTCGCGTGGGCCATCTCGCGGTCCGCGAAAGCGGGCCCACTGGCTCGCACGAGCACCAAGGCCGGGTTGGCTGCGGGCGCGACGCCGGGCTCGGCGGTCACGGGTCGTTCGACGCCGCTTGGGTCAACGAGATCCTTCGCAACGCGCTTCGCCACCTGACGGTCACGGAGGCGTTGCACCAAGAACGAGCCTACGAAGCCAGCCGACCCAGCTGCGAGCACCCAAGCGCCGACCACCATCAACACAACCCATAGCTCCCACATTTCATGCCTCCTGTCAGCTCTGTGCCATGGCGAGCCGCCGTGGCCCGCCTCTCCTAACGGTGTATTGGTCTACCGGACCGGTTCGGCTACAGGAGGCCCTGCCGGACTCACCTGGCCCTGGTCGTCGCCGGTGTCGGGGGCGAGGTCCAGGCAAGAGACCTCCCCTTCGGAGGTTATGGTAACGACGGCCATGGGGACGCATGGCTTGTCCGCGGTCGGCATCGGATACGGCTCGCCGACAGAAATGTCGGGTTCGATGGCGCCTTCTCCATCGGGGCCAGTGACCGGCGTGTCGTTGCATGCCGCGCGGTTGTGCATCCAGTTGCACTCGTTTGGATCTATGTCGTCGATGCTGGTGGCGGACGGCTCGCCGCGGGAAATGTCGGGTTTGATGACGCCTTCTCCATCGGGGCCGATGACCGGCGTGTCGTTGCATGCCGTGATGTTGTGGATCCAGTTGCACTCGTTTGGATCTATGTCGTCGATGCTGGTGGCCACGGGCCCATCACCGGACGGCTCACCTACGTCGGGGGCGTCGGTCCCCTCACCCGCCAGGGCAAAGCTCCCACCGGTAATGGCGGCAAAAGCGATGGTCAAGCCCACCAGAGTTATCAGCCACTTATTCCTCATTGCGGTCCTCCTCGGTTAGCGGGTTCTTGCGGTTGGTTCACTATTCATGACGGTGACGCCCGCCCAAAAGTTCCCGGTGGCCGGTCTGTGGTTCCGCCTTGCCCACGCTCGGCAAGATCGAGTTGGTCGAGCGGGACGCGGCGAGGTCGCCGCACGGTTCAACGCGGATGGGGAGGACAAGGGCCAGCAGAAGGCCAGGCGGCTGGTCTTCCGGTTGGTTACGGTCGCCCTCGCAGCTCGGCGGGTTAACTGCGGTTTTCGCGCCTCGTGGGTCCTACGCGAATAAGCCAATGTTCGTCACGCCCGCGAACGGCCACGCCCAGCCGAGCGCGTCGACTAGGGGAGCGAGACGAAAGCGCTAGAGCGCGATGCCCGCGACCCCCGCCACGATCACCGCCGTCGAGCCCACCTTCACCGCGACCGCTTGGCGCGATGTCTCCTCACCCAGCGCCCCCTTCCACACGAGCGCGAGCCCGGTGCTGAAGGCGACGACGTAGAGCGCCCGCGTGCCGATGAGCGCGCTCACCAGCGAGACCGGCCCGAGCGAGAGCGCCCACAGCGTGAGCAGCAGGCTCGCGTTCGCTATCAGGAGCTCGTTCACACCGACGAAGAGCAGCGCCGGGCTGCGCTCGCGGACGAAGCCCGCGACCTCCCGCATCGGCGCGGCGCGGAGGTTGAAGGCGAGGAACACCAGGCCCAGCGCCAGCATGCGGAGGCCGTGCGTGTAGAGGACCGGCAGCTCGTCCACGGCCACCTTGCCGGTGACGTGGGCGGCTCCGGTGAGCAGGCTTCCCACCATCAGCACGGCGAAGGTCCGGTGGAGGAACAGCGTCTTGTATCCGGCGCCGGTCCGCACCGACAGCGCGGCCGCCCCGGCGACCGTCGCCCCGATCGCCACCCACTGCGCGGGCGTCACGACCTCGTCGAGAAAGACCACCGCGATGAGCGCCGCGAAGACCGGGAAGGTCTGGTAGACCGGGATCGTGCGGGAGACCTCCTGCGTGAACAGCGTCCGGATGAGGATCTGGCCGCCGAGGCCGAAGAGCACGCCCGAGCCGACCGCCCACCCGACGGCCTGCGCGCTCGCCTCGGGCGGCGTCCGAACGACCGCGAGCACGCTCAGCCCAACGGCCGTCTGCGCGATGCCGATGAGCAGCGGGAGGGTGAGCGGCGAGCTCGCGTAGCGGTGGATGACCGTCTTGTCGAAGATGCTGACGACTGCGGAGACGGCCGCGGCGATAAGCGCGATGGCGATCCAGGACAACGCTAGATACGGCCCCGCGAGTTACGGGCGAGCGTGAGTGTGAACGCCCGGCGCATCTCGTCTTGGAGCTCCGGCGTGTCGACGAACTCCTTGACGATCTCCTCGGCGAACATCGCGTGCTCCAGGTCCACGCCGAAGGGCGCGTGCTCGATCATGAGCTGGACGGCCCTCTCGATGTTCTCGATGCCCATCTTGGCGTACTCCTGACGCGCCTCGTCGATCAGCAGCGTGAAGTGCTCCACCGCGCCGGGGAGCCGTTTGGAGCCCTCGCCCACGAGCGCGCTGCCCAGGGCGACCGACCAGGGGGACGACCGCTGGAGGAGGTACCACCAGCCGAGCGACACGAGCGACTCGGCGCTCATGTCCTGCATCTCCAGCTCGGCGATCTCCTCGTCGCTCAGCCCGAACTCGTGCGAGTGCCACTTGCTCAGCGCCGGGTGGCTCGGCAGGGGCCCGCCAACCGAGGTCTGCCCGCCCTCGTCCACGAGCTTGCGCAGCTGCTTACGGCGGATGGTCTTGTCCTGCGCGCCCAGATAGCGCTCGCCCTCGAAGCGGTGGTTGCCGTCGGCGCCCACGTGGCTCCTGCGCTTGCCCTCCGCGATCTGCTCCTTCGTCTGCGGGCCGCCCCCGCGCCCCCGGCCCCAGGGCGACGCGCCGTCGAGGAACTCGGTGCGGATGCGCTCGAGCTGCGCGACGAACTCCTCGGGTGATGCCGCTTGGGTCTCGCTCTTGCTGGCTGCCATGCGCTGCCTCCTGTTCCTCGCCCTGTTCCTTATCCCAGAGGGCCTATCTAGACCCCTGGCTTCGTACCGGCCGGTACCTGGAGCGGCGTCGTGCCCGAGGCCGCCGCGTGCAGCGGCAGCACCATCTGGTACTCGATGTCGAGCCGGTTGCGGAAGGCCCGCGCCGCCGTCAGCTGCCGCTCGCGCGTGCAGGCCCAGTACGCCAGCGCCTCCTCCTCCCACCCGATGTCCTCGCTCACGTCGCCCACGTAGGCGTCGAAGAAAGCGAGGGCGCCGCCGGAGAGGCCGTAGTGGCGCTCGAGCCCCTCGCGGGCGGCGCCGAGGTAGTCCCGGCCGAAGAGGTCGCCCGCGTACATGCCCGCGAGCCCGTCCAGCCACGTCCACTCCCAGTAGCGCGACAGCAGCCGCAGCGTGGAGGTGGCGAAGTAGGTGCGCGTGAACGTGCTCCACGCGGCGACCTCGCCGCGGCTCACCCCGAGCGCCTCGCCGAGGCGGAGCCACAGCTCCTCGTAGGCCGGGGTCGTCCATCCGTTGATGTCGTTGACGATCTCCTTGCCCTCGATGCAGACCATCTTGCGGAGGATGTGCGTCCTCGTGTCCTCCTCGTTGGTCTTGCAGAAGATGGCGGCCGTGCTGTAGACGAGGTCGCTGTCCCAGTAGGCGTACTGGTTCTTGACCCAGAGCTGGACGATCTCGCGCCCGAGCGTCCCCTTCGAAAGCGCATCGTAGAAGGGCGGTGGGCCGGGGTACTGCCGCTGCCGCTCCTCGCTCAGGAGCTTGAGGAAGTCCGGCCCGCTCAGCGGTGCTTCCTTGAGGTCGTCGGGGCCATAGGGTGGATTGTTCATGCCGCGCCTCTTCCGGCCTTTCGGGCGTCCGCCAGGCGGCGGGCCGCCCCGTTCTTACCACCGCCGCCTGGCGCCGTCAACGCGGAGGGCGCACGATCAGCCAGAACCAAGATGGCGGTCGTTCTGATGCCGCGAGCCTCCCCGAACGGGTGGGGCGCGTCGTGGCGCTCCTAACGCACACTGAGCACGATGAGCCCGCCCGTCGGCCACAGCGCATGGAGGTACGACATTGGTCAGTGAGCCCACCGGACCCCGCATCACGCCCACGAGCAACGGCCCCTATCAGGTCGATGGCTGGGTCCCGGTCCGGCGGGCCAACGCCGCGCCCGCCGCGGAGACCGAGGAGGTGGTGTACCTGTGCCGCTGCGGAGGCTCGTCGAACAAGCCGTACTGCGACAACACGCACCTGCGGAAGCCGTACGACGGCACCGAGGTGGCCGACCGCGGCACGACCGAGGCGCGGCGCGACGTCTACGACGGCGACGGCATCGCCATCTACGACGACCGCTCGATCTGCGCGCACATCGGCAACTGCACGGACAACCTCGCGAGCGTGTTCAAGCTCGGCGTCGAGCCGTGGATCGACGCCACGGCCGAGCGGGCCGAGGCCATCGCCCGCCAGGTCGCGGCATGCCCCTCCGGGGCGCTCTCCTACGCGCTGGCGGGTTCCGTGGCGCCGGTCGAGGCCGAGCGCGAGCCGGGGATCACGGCCTCGAAAAACGGCCCGTATCTCGTCGTCGGCCGCATACCCGTGGTCTCCGAGGACGGCACGTCGTATGAGGTCCGCGCCCGGTTCGCGCTGTGCCGGTGCGGCGGCTCCCGCAACAAGCCCTTCTGCGACGGCACGCACTGGCACAACGGCTTCCGCGCTTGACACGGCTCGCGGGCGGGCTACCATCGCGCTGCCCCACCATCGCGGTCGCGGAGGATGCACGATGAGGGTCGATGCCGATGCGCACGTCGACGAGACGGAGGCCACCTGGGAGTACCTGGACGGAGCAGACGAGCGGTTCCGGCCGATCACGCTCGACCCCGGCACCGCGACGGTCCCGAACGACCGCCGCCCCCACCGCCTCTGGCTGATCGACGGCTATCCCCGGCTCCGCCGCTGGCGGGACGACGAGCGCACCGGGACGGTCAAGGCAACCCGCGAGCTGCTCGACGTCGACGCCCGGCTGCGCCACATGGACGAGCTGCGCATCGACGTGCAGGTGCTCTACCCAACGGTCTTCCTGCAAGGGATGACCGGCCGGGCGGAGGTGGAGCTGGCGCTCACGAAGTCCTACAACCGCTGGATCGCCGAGAAGACGGAAAACAGCAAAGGCCGGCTCCGGTGGGTGGCGCTCATGCCCATGATGAGCATGGACGAGGCGCTCGATGAGCTTCGCTGGGCGAAGGACCACGGAGCGTGCGGCGTCTTCAAGAAGGGCGTCGAATGCGGCCGCTCGGCCAGCGACCCCTACTTCTTCCCGCTCTACGAGGAGGCCAGCCGGCTGGATATGCCGATCTGCATCCACACCGGGACCGGGAACCCGCCCACGGGAGGGCCGTCGGAGCTCAGCGGCAAGCTCAACGCCATCTCCGCCTTCACCGACCTGGCGATGAGCAGCGTCCCGGACGACTACCCCGAGCTCCGCATCGGCTGGATCGAGACCGGCGCCTCCTGGGTGCCGTTCCTGTCCGCCGACCTCGCGGCCAAGCACCTGAAACTGACCTT
The DNA here is from genome assembly GCA_022561455.1 of Chloroflexota bacterium. Taxonomy (GTDB): domain Bacteria; phylum Chloroflexota; class Dehalococcoidia; order Lucifugimonadales; family Australimonadaceae; genus JADFRC01. Next base: position 2,518 of record JADFRC010000042.1, on the reverse strand, counting down.
CCGCCCCTTCGACTTCAAAGAGGACCTATTCCGCAACTCCCACTTCTACGTGGCCTGCGACAGCACCGACGACCTCCCGTACATCCTCCAGTTCGGGACGGAAGACCGCCTGATGGTCGGCACCGACTACACGCACGCCGACCAGTCCGCGGAGCTTGACGCGCTCGACATCATCGAGCGCAAAGCCGCCAGCGAAGAGATCCCGTCCGAGGTCGCCCGCAAGATCCTCGACGACAACCCCCGGCGCTTCTACGGGCTGTAGGCGCGTCTATCGGCCACGATGGTGCCGAGGGTGGGAGTCGAACCCACACGCCGCTTGCGCGGCAGCGGATTTTAAGAGCGACCACCTGCCTGCTGCTCCGTACCGCTGTCTGCCGCGCACTAGGCCGTTACGACGAATCTCAGGATGAGCATATCCCACGATATGCTACGCGGTGTCCGGACTTGATGCCCAATGCGTTAGAAAACGCGTTAGAAACGAGTACTCGGAGCGGTGCCACTCACGAAGGAAGCCGGAGACGAACCAGAGCGGCACTGACCTAGGTCAGAGAGAGGGTCCGGGGACCGCTTCCTTTGGCTCTCCGTCGGGCGTTCGCTGCAGTAGGTTAGCGATGCGCGAGATGATGGAGCACTGTTGAGAGTTCTACGGTCACTGCTCGCTATTGCGGGAGCCGTCCTGGCGATGACGGCTTGTGCGCCGAGCGGTCCGGTGGAAACCCAGGCCACCGTCGATGCTGTCATCGCCATCATCGCGACCGCGGAGGCGCGCGACGTGGCCGCTGCTGAAGCCCAGGCCATCGTGGATGCCCCTGCGCCGACCGCAACGTCCGCGGTGGAGTCTAGCGGTCCCGTTCCTAACCCATTCCGCATCCGCCTAACAACCTCGGTGGATACCGTGTACTACGTAGTCGATGGGACAACAACCACCGAGATATTCGATTCTCTAGAAGCGAATGGCCCGTCATCAAGGTCGGAGACTGCTGGACAGTTCACGGCGGGTTTGGCCGACACACGGCTGTCGCTAGATTACGTGGAATCCCGGGGAGTCTTCGGTCGCTGCGAAATCGAGTCCGCCGAAATCGTTTTGAGCACAGTGGTAACCCTGCCGAGACATTCGAACCCCTCAGCGCTCATCATCCCTGGTCTATTGGGTCGATGGCAGGCTTTCAAAGATGATGTCACTGTCCACGAACGGCGCCACGTAGACATATCCATCAGCCGGATGGAGGCCTTCAAGCACAAGTTGGCTACTGACTATTCCGGACGATTCGTAGATTGCGAGGCTATGTCCTCCCGCTGGAACCTCGCGCTGGAGTTGGAGAATCAAGAACAAGACCAGTTCCATCTAACGGAGGAACAGCGATCGAAGCGCCTCCGTGGGCCGACGGAGCTGCGGATCGCCGAGGCTGAAGCCGAGCTGGCTCGACTCGAAGATAAGCTGGACAGCGACTCGTCCACGGACGCCCAGCTCAGGTCCCTGATTTCTGTGCAAGAGCAGGCGGCGGCGGTCTATCAGCGCCAGATTGACGCCATTCAGGCCTCGTACCCAAACTTGATCCTGCCACCAGATGTGTTCGATGCCTACGAGGAGCTCCGAGCTCAGTGGAACACGCACAACGTTCTGAGGAGTGAAACCATCGCCGACCTGAATGAGGTCGTCCGGTCGCGGAATCAGACGGCCGAAGAGTTCAACCAGCTAGCGGGCGAGGTGAACGAGTTGCGTGAGGAATTGGCCTGGCTCCCGTGAAACTCGGAGTGCTGGTTCTGCTTCTAGCGCTTGCTGCGTGTTCGCCTGTCACAGGCTCGCCTTCGCCCGCCGCAGAGCTTGGTATTGATGCCGTCGCCGCTGATGCCACCGCCAGCCCCGCCAGCGCAGACCGCACGGTCCCTCTATCCCTGACCATTTCGGAGATTCCCGCTGGCCTACCGCGGTACGACCGCGACGATTGGCGGCACTGGATCGACGTAGACGGCGACTGTCAGAACACCCGAGCTGAGGTCTTGCCGTTCGATGCCGACACGCTCGTGTTCTGCGATGCCGCGACCGGAGCGCCCCTCAGCCCGTCCACCGTGTCCAAGGGTTTTGAAGCGGATCGCCAATAAGGTCGGTCTACCGAAGGCCCACTTCCATAGCCTGCGCCACAGCCATGCCAGCCTTCTGCTGCTCAGCGGCCAGCACCTCAAGGTGGTGCAGGAGCGCTTGGGTCACAGCTCCATCGCGATTACCGGCGATCTCTATTCGCACGTTGCAGACAGCCTCCAAAACGATGCTGCAGCCGCATTCGACGCGGTTATGTCTCAAGAACCGGTTCCGACAGGCTCGGGTTAGAACAGCGTTAGAAATGGAACTATTGAGGCCCTGGGCCATAGACGCCCAGGGCCTCGCTTTGTGGCCACCATCTGGTGCCGAGGGTGGGAGTCGAACCCACACGCCGCTTGCGCGGCAGCGGATTTTAAGTCCGCCGCGTCTCCCGTTCCGCCACCCCGGCCCCGTGCGTGCGCCGCAATCGTAGCATCC
>JADFRC010000165.1 GCA_022561455.1 Chloroflexota bacterium | reverse complement strand
GCCATGGCGGCGTACGCGACCGGCATGACCAGCTTGGCCGGAGCGAGACCGGCGAAGGAGTAGGTGAAGTGGAGGAAGAGGACGGTGGTGAGCGCGAGGTCCACGAAGACGAGCTTGTCCCAGAAGTAGGCGTCTGTCAGGCTCACGCTCGAGCGCATCATATAGAGCAGACCGCCCCACATGGCCATGCTCAGCAGGAACAGGACGAAGGGACGGCCACCCTTGGCGTGCCACTGCCCTCTCCACGCGAAGAGCGCCAGGACCAGGTTCGCGCCCAGAGCGACGAGCGGCAGGAGCAGATAGATCGACATGAGAGCTAGGGCACCAGCGTGGGCGCCGCTTCGACGAGGGCCCGGCTCGTGAGCATCAGATCCTCGATCTCCTCGTCGGTCGCGTTGATGTGGGGGACGCTCTGGCGGTCGAGGTCCACGCCGCGGGCGCGGCGGTCCGATGCGTAGGCACGGAACGCTCCGGACTCGACCACCGCGATCCGCAAGGGCCGGATGGCGAGCATCTCCTGGAGGTCGCGGTAGTAGTTGTCGCGGTCGAGCAGGCTGCGGTGGAGCGCGACCACGACGTCCGTTTCGTCGCGGCCGTTGCGCTCCATGTACACGCGAAGGATGGGGTCGGGCCCCTCGTACTCGCGCCGCGCCGTCCACGTGAACGGCGAGAGCCCGGCGTCGCGCATGGCCGCGGCGATCGTGCCCTCATCGAGCCGCGTGAAGCCGGCGATATCGATCAGGTCGTGGACGCGGCCGCAAGGGCGCACCTGCGGCAGCGAGATGCCGGCCGCTTCGTCCTCGGTGGCGAGCACGTCGACCAAGACGCCCGTGCGGTAGCGCAGGAAAGGCATGCCGACGCACGAGGTGATGACGACCTCGTAGCGCTCCCCCGGCTCGATCTCGTCCAACAGGCACGTGGTCAGCTCCGATGAGCCGGTGCCGTCCCACGCGAGCGCGTCCGACTCCCGGATGAACTCCAGGAAGTTGGTCCCGGGCACGAACGTCATGCCCTCGCGGGTCCAGCTCTGCATCGCGAGGATGCCGCCCTCCGTGATGGCGAGGAACTCGTAGGGGTCGCACCCCCAGTAGTGGCGGATCTGGTCGCGATAGATGCCGGTGTCGGTGCCCCAGCACACGAGCCCCTTGAGCTTCCAGATGTCCTTGGGCAGCACCGAGCGGCCCTCCCGCTTGCTCCTGAGGAGCGCGGCGAGCATGCGCCAAGCGACCCGGGGGTTCCGCAGCAGACCGAGCGCGGAGCGGCCCTTCGAGCGCTGCTCGAAGGACTCGCCCATCTTCAAGAGCACGCTCGGCATGGACGCCACGACGTCCACGCCACCACGGAGCGCGCGCTCGAAGCCGAGGGCGACCTTGTCCTGGAAGTCGAGCTCCTCCGCCTCATCGAAGTCCACCACGGGCCGCAGCCGGACCAGCGCGGTCAAGCCCTGGGCGAGCATGCCGGAGAGGTAGGGGCTCGGTGGGAAGTTGTAGAGCACGCGGTCCTGTGGCTCCAGGCGCGTCTCGCCTCTGCCGTCGGCCGCGGCCAGCAGGAACGCGGCCACGGAGCCGTCCATCAGGTGCTCGAAGGCGGTCTGGTTGTAGGGGATCATCGCCTGATCCAGGTTCAGGCGGCTCGTCTTCGCCCAGAAGATGGGGGGCTCGGGCAGCGTGATCGACATGAGCGGCTGGAAGAAGCTGCGGTAGTCGTCGAAGCTGGTGAGGGGAGCGACGCGCCGGAGCTGCTCGACCGTGGAGACGTTGCGCCCGTCGAGGAACGTCCTTCCGATGCCCGACTTCGCGAGCGCCGGGAGCGTCTCCGTCAACCGGCGGCGCTGGACCTGCATGAATGCGGGCGTCGAAAGGTCGAGGAAGCCGCAGTATCGCTCCCAGGTCAGATGAGTTGGGACACCGGCCAGCAGCGCCTGCCTTCTGTACATCAGAATCCCCCAGCACCCGCTCTCCCCTGAGCGGGACAGACAACCATAGCCCAAGAAACGTTCCAGCAGAGGCTACGAGCGTGAAAACGCCTGAAAATCGTACGAAAGTACTAGTCACTCACCCGAAAGTAGTAGAGAGGCCCATCCGTTGGTACGGTCCGGATAGGTGCTGAAAGCCGAAGCTGGTTCCCCGTGGGGAGGCAAGTGGCGCGTCGGACGACGGCCTCCGGCTCACGGCGGGCCGGTAGCCGCCGCGTCGGCGGCGTATTACACTATCGGCCGTCGCCCACCAGGGGCGACGCTCTGGGGAGGGCGCGGATGGTACGCAGCTACTTCACGCACGACAACTGGATGGAGGAGCAGGCCGACGGCGGCGTGCCCCTCTACGACGACTGCTATGTGGAGGACCTGCGGACGCTCAAGCTCGACCACTGGGCACTGCGCGGCTGCGATGCCGCATTCATCCGCTTCACCGACATGGGCGGCGTCACGGAGGCGCGCGTCCAGGAGATCCCGCCAGGCGGCACGCTCAAGCCATTCAAGCTGGGCGTCGACGAGATGGTGTACGTGCTCAACGGACGGGGGTTCGCCTCGGTCTGGGGCCGCTCGGCCGAGGTCCGCCGCGACTTCGAGTGGTCGGCCAAGAGCGTCTTCATCATCCCCCGCAACTCCTGGTGCGAGCTCCGGAACATGGAGGGCGACAAGGCCGTCCGGCTGCTGCACTTCAACTACCTGCCCATCGCCATGAGCGTGATCCCCGACCCCAGCTTCTTCTTCAACAACCCCCAGACCAACGACAGCCTGATCGACGACGCCGACGCGGACTTCTTCTCCGAGGCCAAGGACATCGTCAAGGAGTTCGGCAGCGCATGGGGCTCCGTCGGCGGGCAGGTCTGGCGCGGCAACTTCTATCCCGACCTGCTGGCGTGGGACAAGCTGGTCGAGTCTCGCGGCCGCGGGGCGGGGGGCGGGTCGGTCTATATGTACGTGCCCGGCTCGGAGATGTCGTGTCACATGTCGGTCTTCCCCGCGTATACGTATAAGAAGGCGCACCGTCACGGCCCGGGGCGCCTCATCGTGATCCCCGCCGGCGACGGCTTCTCCATCATGTGGCCGCAGGGCGGCGAGGGCGACAAGAAGATCTATCGCTGGCACGAGGGAAGCGCGCTGACCCCGCCCGACCAGTGGTTCCACCAGCACTTCAACCTCGGCGACAAGCCAGCGCGTTACCTGGCGCTCCACCCGCCCGTGCAGTTCATCGGCAAGGAAGAGGATGCGCAGGGTAACTCGACCGAGATCAACATCGACTACGTCGACGAGGACCCGTGGATCCGCCAGGTCTTCGAGGAGGAGCTCGCCAAGCGCGATCTCACCTCGGGGATGCCCGACGTTTGCTACACCGACCCGGACTACAAGTTCAAGAGCGTCTCCGCCTCGTAACGCAGTCCGCCAACCGGGAGCAGCCCCATGTTGACCATCGAGCAGAACGAGCGCCTCACGCAGGTCGGCCCCGGCACGCCGATGGGCGAGCTGATGCGGCGCTACTGGCACCCCATCGCCGGCAGCGCGCAGCTCAACGACGA
>JADFRC010000164.1 GCA_022561455.1 Chloroflexota bacterium | reverse complement strand
GACATGACGCAGACGCACGAGACCGAGCCGACCTACCGCCTGGAAGTGGCGGTCGCCCCACGCTGGTACCTGAGCCCCAAGTGGGTGCGCGCCTTCCTCGCCGGAGTGGCGGTCGTGGACTCCAAGCGCGCCCATCTGCTGCGCGAGGGCGGCCCCCCCAAGTACTACTTCCCCCGCGAGGACGTGGCGATGGACCGCCTCGTGCCGAGCGGCCACACCGAGAACGCCGCGAACAAGGGCGACGCCACCTACTTCAACGTCGAGGCCGGCGGCCGCGTCGCCGAGAACGCCGCGTGGACCTACGCGGACCCCGTGCCCGGCGCCTCGTTCCTGAAGGACCAGATCTCCTTCGACTGGAAGAGCATGGACGCCTGGTTCGAGGAGAAGGAAGAGGTCTTCGTCCACGCCCGCGATCCCTTCAAGCGCATCGACTCCATGAAGAGCTCCCGCCACGTGCGCGTGGTCGTCGGCGGCGAGACGGTCGCGGAGTCTCACGAGCCCGTGGTCTTGTACGAGCCGGGGCATCCCATCCGCTACTACCTGCCCAAAGCCGACGTGCGGATGGACCTGCTGCGAGTGAGCGAGCGGCGCTCCCAGTGCGCGTACAAGGGCGAGGCGCTCTACTACTCGGTGCAGACACCAAAGAAGCTGGCGGAGGACGTCGCCTGGTACTACCCGTACCCCACGCCCGAGACCTCCAGGATCGCGGGCATGCTCTGCTTCTTCAACGAGCGCGTGGACGCGCTCTACGTCGACGGCGAGCTCGCGCCCAAGCCCAAGACGGCCTGGTCGCGGTAGCGCTAGAGACGATGCGGCCGCGTCGCGCCATTTGAGCGGCCCGGCCACTTGGGGTACCCTTCGGCCGACCCGGCGCGACGGCCCGATGCCACACTGAGCCCAATGCCACACCGAGGAGGAAGCGCGATGGTCATGCAGGGCACGGACATGAAGGTCGCCTCGACCCCGGAGGACCTCGATGAGTTCATCACCGGAGACGGCTACGCCCGCTGGCAGCAGCGCGAGGGCGTCCGCGTCATCGTGGACTTCGCCTTCGAGGACCTCGGCAAGATCGAGCTGGGGCCGTGGGAGCGCAAGGGCGGCACCGGCGCCATCATCAACATACCGAACGACCATCTGACCAACGACTCGCACGTCGTGGAGATCCGCCCAGGCGGCAAGTCCGAGCCCGAGCACCACCTCTATGAGGAGTTCTGCTACATCATCTCGGGCCGGGGCGCCACGAACATCTGGACGGACGAGGCCCACAAGCAGACCTTCGAGTGGCACGCGGGCAGCCTCTTCGCCATCCCGCTGAACGCCTGGTACCAGCACTTCAACGGCAGCGGCGAGGAGCCGGCCCGCTACATCTCCGTCACCACCGCCCCGCCCATGATGCGCCTGTTCAACGACCTCGACTTCATCTTCGATACCGACTCCTATTTCAAGGGACGCTTCGACGCCGAGAACGACTACTTCAGCGGCACGGGAAAGCTCTACAAGAAGCGTGTGTGGCAGTCCAACTTCATCCCCAACGCGCCGGACATGGCGCTCTACGGCTGGCAGGAGCGCGGCGCCGGCGGCATCAACGTGATGCTGGAGATGGCCGAGAACAGCTCCAAGGCGCACATCTCCGAGTTCCCCGTCGGCACCTACAAGAAGGCGCACCGCCACGGACCCGGCGCCCACCTGCTGATCCTCAGCGGGGACGCCGGCTACTCGACGCTTTGGACGAAGGACGACCGCTCCGACCTGCGCAAGGCCGACTGGAAGGTCGGCGGCATGGTGATCGTGCCGGGGGACGATATGTTCCACCAGCACTTCAACACCGGCAAGACGCGCGCCCGCTACCTCGCCATGTACACCGGCAGCATGGGCATGATGAAGCCCCGGTCCAACCGCGGCTGGCTGGCCGACAAGAGCGTGAAAGAGGGTGGGTGGCAGATCGAGTACGAGGACGAGGTGCGTGCGAACCACGAAGCCTTCGAGGCCGACCTGGCCGCGCACGGAGCCCCCTGCCGCATGAAGGCGTTCATCCCCTGGTGCACCGGCGAGGTAGGCCCAACGAGCGAGCGCGAGGCCTAGCGCCGCTCGGGTGCTTCGGTCACTCCCCATTCATGCGTCAGGTGGGGAGTGCAGAGGGGCCGCGCCCCTCTGCCGGGGGCAAGGGGGTGTCCCCCTTCTCTAGTTTTGATCACCCCCTTCCTGGCTAGGAAGGGGGACGGGGGGATGGTCGAAGGGCCCGAGGGGCGCCGACGTTAGAGGAGCGGGCTGACGCGCTCAGGTCATAGACGGGAGGGCGCATGGCGGAGACAGTCCGCATCGGCATCATCGGCGCGGGCGGCTTCACCCGCCGCCGCCTGCTCCCCAACCTCCTCGCGCTCGACGGCGTCGAGGTCGTCGCGGTCGCCAACCGCAGCCTCGCCAGCGCCGAGCGCGTCGCCGCCGAGTTCGGCATCCCGCACCCGCTGGGCGATTGGCGGGCGCTGCTTGCGCGCGACGACGTCGACGCCGTGCTCGTCGGCACCGAGCCCTACTTCCACCACGAGGCCGTGACGGCCGCGCTCGATGCGGGCAAGCACGTCCTCTGCCAGACGCGGATGGCCGTGAGCCTCGCCGAGGCCCGCGCGATGCACCGCAAGGCCGAGGCCACGGGCCTCAAGGCCATGCTCGTCCCCTCGGCCTCGTTCATGGGCGTCCGCCGCTACGTGAAGCACCTCCTCGATCAGGAGTACGTCGGCGCCGTCCGCCAGGCGTTCGGCTACTACTTCACACCGAGCTACATCGAGAGCGGCGCACCGCTGCACCGGCGGCAGGACCACCGCGCCTTCGGCGTCATCAACCCGCTCCACCTGGGCATCTACTGGGACGTGCTGCGGCCCTGGTTCGGAGACCCCCGGCGCGTGCTGGCATGGGGCGCCACGTTCACTCCTCGGCGCGCCGAAGAGCCCGGCGGCGCCCAGATCGACGTCGAGATGCCGGATGCCGTGACCGTCGTCGCGGAGATGGCGGGCGGGGCGGTCGTGACGTGCATCCAGAGCGGCGCCGCGCTCTTCGGGCAGGACCGCATCGAGATCTACGGCGAGGAGGGCACACTCGTCGTCCCGCTGCGCGGAGACCTGCTCGGGGGCCGCAAGGACGACGATGCGCTGGCCCCCCTCGATGTACCGGCCGAGTACGAGGGCTCGTGGGCCGTCGAGGAGGAGTTCGTGCGCCTCGTCCGGGGCGAGATCGACGAGCCCGAGCTCGGCTTCTATGCGGGCGTGAAGAACATCGAGTTCCTCGAAGCCGCGCACCGCTCGATGGCGGAGGAGTGCTGGATAGACCTGCCGCTCCCCTGAGCTACCCCGGCCTAGGCGGGGAGCTTCACCTTGAAGCTCTTCCGGTCAGGGAAGAAGCCCCGCATCTGCGGCGTGGCCCCGTGCTTCAGGCACTCCTCCTCGAACTCGTCGAGCACGGCGGGGTCCTCGATCTCGTACTCGATCTGGCTGCCGCCCTCCTCGATGCTCTTGTCCGCGCCCTCGGTGTCCGGCGTGATGCCGGCGATCGAGC
>JADFRC010000041.1 GCA_022561455.1 Chloroflexota bacterium | reverse complement strand
ACGCCGCCACGACGCGGTCCGGCGAGGGCTCGATGACCTCGACGACCTGCGCAGCGATGTAGCCGCGCCGCTCGCGCAGGACCTCGGCGACGACCCTCTCGCCGGAGATGCCGCCGAAGACGTAGACGGGCTTGCCGTCGACTTGGGCCAGCGCCTCGCCCAGCCGGCCCATGCCGGAGAGGTCCAGGCGGAGCACGCGCCGCTCCGTTGGCGGGGAAACGACCATGCCCGCCATACTACCAGCCAGGGCACAGCCCTGGACCCGTTAGGGGTAGCTCTGAGGCCTCCAGCGGGCCCGGTTGCTCAGTGGCAAGCGCGGCCTCTGTACAATGGCGCTACCAGCCCCGCCGGAGCCGCCCGTGCGCGCAAAGAGCCCCGACCACTCAAGGCACCTGCCCATCGAGGGCACCGCGTTGCCATGAACGAAGAACGCGACCCCAACGCGCTCTACGTCCACGTGGCCGAATTCCTGCCGCTGCAGGCCTACGCCCAGGTCATCGACGTCATGGGGCTGTCCATGCGCATCTACGCGCAGGCTCGCGAGTCGGACGGCTACGTCGCCGGAGGGCTCAAGGCGAAGTGGTGGCGGAAGGAGTTCTGGTCGTTCAGCGTGTGGGAGGACCGCGACGCCATGGAGCGCTTCGTCCGCACCGCTCCGCACGCACAGGCGGCCGCCCGCATACTCGGATACGCCGCGCCGGGCGCCTGCTACGTGGAGTGGGTGGCTCCGGGACCGGCGGACTGGCCGGAGGCCGTGGAACGCCTCAAAAGCCCGACGCGCTACTTCGTGCCGCCGCCGCTCATCGGGCTCCGGTAGCCGGAGCATCTGGCGCCATCGCCCCTCGATTGCGGGTGTAGGGGCGCCAGCCAGACTGGAGAAGACTGGCTACACGCGACTCGCGGCCCCTCCTTGCGCCGGCCTCGTGCGTGCTAGAACGGGCCAGCCCAACATGGTCGGTATCAGCGCCAGCAGACCGCTGAGTTGGTATGTGCCCAGCAACAGGGCTACGCCAACAAGCAATCCGCTCCGGGCGAGGGCCACCCGGAATGCCACTGTGTTGCTGCGTGCAACGAAGGACACTACGCCAAGAGCGAATATCCCCATTCCCCCGGTCAGAACCACTCCATTCCAGAACGACGGCCCCCCGAAGAACACGCTCATGCCGAACACCGTGAGGACCATCACGTCGACGGTCAGCATTAGTAATGAAAGTTTTCGATGCACGTCAACGCATTGGGGCCTAGCGGCGCTTGAACAGCCCTAAGAAGCGGTCCTGGTACTCATCGAACAGCCCCCACCGCTCGAGCTCGCGGTGGACCTCCGACGGGTCGGCGTTGCCGAGCCGCGCCTGCTCCAGCAGCGCCTCGATCCGGCGGCGCGCGTCGCGGGGCACGCCACCGTCGGTCTCCAGGAGCCCCTGAGAGCGTAGCTCGGAGACGTTGGAGCGCGCGGAGCTGGCCGTGAGCTCGTAGATGAACTTCATCAGCGAGACGTCCCATAAGTCGTCCACGCCACGGATGACCGCTTCGAGCGGCTTGGGGTCGCGTTCCAGGCGCGCCACGATCCGCGCGGTGACCTCCTGCGCCCCGCCGGACACGATCGTGGTCTCCATGCCCTCGTTCTTGTAGGAGTAGAGCAGCCCGGGAGCGTCCGGGCCGAACTCCCGCATCAGACCCTCGATGTAGCTGCGGGCGTCGTCGCCGAAGCCCTCGTGCCGCATCAGGTAGTAGGGCGTGACCACGTGCGGGCGCTCCGCGCGAACCACCCCCTCGCGCACCACCGACTCGAGGTCGCCGCGGGCGTCGACCTCCCGGAAGAGCGGCTCGGTCACCAGGTAGTACCGCACGAGCGTCGTGCCGAAGGTCGCCAGCGCCTGCGTGGGCGGGCGGACCACGTAGGTGTTGTCGGCCGCCTCGGCGAGCCGCCGGTCGTGATCGTCCATGCGCTCATTATAGGGCTGGGGCCGCGGGCGCCCCGCCGGGCCGTGCAGCCGCGGCCCGCTTTATACTGGGCGGACCCTTGTCCCTAGCAAGCGGTTGTCTCCACGAGCGAGCGGGCCGCGAAGGGTTCTGTGCATGGCCTCGTACGACCTGGCGATCATCGGCGCGGGTCCCGGCGGCTACGTCGCGGCGATCCGCGGCGGTCAGCTCGGCCTCAAGACCGTGTGCATCGAGCGCGAGGCCGTCGGCGGCGTCTGCCTCAACTGGGGATGCGTCCCCACCAAGTCGCTGATCCGCAACGCCGAGGTCCTGCGGCTCGTGAGGAACGCGGGCGACTTCGGCATCACGACCGGCCCGGTCGAGGCCGACTACGCCGCGGCGCTGGAGCGCAGCCGGGGGGTCGTCGGCAGGCTCGGCAAGGGCATCATGGGCCTGTTCCGCAAGCACGGCGTCGAGCTGCTCGAGGGCGAGGCGAGGCTGCTCGGCAGCGGGTCGATCGCCGTCGGCGGCGAGCGCATCACGGCGGCGAACGTCATCGTCGCGACGGGGTCCCGGCCCGCGGCGATACCGGGGATCGACGTGGACGGCCAGGTCGTGATGACGTACCGCGAGGCCGTCATGAGCCGCACCGCGCCCGTCCAGGCCGCGATCATCGGCGGCGGCGCCGCGGGGCTGGAGTTCGCCTACGTGTATGCCGCCTACGGGGCGCACGTCACGGTCGTCGAGATGGAGCCGCGCATCCTGCCGAAGGAGGACGCCGAGGTCTCCGCGGCGCTCGAGCGGTCGCTCAAGAAGCAGGGCATCGACTTCCTGACCGGCTCGAAGGTCACGGGCATCGAGCGGGACGGGGACGGCGCCACGGTCTTCGTGGAGACGCCGGAAGACAACGTCTCGCTGCGCGTCGACCGCGTCTTGGTCAGCATCGGCATCGTGCCGAACACGGACGGCCTCGGCATCGAGGACGCCGGGGGGAAGCTGGAGCGCGGCTACGTGCAGGTGGACGGCGAGCTGCGCGCGAATGCCGATGGGCTCTTCGCGATCGGCGACGTCGTGGGCACGCTGCCGCTGGCGCACGTCGCGCAGGCCCAGGGCGCCCACATCGTCGAGCGCATCGCGGGCGAGCAGCCGCGGCCCCTCGACTACCGCGCGATGCCGCGAGCGGTCTACACCAACCCGCAGGTGGCGAGCATGGGGCTCACCGAGGAGGAGGCCGCCGCGCAGGGCCACCAGGTGAAGGTCGGCAGATTCCCGTTCCTCGCCAGCGCCAGGGCGCTGGCGGCAGGCGCCAGCGAGGGGTTCGCGAAGGTGGTGGTGGACGCTTCCACGGGCGAGCTGCTCGGCGCGCACCTGATCGGCCACGAGGTCACGGAGCTGCTGGGGGAGCTGAGCCTGGCCCGCATCGTGGAGGGCACCGCCTTCGACGTCGGCTCGGTGGTCAACGCCCACCCGACGCTCTCCGAGGCGGTGAAGGAGGCCGCGCTGGCGGCCGAGGGCCGCGCCATCCATATGTGAGGCACCCCGCCCGCCCCGGTGGCGTGCTCTCCGAGGACGCGGAGCGACGTCTCGTGCTTCTGGCCCTTGTCGACCGTCGAGACGCGGGCGTAGAGTGCGGCTCTCATACGACCGTCACCATACGGAGGGGCGGGGATGCGCGAAGTCGGAACCAAGCCTGAGCTATCCCATGATTGGCGCGTGCGGTATCTCGACATGGAGAACGACGCATGGGACGGCATGCGCCGCGTCGCCCTCGCTGCCGCAGGCGGCGGTCTGGCGATCTCCTTCCTCGTTCTCCAGATCAAAGACTCAGGATTCGACGTCTACCTGTCGCTCTTCGACACGCTTCTCTTCCACTTCGCCGTGTTTCCCTGGCTCTGGACCGCGTTGCTGACCACCATGCTCCTCGGTCTGGTCTCGTATGGCCTCCGGGCGTGGGGCGTGCGGCGGACGCTCAAGAACCCTCCCCGGTCGATGGAGGACCCGCTCCCCAAGATGATCGTCGCCGAGCGCGCCCTCATCGCCGCGTCCGGCGTCATGGTCTTCGTCGCCTTCGTGCTCATCGTCCTCGCCGGGATCGTCCTGCGCCAGCTGCAGTAGCCATCGCTGCTCCGCCTCGTGCCCGGTCCTCGACATGTCCCGCTGGCAGTCGTGGGGACGCTGCGAACATCTCGGTGTGCCACTCCTGAGATGCTGGTATCCTCTGTTCTGCGGGCACGGGCGGGCACGGGCCGCGAGCGCCGAACCGTGTACGATGAAGCACGAGGCGCAGGCCGCGGGCAGACCAGGGAGGATCGTCGATGGCCACCGACACGTACGACTTCGCCTTCGCTATCGGAGGCGAGGCGGGACAGGGGATCGCGACGCCGGGCAACACGATGGCCCGGATCTTCGTCCGCCGCGGGCTCCACCTCTCCGCGTACAACGCCTACCAGTCGATCATCCGCGGCGGCCACATCTTCCTCACCGTCCGGGTGAGCGACGAGCTGATCCACACCCACGGCGACAAGCTCGACCTGCTGCTCTGCCTGAACCAGGACACGATGGACCGCCACCTGCACCTGATGGGCGCCGGAGCGGCGGTGATCTACAACAGCGACAAGATCACGCCGGGTGAGGCCGCCGAGGGCGTGCAGCTCTGCGGTCTGCCCATCGGCGAGCTGACCAACACGACGCGGACCGGCCTCAACCAGAACACGGTGGCCCTGGGCGTGATGATGCACCTGATCGGCATCGACATCGACGTGCTCGAGCAGAGCCTCACGCAGCAGTTCCAGCGCAAGGGCGAGGCGGTCATCAACGAGAACGTCAACGTCGCGCGCGCCGGGTACGAGCACGCGAAGGCGAACTTCACCCCCTTCCCAGGGACCGTCGCGAGCGGCCCGAAGCCGCTGGCGCTCTGGTCCGGCAACGACGCTCTGGCGATGGGCGGCGCGGTCGCGGGCGTCAAATTCTACGCCGCGTACCCCATGAGCCCCTCCACCGGCGTGCTCCACTGGATGGCCGCCAACGCGCGCAACCTGGGCATCATGGTGCGCCAGGTGGAGGACGAGATCGCCGTCGCGAACATGGTCATCGGCGCGGCGCACACCGGCGTGCGCGCCATGTGCGCGACCTCCGGCGGCGGCTTCGCGCTGATGACCGAGGCGATCGGCGCCGCCGGCATGATGGAGATACCCGCGGTGTTCATCGACGTGCAGCGCGCGGGCCCGTCCACCGGCGTGCCGACGAAGACGGAGCAGGGCGACCTGTGGCAGGCGCTCGGTGCCAGCGCGGGCGACTTCCAGCGGTTCATCGTCGCGCCGCTGCACACGCTCGATGCGTTCAACGTGATGTCGGAGCTCTTCAACCTCGTGGACCAGGTCCAGTGCCCCGGCATCGTGCTCTCCGACCTGCTGATCTCCGAAGGGAACTACAGCGTCGACCCGGACTACCTGAACCTGCACCCGGCGATCGACCGCGGCCAGCTCATCACCAGCCCCAACGGCAAGGACGGCGAGCCGTATCACCGGTACGCCAACACGGAGAGCGGCGTCTCACCGCGCGCGGTCCCCGGCGTCGAGGGCCACGTGCACGTGGTCGCGACGGACGAGCACGACGAGGACTCGCGGCTCGTGAGCGACGAGTTCACGAACCCGCACATCCGACGCATGATGGTGGAGAAGCGGGCGCGCAAGTTCGAAGGCGTCGTCGATCAGATCGCGCCGCCCGAGCTCGAGGGCCCGGCGGACGCCGACGTGACCCTCATCGGCTGGGGATCGGTCTACATGCCCATCTTCGACGCCCTCAAGCTGCTGGAGGCCAAGGGCATCAAGGTGAACTTCCTGCCCATCCGGTGGATCGTCCCGTTCCACGTCGAGCAGGTCACCGCGGTGCTGACGGGCGCGAAGAAGGTCATCATCGTCGAGAACACCCAGTCGGGACAGTTCGCGCGCTTCCTGCGCAGCGAGACCGGCTTCAGCGCGAACGGCCACATCCGCAAGTACGACGGCGAGCCGTTCATGCCCCACCACATCGTCGACGGCGTGGTGGACCTGATGGAGAAGGAGAACGAGAGCTACGTCCCCTACCAAGAGGTCGTGGTGTAGCCAGGAACACCGAGCCACACACCTGATTCACCGAATCACACAGGGGTATCGCACATGACCACCGTTACCGAAGACAAGCCGTTCATCGAGCTGACGGCCAAGGACTTCAAGAGCAACATCGACCCGGACTGGTGTGCTGGGTGCGGGGACTTCGGCGTCCTCAACGCCCTTCAGCGGGCCTGCGCCGAGCTCGGTCTCCGTCCGCACCAGATCCTCACGGTCAGCGGCATCGGCTGCTCGTCCAACATGCCCGGCTACATCCACGCCTACGGCATGCACACGCTGCACGGCCGCTCGCTGGCCGTCGCCACGGGCGCCAAGATGGGGAACCACGAGCTGACGGTGATCGCGACAGGCGGCGACGGCGACGGCTACGGCATCGGCGGGAACCACTTCACGCACACCGCGCGGCGCAACGTCGACCTGACGTACATGGTCATGAACAACCAGATCTACGGGCTCACCACCGGCCAGGTCTCGCCCACGAGCACGCAGGGGATGAAGACCAAGAGCACGCCGTTCGGGAGCATCGAGTACCCGATCAACCCCCTCACGTCCGCCATCATGAACGGCGCGACGTTCGTGGCGCGCGGCTTCAGCGGCGACATCAAGCAGCTGACCGACCTGATGAAGAAGGCGATCACCCACAAGGGCTTCTCCCTCGTGGACATCTTCAGCCCCTGCGTGACGTTCAACCTGGACAACACGAACGCCTTCTTCAAGGAGCGGATCAAGAAGCTCGAGGACGAGGACCACGACACCTCCGACTGGAAGGCCGCCTGCGAGAAGGCCATGCTGTGGGGCGACGAGATCTACACCGGCCTCTTCTTCGAGCGGGACGACCGCCAAACCCTCAACGACCTCGAGCCCGTGCTGAGGGATGGGCCGCTGTGCAGCCAGCCCATCGGACTCTCGGACGAGCAGGCCGAGCGGCTCATCCAGCGCATGATGTAAGCGGGGGGCGCCCACCCGGGTGCAAGCACCGCGCTTGCGATGGAGGATCCGGGCTTGCCGTAGGCAACGGCACTACCCCATGTGGGTCAAGGGCCACGCCCTTGCCCGCGGAGAGCCCACCACCGATGGCCTCGCCGACCCCACGCCAGAGCAAGCACGACGCGCTCACGCCGGAGCAGCGCGCCGAGGTCGACGCCGCCCGCGCCGAGACGTACCAGACGCGCCGCGCGAGCGTCCCCGCGCTCGAGGAGCTGCTCTACGAGCCGCTCCCGGTGCTCGACCACGGCTTCGTGCGCGTCGTCGACTACATGGGCGACGACGCTGCCATCGTGCAGGCGGCGCGCGTCTCCTACGGCCGCGGGACGAAGACGACGCGCACCGACGCGGGGCTCATCAACTACCTGATGCGCAACGCTCACACCTCGCCCTTCGAGATGTGCGAGATCAAGCTGCACGTGAAGCTGCCCATCTTCGTGGCGCGCCAGTGGGTCCGCCACCGCACCGCCAGCCTGAACGAGTATTCGGCGCGCTATTCGGTGCTCGACACCGAGTTCTACGTGCCGGCCCCGGAGCAGCTTGCCGTCCAGGCGACCGGCAACCGCCAGGGCCGCGGAGAGACGCTGAGCGGACAAGACGCCGAGCGCGTCCTCACGCTGCTGCGCGCCGACGCGGAAGTGGCCTTCAAGCACTACCACCAGATGCTCGGCGACCAGGCACCGACCGAGGGCACGGAGGACGCGGAGCCGGGCTTGGCGCGCGAGCTCGCGCGCATCAACCTCCCCTTGAGCACCTACACGCAGTGGTACTGGAAGACGAACCTGCACAACCTCTTCCACTTCCTGTGGCTGCGCGGCGACGAGCACTCCCAGTGGGAGATACGGGAGTACGCGAAGGTGATCCTCGGCGTCGTCGAGGCCTGGGTGCCGCTGGCGCACCAGGCTTTCGTGAGCTACCGGGTAGGCGGCGCGCACCTGAGCGCCGAGGGCCTCGCCGTGGCCAAGCGGCTCATCGCCGGCGAGGCGGTCGACCCGGCGACGCTGGAGATGTCCCCGCGGGAGTGGCGCGAGCTACGAGCGACGCTCGGCATCGACTGATGGGCCGGGAGCGAGATCCTTCGCTCCGCTCAGGGTGACGGCCCCGGTTGCCCGGCGTTGTAGGGGCGCATGGCATGCGCCCGATCCCGCACGCCCGAATGGGCGCACGGCGTGCGCCCCTACAGGACGGGTGGGAACCACGCTCCCTACACGTTGACCAGAAGTCGGCCCCACGGGCATCCGGGACCCGCCAGACACGAAGAAGGCCCCGCTCGCTGAGCGGGGCCTTCGCTATCGTCCCGATGTGGCTGGATTACGCCGTCTGACGGCGGCGGAAGACCAGCAGCCCGCCAGCGCCCGTGAGCAGCAGGCCCACGAGCAGTGCGGCCATGGCTGCGGCCGGGACCAGCGGGTCGCCGACGGCCGGCGCGTCGCGCTCGCCCGCAAGCCCCTCGAAGAGGGCGATGTCCTGGGAAGCGATGTACGCGGCCTTGGCGTCTCTCACCCCGTTCCCGGTGAGGCTCACCATGTTCGCCAGCTCGATCCCGAGACGGAACTCGGTGGTACCGGAGTCGACGGCCACCGCCGCTGCGTCGCGGGCGCGCTCGGCGAACACGATGGCGGTCTCCGCGGCCGCGGTCGCGGCATCCGCGCCATCCTCCACGCTCTCGTCGTCGGCCGCTGCGCTCTTCGAGAACCCGGCGTGCTTGATGAGGTCCGCGCCGTAGTTCAGGACGCCGAAGCCGTCGCCAGGGCCACCGAGGCCCTCGACGATGTTGATCACGTGCTGCGCATGCAGTTGCTTGTCCGCCAGGCTCGATGAACCCGCGGCGAGGTCAGCGTGGAGGGCGGCCACTTCCATCTGCTCGAGGAAGCCGACGGCGATCCCCTTGCCGTCGGGGTTCGACGGCCAGGCGGCGACCAGGTGGCCCACGTGCGGGAAGACGGATGCGGGAACCACGTCGGAGTACGCGATCGGTCCCGGCGTGTCGGGGTCGGGGTCAGGCACCGGCTCGACGCTGATAGCGAAGCTGCTATAGGTCGCGGCCAGGTTCTCGCCGGACGGACTGACGTAGGTCTGGACGATGTCCGCAGTACCGGAGCGGATGAGGATGCCGACGCTCAGCTTGCCGCCTTCAGCGTCCAGCAGCCAGCCTTCGTACGCGGAGCCCTCGGGCAGCGCAGGCACGCCGGAGAAGTCCATCACCAGGCTGTCGCTTGCGGCATCGGCGTCGCGGAAGACCGCCTGGCCTCCGAGGTCCTCGGCCTCCTGTGCGCTGACGCTGGCGGTAACCATCAGGGTCAGTACCAGCGTGAGCAGGATACTGACGGGGAGCATTCGGCGCGTGAACATGCCGCCTCCTGTACGTCTCACCGGGTATGGGCCTGGGCTACGACACGAAACGCGCCGGGCTCAGCTATGCTGCGCCAAGTGCGCCCCAGATAGCCCTGCGTAGCCCCTGGTTTTCAGTCCTCTACGAGGCCGTTGTCGGGCGGCATTATAGTACAGAATCCAGATTGTCCATAGCATTCACGGCACTGGGTTCCCACGACTTGGGCCAACAAGCCGCGCAGCGTGCCCGAGGCGCGGCTCGGGCACGCTCGTTCATCGCGCTCCCCGGCCGCTTGACGGGCCCCGGCCCCACGCCTACCATCGGCGCCATAATCGCATAGCGGATAGCGTTCAGGGGAGCCGGGAGCGCCCGGCTGAGAGGCCTCGACGAAACTCGAGGCGACCCTTGGGACCTGACCTGGGTAATGCCAGCGGAGGGAGAGCAACGCGAGCCACCGAGCAGTGAAGTAGAGGGCCGCTTTCCCACGTGGGAAGCGGCTCGTTCGTTGTTCCGGAGCACATCATGGGCTACGTCGTGGAGCCACAAACGCACACACAGCCGATGTTGCGCGTCGCGGGGATCAGCAAGGACTTCGTGTCCGGTGGGCAGGTCCTGTCAGTGCTGAACGACGTCGATTTCGAAGCTGGCCGGGGCGAGTTCGTCAGCATCATCGGCCCCAGCGGGTGCGGCAAGAGCACGCTGCTCAACATCATCGCCGGCCTGGACGACCCCTCACAGGGCAGCGTTGAGATCGATGGAAGCGGTCTCCACCGGCTGGGCCGCGTGGCCTACATGCACCAGAAGGACCTGCTGCTGCCCTGGCGCACCGTCTTGGACAACGCCATCCTCGGGCTCGAGGTGCAGGGGGTCCCCCGCTCGCGGGCTCGGGAGCGCGCTCTCGCCCTCACGGAGCGGTTCGGCCTCAAGGGGTTCGAGCACGCCTACCCCTTCTCCCTATCGGGGGGCATGCGCCAGCGCGTTGCTTTCCTGCGCACCATCCTTTCGGAGCGGGACGTGATACTCCTCGACGAGCCCTTCGGCGCCTTGGACGCGCTGACCCGCGGCCACATGCAGGAGTGGCTGCTCGACCTCTGGTCCAGCTTCGGCAAGACCATCGTCTTGGTGACTCACGACGTCGATGAGGCGGTCTTCGTCTCCGATCGGATCTATGTATTCACCGCCAGGCCCGGGAGGGTGAAGACGGTGGTGCCGGTGACCCTCCCGCGGCCCAGGGGGTACGAGATGGTGACCCAGGCCCCGTTCATCGCGCTCAAGGCCGAGCTGCTGGCCTCCCTCCGTGAGGAGAGCGTGCGGGCCCAGGATGCGCCATGGCAATGACGCAGCGGGAGCCTCCCTCCCCAACCCCTTCCCCAGCCGCGCCGGTGGGTCCGAATAAGCACACGCGGGTCCGGAGCCTGAGAGGGTGGGCCGGTTCGGCGCTGGTCGTCGCGGCCGTCATCGGAGCGTGGCAGGGGGTGGTGGCACTCTTCGACATCCCCGCCTGGAAGCTGCCCGCTCCTTCGGCGATCGGCGCGGAGCTCGTGGCCAGTCGCGCCCTGTTCCTCCGGCACGCCTGGGTGACGCTGCAAGAGGTGTTGCTCGGCTTCGGCGTCGCGCTGGCCCTCGGGGTGATCCTGGCGGGTCTCATCGCCTCATTCCCCACGTTCCAGCGGGCCGTCTACCCCTTCGTCATCGCCTCGCAGACCGTTCCCATCATCGTGATCGCCCCGCTGCTGCTGATCTGGGTTGGGTACGGGCTCGCCCCGAAGATCATCGTGGTGGCGCTCATCGCCTTCTTCCCCATCGTCGTCAACACCGTGGACGGCCTCAGGGGGGTCGATGCCGACATGGTCAACATGATGCGGACCCTGGGCGCCAGCCGGAGGCAGGTGTTCGTCAAGGTCCAGATACCGACGGCCCTCCCCTTCCTGTTCTCGGGCGTCAAGGTCGCCATAACCTTCAGCGTCATCGGCGCCGTCATCGGCGAATGGGTGGGGGCCAGCGCCGGTCTCGGCTACCTGACGCGGGTGTCGGTGCCCCTCTTCCTCACGGCGCGCTCGTTCGGCGCCGTCGTCATCCTCTCCGCGATGGGCGTCAGCCTCTTCCTGGCGGTCGCGTTGCTGGAGCGGCTGTTGTTGCCTTGGTACCACACGGAGCGCCGCCAGCGCGCGCTGGAGCGATCGTAGCCATCGGGCACCAGACTGTTCGGTCCTGAAGGAGGCCCCCTATGCACAGCGGAAAACGATGGCCACTCCTGGCCCTGCTCCTCGCGGCGGCGATGGCCGCCGGGTGCGGGGGCGGGGACGAAGAGACCAAGACCAGCGTCCGGATCGCACTAGACTGGTTCCCCTGGTCCAACCATAGCGGTCTCTACATAGCCCTGGAGAAGGGGTATTTCGCCGACGAAGGGCTGGACGTGACCATCTACACCCCGGACGACCCGGCGACCGTCCTCCTGACGGTGGGCGCCGGCCAGGACGACTTCGGGCTGAGCTATCAGACGGAGGTGCTGCTGGCCGCGGAGCAGGAGGTGCCCGTGGTCTCCATAGCAGCGCTCGTCCAGCACCCGCTGAACTCCGTCATGGCGCTGCAAAGCTCCGGGATCGAGCGGCCCCGCGACCTGAAGGGCCGGAAGGTGGGCTCCCCCGGCATCCCCACCGACATCCCCCTCCTGACGACCATGCTCAGGAGCGACGGGCTCAGCCTCGACGACGTGGAGATGGTGAACGTCGGCTTCGACCTGGTGCCCGCGCTCATCAGCGGGCGGGTCGACGCCATCGTCGGCGCCTACTGGGTCCACGAGTCCATCTCGGCGGAGAACCAGGGCTTCCCCGTCAACATCATGCGCATGGAGGAGTGGGGCGTGCCCGACTTCTACGAGATCGTCCTCGTCACGAGCCGGGAGCGCGTGACCAACGACCCGGACCTCGTGCAGCGCTTCGTCCGCGCCGCCATGCGCGGCTACGAGGAGGCCGTGGCCGACCCCGAGGCGGCCATCGACATCCTGGCGCAGGCCGCGCCGGAGATCGACGAGCGGATCGAGCGGCCGGGCGTCGCGCTGCTCTCGCCGCTGTGGGTCGAGGGATCGCTGGCGTTCGGCTGGCAGACCGAGGCCAAATGGACCGCGCTCGCCGCGTGGATGACGGAGCAGGGCCTGCTCGGCCCGGGCGTGGACGCTGCGGCGTCCTTCACCAACGAGTTCGTCGAAGGGGCTCGCTGAACGCGGTGTCGATCGTCCACGACCTCACAGAGGCCCACCGCGAGGAGTGGGAGCGCGTGGTGCTCCACCCGTTCGTGCTCGAGCTCGGCGCGGGCACGCTCCCGCGGCGGACCTTCGCCGCGTACATGGCGCAGGACTACCTCTTCGTCGACGCCCTCGCGCGCACCGTCGCCTACGGCATCGCCAAGGCGCCGAGCGCCGCCGAGGCGCGGCCGCTGGCGGCGTTCCTCCAGACGCTGCTCGGCGCCGAGGACGACCTCTTCGGGCGCGTCTTCGACGAGCTGGGGATGCCGCCGCCCGCCGAGGCCCGGCCGGACCCCCTGCCCGTCACCGCGCGCTTCGGGCGCTTCGTGGAGGGCGTCGGACGGCGCGGCACGTTCGAGGAGATCGCCACGGCCCTTTATGTGACCGAGGGGACCTACGCCGACTGGGCCTCCCGCCTCGTGGCCGCCAGTGCGCGTCCGGACGACGCGCTCTACCGAAGCTGGATCGACATCCACGCCGACCCCGCGCTCGCCGAGCTCGTCGCGCACCTCGGAGGGTGGATCGACGCCGCGCCGCCCGGGCGCGAGCCCGCGATGGCGAGCGTATTTCGCCGGGCGCTCCGCCACGAGGCCGCGTTCTGGAACGCGTTCGTGCCGTCGCGGGCCAAGATGCGTAGGGACCATCGTGGCTGAGCGGCTCACGGAGCGCCTGCGGGCGGCCGCGAGCGCCGTTTGGGACGCGCAAGCCGAGCACCCGTTCATCCGCGGCATCGGCGACGGCTCGCTCGACGTCGAGCGCTTCAAGCACTGGGTGCGCCAGGACTACCTCTTCCTGACCGACTACGCGCGGATGCTCTCGCTGGCGTCCGCGCGTGCGCCCGACCTTGAGGCGATGACGCGCCTCGCCGAGCTCGCCCACGCGACGCTCGCCACGGAGATGTCGCTGCACCGGGCGTACGCCGAGGAGTTCGGTATCTCGGCCGAGGAGCTCGAACGAGAGCGTCCCGCGCCGACGTGCCGGGCGTACACGGACTTCTTGGTGCGGACCGCGGCCACCGGCAGCTTCCCGGAGCTCGTCGGCGCGCTGCTCCCCTGCATGTGGGGCTTCTCCGAAGTCGGCCTCGCCCTCAAGCGCGGCGGGCAGCCGGCCGACGGCCGCTACCGGGCGTGGATCGACATGTACGCATCGAGCGAATTCGCCGCGCTCGCCGAGTGGTGCCGCGAGCTGCTGGACCGCGTCGGCGCCGGCCTCCCGCCGAGCGAGCTGCGCGCCGTCGAAGACGCGTTCGTGACGAGCTGCCGCTACGAGTACCTATTCTGGGAGATGGCCTGGAAGCTGGAGACCTGGCCGGTTTAGTCCACAAGAGGAGACGCATGGCAAGCAGACCCGTCGCCCTGACCATCGCCGGCTCCGATTCGAGCGCCGGCGCCGGCATCCAGGCGGACCTCAAGACCTTCGCCGCGTTCGAGGTCTACGGCGCCAGCGCCATCACCGCGGTCACGGCGCAGAACACGCTCGGCGTCACCGCCGTCGAGGAGCTGCCAGCGGGCATGGTCGCCGCGCAGATCGACGCGGTCGCGGACGACCTGGGCGTCGCGGCCGTCAAGACGGGCATGCTCTCGAGCGCGAGCATCATCGAGACGGTCGCCGAGCGGCTCGTGGCCCACGGGCTCGGCGTCGTGGTCATCGACCCGGTGATGGTGGCGAAGGGCGGCGGCCGTCTGTTGCGAGAGGACGCCGTGGGCGCGCTGCGGGAGCTACTGCTGCCGCTTGCGCTCGTGCTGACGCCGAACGCGAGCGAGGCCGAGGTGCTCTCGGGGCGGCCCGTGACCACGATTGAGGAGGCGAAGGAGGCGGCGAGGGCGATCCGGGCGCTGGGACCCCGCTACGTGCTCGTGAAGGGCGGGCATTTCGGCGAGGACGCGGTGGACGTGCTCTTCGACGGCGAGCGCTTCACGGAGCTGCCGGCGAAGCGCGTGGCGACGACGAGCACGCACGGTACGGGATGCACGCTTTCGGCCGCGATCGCGGCCGGATTGGCCAACGGGAAAGGGGTCGGCGAAGCGGTGAGCGACGCGAAGGCGTACGTGACCGAGGCGATAGGGCGCGCATTCCCCGTTGGAGCAGGCCACGGCCCGCTAAACCACTTCTACCGGTGGTGGCGGTAGGCACGGGAGCCCGATAACGGTGCAGGATTTGCAGCCAACGGCGCCATTGCCATTGAAACCGGGAAATCTGCTGTGCTATACTCCGCCGCGCACGTCCGTGCTGACGCTACTACAGTAGGAGGTGTCGAGTTGGCCACACTGCGAAAGGGAGACCTAGCGGCAAAGGTTGCCAGCAAGTTGGGAGGCCCCCGCTCTCAGGGCGATGCGGCACTCAACGCCGTGCTCGATAGCGTTCGCGAATCCCTGGCAGCGGGCGACCGCGTCGTCCTCACGGGCTTCGGCGCGTTCGAGTCCCGCCAGGTCAAGGAGCGCCAGGTGCGCGCCATCCGCGGGCGCCAGGCCGGTCAGCGGGTTACCGTCCCCGCACACAAGCGCGTCGGCTTCACGCCGGGCTCCGAACTAGCCAGCGCCGTCCGCGGCAAGAGGTAAGCGGCAAGCTGGCCGTAGCCAGCCCACGCCGTGCAGATAGTCAGCTAAAGGGCCACCCTTCTTGGAAGGGTGGCCCTTCGTGTCTCTCGCCACGGGGCCTCACCGGCTGCGACGGACATACGACGTGCCATCTCACGCATGGCGGGGTCGCACCCCGCCCGCTACGATACCGCCGTGGGACCCAAAGACCGCTCGATAGCGCTCATCGACCTCGACGCCTTCTACGCCTCCGTGGAGGTGCTCGAGCGCCCGGAGCTTGCCGGGGTGCCGCTGCTGATCGGCGGCTCGCCGAGGGGCCGGGGCGTCGTCGCCGCCGCCTCCTACGAGGCACGCGCGTTCGGCTGCCACTCGGCGATGCCCATGGCGCACGCGCTGCGCCTCTGCCCGGAGGCGACGGTGCTCTCGCCCCGCTTCCCGGCGTACCGCGAGCACTCCAAGCGCGTCATGGAAGTGCTCGCGCGCGAGTCGGACCTCGTCCAGCAAGTCTCGATCGACGAAGCGTACGTGGACCTGACGCCGGTCGCCGAGACGATGACCGAGGCGGAGGGATTCGCACACCGCATGCAGGGCCGCATCCGCGTCGAGCTGGGGCTTCCGAGCTCCGTGGGGCTCGCGGCGAGCAAGCTGGTGGCGAAGGTCGCCTGCGAGAGCGGCAAGCCGGGAGGCTTCGCCGTCGTGCGGCCGGGTGACGAGGCCGCGTTCCTCGCCCCGCTGGCCGTGGAGAAGCTGCCCGGTATCGGGCCGCGCTCGGCCCAGCGCCTCAAGGCGCAGGGACTCGACACGCTCGGCCAGGTCGCGGCCGCGCCGGTCGCGCTGCTCGTCAGCACGCTCGGGCCGTGGGGCGCCGCGCTCCAGCGGCGCGCGCAGGGCGAGGACCCCTCGCCGGTGAGCGCGGAGCGCGAGACGAAGTCGATCAGCGCCGAGGAGACGTTCGAGGTGGACATCGACGAGCGCGCACCGCTGGTCGAGCGGCTGGAGGCCATGGCCGAGCGGCTAGCTCGCTCCCTGGCCAAGCAGGGCCTCGTGGGGCGGACGGTGACGCTGAAGCTGCGCTCCGCCGACTTCACGACGCTCACGCGCTCGGCGAGCGGGCATGCCGCGACGGCGAGCGCGGAGGT
>JADFRC010000163.1 GCA_022561455.1 Chloroflexota bacterium | reverse complement strand
TCGGCGTCGGCTCGCGCGAGGTGCCCGGCACGATCCCCTGCCTCGCCAGCGTCCGGTACCCCTCGTACTCCTCGCCCGTGAAGATGGCGAACGGCGGGAAGTTGTTGAAGTCGAACTGCTCGCTCTGATCGTCGCCCAAAACGATGAGCACGTCCGGCTTGGCCTCCTCCAGCCGCTTCGCCAGCTCCTTGAAGGCCGCCATGCAGCGCGCGTGCTGAAGGAGGTTGTCCTCCTCCGACATCTCCGGGTTGCGCGGCGCCGGGGGCCGCGCGGCCCGTACCTCGTTCCACTGCTCCGGCTGGAGGAAGAGGAACGGGGAGTGGGAGCAGGCCTCGACCAGCACGACCTTTGCCATCGGACTCACCTCTCTTTGGGGTTCGGACGCCGGGCGCGCTGTGGCGGAGGGAGTGGGATTCGAACCCACGGTCCCGATCGCTCGGAACAGCGGTTTTCAAGACCGCCGCATTCGTCCGCTCTGCCATCCCTCCGGGCGGCTCTTTGGCGCTCGGCGACGCGATCAGCGCGATAGTAGCATGGCCCGGCCGCGCTTGAACGGCCTCCGCGTTCTCGCCAACTGCCGGTGCTTGCGGGGCTCGGCCTTTCGCAGATCCTCGGGCAGCGCGCCTGGAATGAGCTCACCCGTGGCGCCGCGAAGCCGTTCCGTCGCGTTCCTCCGATGCTGTAGTATGCCCCCGCCCCAGGGAGCACGACCATGGACACCGCCCAGACTCAGGAGCCACTCGATCCGGCCGATAGCTGCGAGCCGCGAGCGCGGCGGCGAGCTGCATGACCGTCCGGACACCAGGTCCGGCGGTAGTCGCGCTCGCTGACGGGGCAGCCCACTACGCCCGTCTGAGGCAGCTAGCCAAGGAGAACGGCCTGTTCGACCGGCAACCTCTCTACTACGCGTACAAGATATCCTTCAACCTGAGCCTGCTGACGCTCAGCATCCTGTTCCTGGTCTTGGTAGACAACTTCTTGCTCCAGCTACTGAACGCTTTGGTCCTGGCGTTCGTCTTGGTCCAGATAAGCTTCATCGGGCATGACGTCGGCCACCAGCAAGTGTTCGGCTCGACCCGGAAGAATGAGATCCTTGGGCTCATCGTCAGCTTCATCTTCGGGTCGAGCCGGACGTGGTGGGTCGAGAAGCACAACCAGCACCACAGCCACCCGAACGATCTCGATCTGGACCCCGACACCGATATCCCCATGTGGGCTTTCTCCGAGGGCCAGGCACTCAGCAAGCGGGGGCTCTACAAGCTGCTGTCTCGATACCAGGCCTCCATCTTCTACGTCATCCTCAGCCTCGAGGGGTTCGGCCTCCGGCTCGCCAGCGTGCTCTACATGCTCCGGCACGACATCAAATACCCCCGGCTCGAGCCGCTGATCCTGACCGCGCACATCACGCTCTACGGGGGTTTGATCTTCTACGTCCTCGGCGGCTGGGACGCCGTGCTTTTCATCCTTGTGAACCAGCTCGCGATCGGTCTCTATACGGGCAGCGTCTTCGCGCCGAATCACAAGGGCATGCCACTCCTTGGAAGAGAGGCGCAACTGGACTTTCTGACTCGGCAGGTGGTCACCGCGAGGAACATCAAGTCAAGCGCCCTCAACGATTTCCTGTTCGGAGGGCTCAACTACCAGATCGAGCACCACCTGTTCCCATCGATGCCTCGGAATCGCCTCAAGGAAGCGAAGAAGCTGATTGAGCCTTTCTGCCTCGCTCATGCCATCCCGTACCGGGAAGAGAGCGTGCTCGAGTCACAGAAGTCGATACTCCGACACCTCCACGCGGTCAGCGCACCGCTCCGGATGCAGGCCGCCTCGCCGGCGCCGTAGCGCTCGGTCCGAGCCCGGGAGCGGTTAGCTCTCATGATGCAGAGCGACGAGACAGCAGCGGTCACCGCGGCCAACGACGCCTTCTACCGCGCCTTCGAGAGCCTCGGCATCGACGACATGACCGAGGTTTGGGCGCGCGGCGAGGTCGTGCGCTGCGTCCACCCCGGCTGGGGCATGCTCCAGGGCTGGACCGACGTCATGGCGAGCTGGGAGCGCATCTTCGATAACGCCACCATGATGCACTTCGTCATCACCGGCGCCGAGGTCTCGGTCGAGGGCGAGTGGGCATGGGTCGCCTGCACGGAGAACCTCACGCAGCTCATCGACGGCCAGGTGGTCGAGTCCAGGGTGCAGACCACCAACATCTTCCGCAAGCGCGCCGGCCGCTGGCTGTTGGTACACCACCACGGCTCGCCCCTCATGGGCTGAGACGGGCTAAGTCTTGGGCTGCAGCAGCCACTCCTGCTCGCGGGCGGGGCCGCTCAGCCACGACTCCACCCACTCCTGCCTGCCCTCGGCGGGCTCGACGCCCAGGCCGTCCGCAAGCCGGGTCATGAAGTTGAACGTGCACGTGATGAGCACGACCGACAGGATCTGCTCGTGGCTCAGGCCGAGCTCTTCGAGGTGCGCGAAGTCCTCGTGGTGCACGCCCGACGGCTCGGTCGTGAGCTTGAAGGCGTAGTCGAGCATCGCGCGCGTCTGCGGGTCCAGGCCGGCCGTGCGGTAGTCGTGCATCACGTGGCTGGCGAGCTCCGGGTCCTCGGAGTGCTGACGGAGAAACTCTCCGTGGGCCATCGTTCAGTAGCGGCAGTGGTTCGCGTTCGACACCGTGGTGGCGATCGCCTCCTCCTGCACCCGCGTGAGCGCCGAGGCGCCGAACGTGATGTCGCGGTTCATCCCGCGCACGGCCGCGAGCGCCGTCTCGTTGATCGACATGCACTTCATGATGGGCGACAGCTTCACGTCCGCTTCGGTGATCCAAGACACGTTTCACCCCTCCGGCCGTCGAATAGCGGCAGTCTAGGGTCGGCCCCCAGGCAGGTCAAACCCGCCTCTGGCACTCGCCCAGCACCCGTTAGGTGGCCGCGCCGCGCGAAGTGCGGTATAACGCCCGTGACGCGAGACCATCAAGGGGGCTTTGGCTCAGAACCTGTTCGATGCACCAGATGGGGTGTGCAGAGGGGCCGAGCCCCTCTGCCGGGGGCACGGGGGTGTCCCCCGTATTCGGCTTCTCCACCCCCTTCCTGGCGAGGAAGGGGGACGGGGGGATGGTCGGAACGGCTGTGGGGCACCGACGCCCCAGCAGCGGGGCGGGTGTTTTGAGGCGAAGCACATCAAGGGAGGCAGACATGGCGGACCCACTCCGGATCGGAATCATCGGCGGCAACGTCAACGGCTGGGCGGGACGGGCGCACATGCCCGCGCTCGCGGCCGGCGTGCCCGGCGTCGAGCTCGTCGCCGTCTGCACGACGCGCCAGGAGTCGGCGGACGAGGCTGCCAAGAAGTTCGGCGTGCCCCTCGCGTTCTCCGACCTCGCCACGATGCTCGCGCACCCCGGCGTCGACGTCGCCGCGGTCATCGTCAAGCTGCCAACACACCATGACCTCGCGATGGAGGTCATCGCGGCCGGCAAGCACGTCTACACCGAGTGGCCGCTCGGCACCACCACCGCGCAGGCGGAGGAGATCGCGGCCGCCGCCGCCAAGAAGGGGGTGCGCACCTGCGTCGGGC
>JADFRC010000040.1 GCA_022561455.1 Chloroflexota bacterium | reverse complement strand
AGATCTGCACGTTCGGCTCCGCATCGGAGGCCAGGTCGTCCTCCAGGGTGATGAACACCATGTACCGGGTCTCATCGTTGGGCCCAGTTGCGGTGACGCTATTGTCCATCACGTCGATCTCGTCCGACATATTGGACAGGTTCGCACCGCCGTCGACTGCATCGAGGTTGGGGAAGACCAGCCCCGTGATCGTGTTGCCCTCGACCACGAAGTCCGAGGCGGTCAGCGTGCCTGCCGCCAAGAAGTCCGGCTCGTTTGCGGTACCTGTTTCCCGGAAGAGCACCACTATGCTGTCGCGTTCATTGATGTCGACTTCCTTCTTGTCGCTGTCCCACGCGAAGCCGGTGAAGGCCTTGATGATCTCCGGGGCGGCCCGGTCGACCGTGAGCGCGAACGTGGTGTTGATCACAGCGCCCAACTTGTGCGCCGCCGCAGTCGTCGTGCCTTGTCCTCGGTCCACCGTGACCTGGTTTGGGTCCTCAGTGAGGTCGATATTCGTGACCGCCATCTCCTCGGAACCGATGAAGATCCGGCCGGGATTCGTGATAGTGCCCACACCGTCAGAACCGTCGTCTACTAACAGGATCGTGGCGGTACTGTCCACGTCCCCTTGCAGCGTCGCTCCTGTGTCGGCCCCCGCTATGGTTAGGTTCCCGACCAGGTCCTTCGCGGTGAGGCTCCACTTATAGCCAGCTGGGACGAGGCTCAGGCTCACGTTCACGTCCCACACGTCGTCCGTGGCCTGCTCGGTGACGCTGGCGGGGTTCAGGACCGTGGTGCCGATGGTAAACGCGGTATTGGCCGTGACGTCGCCGTCGTCGCCCATGCTGACGCCGGCGTCGGTGATCTCCGCGGAGAAGACGATCGTCGACGCCTTCAGGAACGCGGCGTCGTCAGGGAAGATGTCGCTGATGATGGGGCCCGCGCTGTCGACCTTGGTCACCTTCGAAACGCTGATACCTCCGCCCACGTCGTACTTGACGGTGAGGTCGTCGCCGTTGTCCTCCTCGAAGACCGCGAGCAGGAAGTTGACCTCTTCGCCAGTGGCATGGTCGTCCTTGGTAGTCCCGTTCGCGCCCCGCACGACCGTCAAGTCATTGCTAATGATATCCGTTACCGTCATCTGCTCGGAGGCGAGGGCGGCGGCGGTACCGATACCGGTACTGCTATTCGCGAAGATGAGCACCATGCCCTCGATGAAGTCAAGACCGCTGGTCACTGGGATCGTCGTGACTGCGTCGTCCACACCAGAGGTAAGAACGCTGCCGCTGTACACCACCACGTCAAGGATCTTGACGACGTCGGAGGTGGCAAAGTTCACAAGCGCGGTGGTTTCGTTCGCACCCCGTATGACTGTCAGGGTATCGGTGTCGACAATAGCGGTGATGATCATCTCTTCGGTCAGGACCAGGATGACCTGGTTAACTTCGAAGTCAGTGGTGTCATCCACATCGAGCGCCGTGGCGCCGGCGTCGGCTGGGTCAGCCAGGATCTCGCTGCCGCTAAGCCTTGGAGCCTCGACCTCCCCTTGGATGTCCACCACAGTGAAGTTCCCTTCGAATTGGCCTGTGGCATCGCCAGTCTCGGTGAGCACTATGGCGATTTCACCGTCATTGCCCTCAATCGAGACGAAGATGACGTCTATGGCGGTGTCGCTCCCGGATCCCCCGCTGGTTCCCGCGTCTAAATCGTGCACCGTCACAAGCACGTCGTCGTCGGCCGCAGCATCGTTGCTGACGAAGTTGTCGACGTCGCCGTTGGTCTCCAACTCGAGGGTCTTCGCCGTTCCCGCCGTCTGGCTCGCGAAGAGAGGCAGCGCCCCTACGATAGACAGGATGAGCACCCCGATGATCGCGATACGAATGTTCCTGTTCATGAATCTCACTGCCTACCCCCTTGGTGGTCCGTTGTGTCAGGTCTTCGAAACTCGGACTTCGGTCCCCGCGCGCCGCCTCTCCTCTATGGGTGGTGCGGCGAGAGTCACATCGCTATCTGGCTGTCCCTCGAAACGGCCGCGGCATCGACAGGTGCTCACGGCACCCGTATCCGTTGCATGTCCGCGACGGTTTTTACCAGTTCACCAGCCTGTTTGTCAAGCACGGCCAAGGCGGTGAAGAGGAACTTGCCTCCCGTGCACCCGGCCGAACCGCGCTGTTTTGGGCCTCTCCAACCGCTGAGTTACTGCGCCTCGGGTCCTGTAGCCGCTTCCCTGTCCGGGCTTACGCTGGTCCAGCGATGCCCTGAGCAAGGCGGTCAAGGGCTCGACGCGCCATCGGACTCGGAAATAGTAGGCCAAGGCGGAAATCTCTGTCAATAGGTTCATCACACCGGATTCGCGATTCCTCCGCACTTTCCGCGCGGGCTCGCCAGCAGACCGCGGCCCCGCTCGCGCAAGAACCACGGGCCGCATCCGGCCCAGGGCCTAGATCTCCTTGGTGAGGGTCGCGAGGAACTCCTCGTTGCTCTTGGTGCGGCTCAGGCGCTCGATGATGCGCTCCGTCGCCTCGACGGAGTTCATGGAGTCGCTTGCGATCATGCTGCTCATGCGCCGCAGCAGGTAGACCTGGCGCAGCGTCAGCTCGTCCAGCAGCAGCTCCTCGCGCCGGGTGCCGCTGCGCTGGATGTCGATGGCGGGGAAGGTCCGCCGCTCGGCGAGCTTGCGGTCCAGGTGCAGCTCCATGTTGCCCGTGCCCTTGAACTCTTCGTAGATGACCTCGTCCATCCGGCTGCCGGTCTCGACGAGACAGGCGGCCAGGATCGTGAGGCTGCCGCCCTCCTCGGTGTTGCGCGCCGCGCCGAAGAACCGCTTCGGCGGGTACAGCGCCACCGGGTCGATCCCGCCGGAGAGCGTCCGGCCGCTCGAGGGCACCGCCAGGTTGTACGCCCGCGTGAGACGCGTGATGGAATCCAGCAGGATCGCGACGTCCCGCCCGAGCTCCACCAGCCGCTTGGCGCGCTCGAGGCAGAGCTCGGCGACGCGGCAGTGGTCCTCGACCGGCTCGTCGAACGTCGAGCTGAAGACCTCGCCGTGCACGGAGCGCTTCACGTCCGTCACTTCCTCCGGGCGCTCGCCGATGAGCGCGACCATCAGGTGGACGTCGGGGTGGTTCGCGGTGATGCCGGCCGCGATGTCCTTGAGCAGCGTCGTCTTCCCAGCCTTGGGCGCCGAGACGATCAGCCCACGCTGCCCGCGCCCGATGGGGGCGAGGAGGTCGATCATGCGGGTGGAGATCGTCTTCGGATCGTTCTCCAGCCGCATGATCTTGTCGGGGAAGATGGGGGTGAGGTTCTCGAACGACACCCGGCGCCGGTTCAGGTCGGGGGCGATGCCGTTGATCGCCTCCACGCGCGTCAGTCCGGAGTAGCGCTCGGACTCCTTGGGGGTCCGGACCTGTCCAACGACGAGGTCGCCGGTGCGGAGGTTGAACCGCCGGACCTGCTGCTGCGAGACGTACACGTCGTTCTGGCCGGGGCGCCGCCCGTTCTGCCGCAGGAAGCCGTAGCCGTCGGACATGAGCTCCAGGACGCCGCTGGCGATCTGGTACCCCTCCTTCTCGGCGTAGCCGCTGAGCAGCCGGTAGACCAGCTCGTCACGTCGGATGTTGGCCGGCAGGTTGCCGTTCGCGATGCCCTGCTCATTGATCAGGGCCGTCAGCTCCTCTGAGCTCTTGTCTTCCAGTTCAGCGATGTTCATGTCGGTGGCTCTCCGTATCCGTTGAGGACGCGGCCTCAGGCGGGCCGCGTGTCCGCGAGCAGGCTTGTTAGGGACTCGTTCGGTGTGGTGTGTGGTGGGATCGGACTTCGGCCAATGCGTGCGGTGTACAGGGAAGGCGCCGCTTCAGCGCGGCGAGGGTGATCGGCCAGTGTGGATCAGGGAGGTGGCTGCCCGCGTCATGGGGGTGGTGAAGAAAGTAACTCGCTACCGGATGGCTGCCGTCGGCGCGCCCTCATTAAAGGAAGGGTGCAGCGCCCTCGCATCGAACGTAGACCGGTAGGGGGAAGGAGTGACGCGATGACCGCGTCACTAACGACTGTACGCGCGGTCTTCGAGGATTGCAACCCCTTTCAGTCGCTCACGGTGCGACGCAGGCGGCCGATCGGTCAGCCCGCGGATGCCCGCCGCTTCCCCGATCGCGCCGGCGCGTCCGCATCGAGCGGTAGCACGTGCTGCCCGCCTTCCCGAAGGACCTGGCGGGCCGCGCCAACGAACCCGCTGAACAGCGGATGGGGCCGCTGTGGGCGGGAGCGGAACTCCGGGTGGAACTGCACGCCCACCATGAACGGGTGGTCAGCTTGCTCGACGATCTCCACGAGCCGCCCGTCGGGCGAGAGGCCGCTCGCGAGCATGCCCACCTCGTGAAGCGGCTCGCGGTAGGCGTTGTTGAACTCGTACCGGTGCCGGTGGCGCTCCACCACCTCTTCGGCCCCATACGCGGCCGCGGCCTTGGTCCCGCGGACCAGCTGGCAGGGGTAGTTGCCGAGGCGCATGGTCCCGCCCATCTCGCTCACCTCGCGCTGGTCCGGCATCAGGTTGATGACCGGGTCGGGCGTCTCGGGATCGAACTCGGTCGAGTTGGCGCCGGCGAGGCCGAGCATGTTGCGCGCATGCTCGATGACCATGACCTGCATGCCGAGGCAGAGGCCGAGGTAGGGGACGCCGTGCGCCCGGGCGTAGGAGACCGTGGTGATCATGCCCTCGATGCCGCGGCTGCCGAACCCGCCGGGGACGATGATGCCGGAGACGTCGCTGAGCCAGGCGTCCGGGCCGTCGCGCTCGATGTGCTCCGACTGCACCCAGGAGATCGTGACGTCCCGGTCGTGGAAGAGGCCCGCGTGCCGCAGCGCCTCGCGGACGGAGATGTAGGCGTCGGGCAGGTCCGCGTACTTGCCGACGACCGCGACGGGCAGCTGGTCTTTGAGCGCGTTCATGCGCGCGACCATCTCACGCCACGCCACCAGGTCGCGCTTCTTGGCGCGCAGACCGAGCGCCTTCACCAAGATGTCGCCGATGCCCGCGTCCTCGAGGATCATCGGGACCTCGTAGATGTTGTCGGCCGTGACGAGCGGTATGACGGCATCGCGCGGCACGTCGCAGAAGAGCGAGATCTTGTCCTTCGCGTCGTCGGGGATCTCGAAGTCCGCCCGGCAGACGATGGCGTCCGGCTGGATGCCGATCGCGCGCAGCTCCTTGACGCTGTGCTGGGTCGGCTTGGTCTTGAGCTCTCCCGTGGCGCCGATGTGCGGCAGCAGCGTCACGTGGACGTAGAAGACGTTGTCCCGCCCCACCTCGTTGCGCATCTGGCGGATCGCTTCGAGGAACGGCTGCCCCTCGATGTCGCCGACGGTGCCGCCGACCTCAACGACGACGACGTCCGGCGAGCTCTCCCGCTCGACGCGCAGCATCATCTCCTTGATCGTGTCCGTGACGTGGGGCACCGTCTGGATCGTCCCGCCCAGGTAGTCGCCCCGGCGCTCCTTGCTGATGACCTTGGTGTAGACCTGCCCGGCGGTGACGTTCGAGCTCTCGGTGAGCTCGATGTCGATGAACCGCTCGTAGTGGCCGAGGTCGAGGTCGGTCTCGCAGCCGTCCTTGGTGACGAACACCTCGCCGTGCTGGTACGGCGACATGGTGCCGGGGTCGACGTTGAGGTAGGGGTCCAGCTTCTGGATGGAGACCGACAGCCCGCGGCTCTTGAGGATGCGCCCGATCGACGCGGCGCTGATGCCCTTCCCCACCGAGCTCACGACCCCGCCCGTGATGAAGATGTACCGCGTCGCCATCACGCACCCACCCGCAACGGAGGCAGCGGCAAAAACGAAGCGCGCTCGACGGTGAGCGCGCAATCACGATGGGAAGAGGGGACATTGCGCCGAGGAAGCTCTAGTCCGGCCCTCAAGCACATCGTACGTCCCTGCACGTAAGGATTCTAGGGTTCACTCAGAAAGGGTGTCAAGGCGCAGAGCGGACGCGCGCGCTCACTCTTCGGACCTCGGCACGTCCCCCTGCCGGGCCTGGCGCAGGAACTCTTCGATGCCGAGCACCGCCTGCTCGGGCTCAGGCATGTCGTCGCCGTCGTCCGTCCGCGGGCCGTCACCCCAACGCGAGTCCCACTGCTCCTCGAGGCGCTCCACGTACTCCTTGAGCTCCGGCTCCTCCGCCAGCGCGCGCTCCACGCGCCGGTCGAACTTCGTGCCCTGCGACCGCAGCGGCCCGACGTCGACGCTGACGTTCACGAGCCGCTCGATGCCGGCGAGCAGCTTGAGGCTCACCTTGGGGTTCGGAGAGACGTGCAGGTAGTGCGGGGCATGGCCCCATAGGCTCACGCCCGGCACGCCCTCGCGGCGCAGCGCGTCCATCAGCACGCCGGTGATGCCCGTGGGGCCGGAGTACCGCGAGCGGCGGACCCTGATGCCGTTGAGCAGCCCGCGGTACTCGGGGCTCGCGGCGGTGCCGCTCAGCCGCGGCTCGCGCGTATGCGGCACCGCGTCCAACAACGCTCCCGTATGGATCACGCGAACGACCCCGAGCTCCTTCACCAAGGCCACCAGCGATGAGGTGAAGGTGCGCCACTTCAGGTTCGGCTCGACGCCCACGAACACCACCAGGTCGGACGCGCCCTCCCCGCCACGGATGGCGAAGAACTCGTTGGCCGGCCACTCGATGTACCGGTTCCCCTCGGCATCGAAGTTCGTATGCGGGCGCACCCGCGTGAAGTTGTAGAACTCCTCCGGGTCCACCTCCGCGAACTTCGTGGCGCCCGCCTTCTCGACCAGGTACCGGAGCGCGTGCGTCGCGGAGTCGGCGGCGTCCGCCCACCCGGCGAAGGCGAGCAGCATCACGGGGTCCTTCAAGTCAGAGGGAGGGTCGTATCGCTTGAGGAAGTCCATATGCGGCTCTCTTTCAACACCGTTGGCCCTCCACAGCTTATCACCCGCGTGCGGGCGCTACTCCATGAGCACGTTGTCGATGAGCCGCACCCCGCCCATGCGGACCGCGGCCGCAAGCATCGCAACCCCCGCTCCCGCCCACGGCTCCATCGTGTCCGGGTCCACCGCGGCCACGTAGTCGACCGCGTCGATCAGCGGCTGCTGCGCAAGCAGCGCGCGGCAGCCCGCCTCGAGCTCCGCCCGCGCCTGAGCGCCGGCGCGGAAGCGGTCGCGCGTCGCGGCGAGCGCCCGGTACAGCGCGGGCGCGGCTTCTCGCTGCTCCGCGCTCAGGTAAGCATTGCGGCTGCTCACGGCGAGGCCGTCGGCCTCCCGGACGGTCGGCACCGCGACGATGGCCACCGGCATGTCGAGGTCGGCGGCGAGCCGCCGGACCACCGCGAGCTGCTGGCCGTCCTTCTGCCCGAAGTACGCGCGGTCGGGGCCCGCTTGCGACAGGAGCTTGGCCACCACCGTCGCCACGCCGTCGAAGTGCCCTGGCCGCGCCTCCCCCTCCAGCGGGAGGGCCGGGCCGTCCACGTGCACGGTCGTTGCCGCGCCCGCGGGAAACATCTCCTCGACCGACGGCACGAAGGCCGCGGCCACGCCGGCCGCCTCGAGCGCCGCGAGGTCGTCCGCCAGCGGGCGTGGGTAGCGGGCCAGGTCCTCGGCCGGACCGAACTGGGTTGGGTTGACGAAGATCGTCGCCACGACCGACGCGCACTCCGCCTGTGCCGCCGCCACGAGCGCGAGGTGGCCCGCGTGCAGCGCGCCCATCGTGGGCACGAGGCCGAGCGGCCGGGGGGCCGCGCGCGTGAAGTCGCGGAGGCCGGCGATCGTGGTGAGCTGCAGCATCGGGGCAGCCGCTCAGGCCGTGGGCTCGATGGCGCTCAGCAGCTCGCTCAGGACGGCGTCGTCGATGGTTTCGGCCTGCTCCGGAGCCGGGAAGCGCCCCTCGCGCACGTCCTGGGCGTACGCGGCCAGCGCCGTGCCTATGGTCTCGTTGAGGTCGGCGTAGCGCTTGGCGTGCTTCGGCTGGCGCGCGCCGAACCCCAAGATGTCGTGGAGCACCTGGATCTGGCCGTCGCAGTCCGGGCCGGCGCCGATGCCGATGGTGGGGATCTTGAGCCGGTGCGTCACGATCGCGGCCAGCTCCGCCGGGACCGCCTCCAGCACGACCGAGAAGGCACCCGCCGCCTCCAGCGCGACGGCGTCGTCGAGGAGCCGGCGCGCCTGCTCGAGCGTGCGCCCCTGGACGCGATAGCCGCCGAGCTGGTTCACCGACTGCGGCGTCAGCCCCAGGTGGCCCATGACGGGGACCCCCGCCTCAGTCAAGCGCCGCACCGTATCGGCGACCGGCACGCCGCCCTCGAGCTTGACGGCGTGCGCGCCTCCCTCCTGGAGCAGCCGGCCGGCGTTGCGGAGCGCGTCGTCCGCACCCACGTTGAACGTCAGGAAAGGCATGTCGGCCACGATCAGCAGGCCGGGCGCGCCGCGGGCGACCGCACGGGTGTGGTGCAGCATGTCGTCCATCGTCACGGGGATCGTCGTGTCGTACCCCAAGACGACGTTGCCGAGGCTATCGCCGACCAGCACGACCTCGAACCCGGCCTGCTGCACGAGCCGCGCACTCGGGAAGTCGTACGCGGTCACGCAGGCAATGCGCTCGCCCGCGGCTTTCATCTCCTGGAGCTTGGTGATGCGTATCGGCACGGCTACCCCTCCCCTCCAGAGTGCGTCGCGTACTCCGCGAACAGCGCGGCCCAGTCCGTCTCGCCCACCGGGCGTCCCGCCTCTTCGGCCAGCACCGCCGAGCGCGCGCTCACCGCGGCGTACAGCGGCAGGAGCTCCGGCGCGCGCGCAGCCACCGCGTCGAGGTGCAGCCGGACGGTCGCCTCGTCGCCGCGCGACGTCGGGCCGGAAAGCGCCGCCTCCGCCCCCGCCCGCCGCAGGTTCGCGAGCGTCGTCTCCGCCAGCACGCCGATCGCCGCTCCCGCGGCCTCGGGTGGCAGCCCCGCGCGCTTCCAGAGCGCCTCCGCCTCGTGCAGCAGCGTCGTCAGATAGCCGCAGCTCATCACCGAGGCGGCGTGGTAGAGCACCCGCGCCCCGGCGGGCACCGGCAGCGCCACGCCTCCCACGCGCCTGGCGAGCTCGGCGAGCCGCTCGTAGAGGCCCGCGTCGGCCTCGATGCCGAACGTCACGCCCGCCAGCGTGGCGGACGTCCCCTCCGCGCCGCCCGGCGCTACAAACGTCTGGAAGGGGTGCCACGACCCCACGAGCGCCCCGTACTTGCGCGCGGCCGCCAGCGGATCGAGCGTGAGCGCGCCGCTGCAGTGGACCACGGCCTGCCCGTCACGCCACCGCAGCGCGCCGGCGACCGGCCCGATGGCGCCGTCGCTCGTCGTTAGGAAGACCAGCTCCGCGGCATCTGCGACGCCCTGTGCGCTCTGCACGTCGGGCGAAGCAGCGCCGGGCACGAGCGCGGCCACACGCTCCGCCGACGCGCTCGTCCGGCTCGCGACCGCGGCGACGCGGTAGCCGGCCGCCGCGAGCGCCGGCGCGAGGGTGCTTGCCACCCGGCCAGCTCCGATGAAGCCGACGCTCGGGAGCTCAGCCATCGGCCCCTACCTCCTCGAGCGAGGGGATGCCGTGCAGGCCCGTGGCGTGGCGGACGGCGCTCGCGATGGCCCGCGCCATCACGCTTCCCGCCACGGCGCACAGCCGCAGGAACTCCTCCGGCGCATCGACCGCGCCGGTGGCCAGCGCGAACAGCGCATCGCCGTCGTGCGGGGTGTGCGCGGGGCGGACGGCGAGCGCGATCCCGTCGTGGGCGACGGTCGCCAGGCGGCTCGCCTGCGCCTTCGTCAGTCCCACGTTCGTCGCGATGACGCCGATGGTCGTGTTGCCGAGCGGCGAGGAGCCGAGCGCCTCGCGCCGGCCGAACGCGGGGTCGGCGTAGATGCCGACCGCCTCGCGCGGCTTCCCGTCCGCCTCCCGCGGGCCGGCCAGCAGCTCGCCCGTATCCGGCTCGTGGACCGCGCCGACCGCGTTCACCACCGCGAGGGCCGCGATGACGATGCCGTCCCCCAGGTCGAGGCTTGCGGAGCCGACGCCGCCCTTCATGCCGCGCTCGCGGCCGTACGCCTTGCCGACCGTCGCTCCGGTGCCGCCGCCGACGGTCCCCTGCGCGACCGGCGCGGCGCTCGCGGCCGCGGCCGCCGCGTAGCCCTCGTCCGGGCCGGGGCGCACGTCGCCGCTGCCGATGCCGAGGTCGAAGATGATCGCCGCGGGCACGATGGGGACGCGGAAGCGACCGACGCGGTGCCCGATCCCCCGCTCGTCGAGGTAGCGCACGACGCCGTCGGCGGCCGCGAGCCCGAAGGCGCTCCCGCCGCCGA
This sequence comes from Chloroflexota bacterium, assembly GCA_022561455.1. Lineage (GTDB taxonomy): Bacteria > Chloroflexota > Dehalococcoidia > Lucifugimonadales > Australimonadaceae > JADFRC01. The sequence goes on along the minus strand of JADFRC010000040.1, from coordinate 6,233 downwards.
GCAGCACGCCGTGCACGCGCTCCACCGAGTTCTCCGGCCGCAGCAGGTCGGTCTCGCGGGTCCCCGGCGCGGCGCCGCGCACGTCGACGCCGCCGACCGCACCGTCGCGGACGAGCACGACCGTGCATCCGGTCGCGCCCACCAGGTCGGTGTAGTGGCCCACCTCGAGGCCGGCCACGTCCGTCAGCGTCCCGTTCATCGCTCCCACTCGCTCGCGCTCTCCACCAAAAAAGCCCGCGCTGGGCGGGCTTCGGGAGGGCCACGGGTGGCCGGCCCTAGCGCCGTCTCGGTCCTTGTGGATCCCAGCGGCTAACGGGCATGTCTCGGTTGTGCGGACCGCTCGCCTTCCTTCCGTGGACGGATAGGCCGTGGAGGGATAGGCGGCGGGGACAGGATACGGGGCGGTTTCCCGCGCGGTCAAATGGGGGCGGCTGTCCGCTCGTCCTGAGCCCCTCGAAGGGCGAGGGGGAGCTTGCACACCAAGCGGCTGGACCTGGGCAAGCGTCCGTTCGTACTTCGAGAGCCTCAGCACGAACGGGGGGAGAGGGCGGATACAGGACCGCTCGTCCGCGCTCCGACGAGCCCCGGCCGCGCGCAAGCCGAGCGGATAACTGCATGAAGCGCTCGCCGACCTCAGCGGCGCTACCCCTTATGGGTGCAGGGCTGTGCCCTGCCTAGATCTGGCCGGCGCGCTGGTAGATCTTGCCCTCGGTGGCGATCGTCGGTGCCACCACCAGCTCGGCCTTCTCGTGGAACTCTTCGATCGTCTGCGCGCCGACCATGCTCATGCAGATCTTGAGCGCGCCGACCAGGTTGTGCGTGCCGTCGGTGCGCTGGCTGGGTCCGAAGAGCACCTGCTCCAGGCTCGCGCTGGCGCCGACGTTGATGCGCGTGCCGCGCGGCAGCGCCGGGTGCGGGCTCGCCATGCCCCAGTTGAAGCCACGGCCTGGCGCCTCGTACGTCTGGGCGAAGGGCGTCCCGATCATCACGCCGTCCGCCCCAGCCGCGATCGCCTTGCAGAGGTCCCCGCCCGTGCGGATGCCGCCGTCCGTGATGACCGTGACGTAGCGGCCGGTGCGCGCGAAGTACTCGTCGCGTGCCGCCGCGCACTCAAGCGTCGCCGAGACCTGGGGGACGCCGACTCCCGTGACGTCTCGCGTCGTGCATGCGGCGCCCGGACCGACGCCGACCAGGACGCCGTCGATGCCCTGCTCCATGAGCTCGAGCGCCGCGCTCGTTGTCACCATGTTCCCGACCAGGATGGGCACGCCGAGGTCGGCCACGAGGGCGGAGAAGCGCAGGCCGGTGAAGCTGTTGGAGATGTGGCGCGCCGTGGTCACGGTCGACTGCACGACGATGATGTCGGCGCCCGCCTCGACCGCGACCGGCGCCAGCTTCTTGGTGCTCGCGGGGGTTACGGACACCGCGCAGACGGCGCCCGTTTCCTTGATCTCACGGACGCGCTGGGCGACCAGATGCTCCTTGAACGGCGCCGAATAGACCTTCTGAAGCACCTCGGTGACCGTCTCGCTGGGAGCCTCGCTCACCTCTCGCAGAGCGTCGGTTGGGTCCTCGTAGCGGGTGTAGACGCCCTCGAGGTTCATGACGCCGAGCCCGCCCGCCTTGCCCATGAGGCCGGCGAAGTGGGGGTCGACGATGGCGTCCATCGCCGAGGCGAGGATGGGGACGGTGAACTGGAAGGGGCCGATCTTGAGGACGGGTGCGGAGAGCTCGGGGTTGGTGGTTACGTCGCCGGGGACGATGGCGACCTCCTCGAAGCCGTACGTCCGCCTGAGCTCGATCGTTCGCACACGCGGAAGCACCATGCCTCGTCCCCCTTGATGTGTTGATATTCTGGCAACGATAGCACCGGCCGGAACGGAGCGTCAACGCTTTTGCGCCGGATTTCACAAGCGTATGGGCTCCTTGACGGCGGCCGGGAAACACCGGCGGGAAAGCGGCCAGGAATCGATTGACGAGGCCGTATGCCGATGCTACAGTCGGAGCGTTGGATTAGCACTTGACGACGCCGACTGCTAACGTTCGATAGCGCTTTGGCATGACGACCGCGACCGCGCAGCTCAACGAGCGCCGCCAGAGTCTCCTCGAGTTCATCGTCGGGGACTACATCCAGACGGCAGTCCCCGTGGCGTCCCAGCAGATCGCCAAGCGCCACCGCCTCCGCGTCAGCCCCGCCACGATCCGCAACGACATGGCCGAGCTCGAGGAGCTCGGCTACATCTCGCGGCCCCACGCATCCGCCGGCGGCGTGCCCGCCGACGCGGCCTACCGCTTCTACGTCGAGCGGGTTGCCCCCCGGCCGCGTCCATCGCGCCGGTTCGAAGCGCGCGTGCGGAGCGCCATCGAGCCGGAGGCCGGCGACCCCGAGGGGTGGGCGCGCGAGGCCGCCGCCGTGCTCTCGAACGCCGTGCTCAACGTCGCCATCGCGACCACCCCACGGGCGTCGCACGCCCGCATCAAGCAGCTCCAGCTCGTCCACCTGCACGACCGCCACGCGCTGCTCGTGCTCGTCATGCAAGAAGCCCGCCTCCGCCGACACATCGTGCCGTTCACCGAGCCCATCTCGCAGGAGGAGCTGACGGCGCTTGCCGCCCGGCTGAACGCGACGCTGGCGGGCTTGAGCGCGGCCGAAGTGCGGCGTGTGTGGGCAGTGGGCCGCGAGGACGGCGGCGCGGCGGACGCGGTCGTCGCCGAGCTCACGCGGCTGCTCGACGAGGAGGAGCGGGAGGGGTTGGCGCACCGCTACACCGAGGGCCTCCGGCACATGCTCAGCCAGCCGGAGTTCCAGAGCGCCGTGAGCGCCCGCGAGGCGGTCGAGGTGGTCGAGGACGACGACATGCTGCGGAACGTTTTGCCCGTCCTGTCCGAACGGGCAGGTGCGGGGAGCGTCCAGGTCATCATCGGCGGCGAGAGCCACAGCCAGCAGCTGCGCCCCTACAGCGTCGTGATCGCCCGGTACGGGACCCCCGGCGAGTCCATGGGCGTGATCGCGATCCTGGGCCCCACGCGCATGGACTACGTGCGCGCGATCAGCAGCGTCCGCTACCTCGCCGATTTCCTCAGCGGTCTCGTCGGCGCGCTCGAAGAAGCGCCGTAGACCGCACCTGCCATGACCACCAAGCGCGACTACTACGACATCTTGGACATCGGCCGGGATGCCTCCGAGGAGGACATCCGCAAGGCGTTCCGCAAGAAGGCCCTGGACTACCACCCGGACCGCAACAAGTCCCCCGGCGCATCGGAGCAGTTCAAGGAGGTCAACGAGGCCTACCAGGTGCTGACCGACCCGGAGCGGCGGCGGCGGTACGACCGCTTCGGGCATGCGGGCGTGGGCAACGGATCGGCAACGGGCGGCCGCCAGGGCTTCGACGGCTACGACGTCTTCGGCGGCTTCGGCGACATCTTCGACGCGTTCTTCGGCGGCGCCGCCGCGGGCGCGCGCTCCCGCCAGGGCCGCGACCTCGGGGCCACGCTCACCATCACCTTCGAGGAGGCGGCGTTCGGGACCGTCAAGGAAGTCGAGATCACCAGGACGGAGCGCTGCGCCCGCTGCGATGGGAACGGCAGCGAGCCGGGTCACGACAAGCAGACCTGCTCGAACTGCCGGGGCTCGGGCAGGGTGCGCCGCGCCCAGCGGAGCGTCTTCGGCCAGTTCGTGACCGAGGCCGCGTGCAACGTGTGCGGCGGCGCCGGCACCGTCATCACCGATCCGTGCAGGCAGTGCAAGGGAAGCGGCCACCAGCGCGCCAAGCGCAAGCTCCAGGTCACGGTCCCCGCGGGCGTGCCGAACGGCGCGCGGCTCAGCCTGCAGGGCCAGGGCGATGCCGGCGTGCGCGGCGGACCCCCCGGCGACCTCTACGTCGACGTCCGCGTCACCCCCCACGAGGTCTTCGTGCGCCAGGAGAACGACATCGTCTACGCGATGAAGGTCAGCTTCCCGGAGGCGGCTCTCGGCGTCGAGCTCGAAGTGCCGACGCTGGACGGTCCCGCCAAGCTGAAGATCCCGCCCGGCACGCAGCCGGGCGCACTGTTCCGGCTCAAGGGCCACGGCATGCCGCACCTCGGCCGCCCGAGCCGGCGCGGCGACCAGCTGGTCACGGTCGACGTCGCGACGCCGGAGCACCTGAGCAAGCGGCAGAAGCAGCTGCTCGAAGAGCTCCGGCAAGAGCTCCGCACGTAGGCTCCGCCCCCATGCCGCCGAAGCGCTGGCTCGAGCTCAAGATCGAGGTCCCCTTCGAGTACGTCGAGCCCGTCGCCGAGCTCTTCCACGCCTACGGCAAGGGCGGCGTCGTCATCGAGCAGACCGGCCTCTGGAACCCCGACGAGGGCGAGCCGCCGCCGGAGCGGCCCAGCGCGGTCCTCCGCACCTACATGCCGCTGACCCCCGCATTCCGCACCAAGCGCGAGCTCGTGCATATCGGCGTCGCGCTCATCGCCAAGCTCACCAAGTTGCCCGAGCTCGAAGAGCGCGAGGTCGCGGAGGAGGAGTGGGAGGCCGCGTGGAAGGCGCACTTCACGCCGCTGCGGGTCGGCCGCCACCTCCTCGTCCAGCCTCCGTGGCACGCCGCCGAGCCGCGCCCAGGGGACGTCGTCGTCGAGATCGACCCTGGGCTCGCCTTCGGCACGGGCCACCACCCGACGACGCACCGCGCGCTGGAGTCGCTTGAGCGGCTCTTGGAGCCGGGTGCGAAGGTCCTCGACGTCGGCGCCGGGTCGGGCATCCTGAGCGTCGCCGCGGCCAAGCTCGGCGCCGGGAAGGTGATCGGCGTCGAGATCGACCGCATCGCGCTCAAGGCAGGGCGCTCGAACGTGCGGGCGAATGCCGTCTCGGGCACCGTCCGCCTCTACGCCGGCACGCTGCCGAACGAGCACGTGGAGCCCGGGTGGGCCGACCTGGTCGTGGCCAACGTCAACGCCATCGTGCTGGCGAAGCTCGCGCCGGAGCTGCGGCGCGCGCTCGCACCCGGCGGTCCGCTGATCGCCGCGGGCATCTTGGAGGAGCGGCGCGCGCCGGTGGAGCAGGCCTTCGCCGATGCGGGGCTCGCGGTCCGCGAGTCGTTCGAGGACGGCGACTGGCTCGCGCTGGTCCTGGGCTAGCGGCCGCCGCTCCCGGATTCCGGTACCATGCACCTGACCGCAGCACCCCCGGCTCGGGAGGGCGCACACCGTGCGCCCCTACGCCGAGCGTTGCAGCTGTAGGGGCGCACGGTGTGCGCCCTGCCCCCCTCAGGAGGACTGCCATGAGCACCAAGCTTTCGCTGAGCCTCGGCTTCGGCCCCAACCCCCGCAGCCAGCCGATCCTCGACGGCACCGTCGCACCGGAGGGCATCGAGCTCGTCTGCAGCGAGGTGGGCGCCGGCGAGCTCTTCCACCGGCAGCTCACGCACCAGGAGTTCGACGTCTCGGAGATGTCGATCTCCACGCTGCTGCTCATTACCGCCCAGGGCAACTCCCCGTGGGTCGCCGTGCCGATCTTCACGACGCGCACCTTCTACGGCACGCAGGCCATCGTCCGGCGCGACGCCGGCATCGAGCAGCCGTCGGACCTCAAGGGCAAGCGCGTGGGCGTGAACGAGTACCAGCAGACCGCGGCGCTCTGGGCACGCGGCTTCTTCCAGCACGAGTACGGCGTCGCGCCGACCGACGTCGAGTGGTTCATGGAGCGCACCGAGGAGTACAGCCACCAGGGCGCGACCGGCTTCGAGCCGCCAGCGGGGGTGCGGATGAGCCACATACCGGAGACATCGAGCATGGGCCAGATGATGGCCGAGGGCTCGCTCGACGCTATCTACCACTACTTCTGGGGGAGCGCCAGCGGGATGAACCGCAGCATGATCGATCTGTTCCACCACGACGGCATGCGGATGCTCTTCCCCGACACCGAGGCCGAGAGCGCGCGGTACTACCAGAAGACGGGCGTCTTCCCGTTCAACCACACCGTGATCCTGCGGCGGTCGATCTACGAGGCCCACCCGTGGGTCGCCCGCAACCTGCTGGAGGCGTTCGAGGCGGCGAAGCAGCGCTCGTACGCGGCTGCCCGGGCGCTCGCCCAGCCGTACCTGGCGACGGGGCTGCTCCCGCCGGAGGCGCGCTCGGCGACGGCGACCGACCTCTTCCCCTACGGCATGGCCGCGAACCGCGAGGTCGTCGAGCTGGCGGCGCGCTACTCGCACGAGCAGGGGCTCACGCCGCGCGAGGTGGCGGTCGAAGAG
>JADFRC010000162.1 GCA_022561455.1 Chloroflexota bacterium | reverse complement strand
CGCCAGGAGCGCGACGCCGCGCTCGAGCAGGTCCGCGCGGAGTTCGCGGGCCTCGCCGTGACGGCGGCGGAGCGCATCATCCACCGCTCGCTGGACGCCGACGCGCACCGGGACCTGATCGACGAGGTCCTCGCCGAGCGCGAGTCGGCCGGCGGCGGGCGCTAGGTCCGCCGTGGCGAAGGCACCGACGGCCAAGCGGTACGCGGAAGCGCTCTTCGAGCTCGCCCGCGCGCGCCAGGCCGAGGAGGCGTGGGCCGAGGCGCTCTCCGGCGCCCGCGACGTACTCTCGGAGCCGACGGCCGTCCTGTACTTCAGCGAGCCGCGCATCAGCCGCGAGCGCAAGCTCGAGGCGGTCGCCCTGCTCGCGGAGGGCTACGACCGGCTCATCGTGAACTTCCTGGGGCTGCTGGTCACCCGCCAGGCGACCTCGCTGCTCCCGGACATCGTCAGCGCCTACGGGGCGCTGCTCAACGAGAGCGCGGGGCGCATCCAGGCGTCGGTCGCGACCGCTGCCCCGCTCTCGGACCAGCAGCGCACTCGGCTCACGGCGTGGCTCGCCGCGGCGCTCGACAAGGTCGTGGCGTTGGACGTCCGTATGGCGCCGGAGATCATCGGCGGGATGATCGTTCGGGTAGGGGACCAGGTTATCGACGGGAGCGTGCGGTCGCGCTTGGACGCGCTCCGACGGCAACTAGCACACGGATCGCTGGCGTAGCGGTAGCGCTCCGGCAGCAGCGGGAGGAGTGGGTATGACGACCCGGGGACAGGACATCGCATCGGTCCTGAAGCGGCAGATCGAGGAGTTCGGCGGCGAGACGGCGCTCACCGAGGTGGGCACGGTCGTGCGCGTCGGCGACGGTATCGCCACGATCCACGGCCTCGGCAAGGTCGGCTTCGGCGAGCTGCTCGCCTTCCCGAGCGGCGTTGCGGGCCTCGCGCTCAACCTCGAGGAGGACAGCGTCGGCGCCGCCATCATGGGCTCGGACGTCAAGGTCAAGGAAGGAGACGAGGTCAGGGCGACCGGCGAGGTCGCGCGCGTGCCCGTCGGCGATGCGCTCATCGGGCGCGTCGTGGACGCGCTCGGCGAGCCGCTGGACGGCAAGGGCCCGGTCAAGACCGACGAGACGCGCCCGATCGAGGTCGTCGCGCCGAACGTCGTGTCCCGCCAGAGCGTCAACACGCCGGTGCAGACGGGCATCAAGTCCATCGACGGCATGATTCCCATCGGGCGGGGACAGCGGGAGCTCATCATCGGCGACCGCATCACCGGCAAGACGGCCGTGGCCATCGACACCATCATCAACCAGAAGGGCCAGGACCTCATCTGCATCTACGTCGCCATCGGCCAGAGGCAGGGCAAGGTGGCTCAGATCCAGGGCGTGCTGGAGGAGCACGGCGCGATGGAGCACACCATCATCGTCGCGGCCAACGCGTCCGACCCGGCCCCGCTCCAGTACCTCGCGCCGTACGCCGGGTGTGCGATCGGCGAGTATTTCATGCTTGACGGCCGCGAGGCGCTCATCGTCTACGACGACCTCACGAAGCACGCCTGGGCCTACCGGCAGATGTCGCTGCTCCTGCGGCGGCCTCCGGGCCGCGAGGCGTATCCGGGCGACGTCTTCTACCTTCACAGCCGCCTGCTGGAGCGGGCGGCGCGCATGGACCAGGAGCACGGCGGCGGCTCGCTGACGGCGCTGCCGATCATCGAGACGCAGGCGGGGGACGTCTCCGCGTACATCCCGACGAACGTGATCTCGATCACGGACGGCCAGATCTATCTGGAGACGGACCTGTTCAATGCCGGCATCCGCCCGGCCGTGAACGCGGGGCTGTCGGTCTCGCGGGTGGGCGGCGCCGCGCAGACGCGCGCCATGCGCAAGGTCGCCGGCCGCATGCGGCTGGAGCTGGCGCAGTTCCGGGCGCTGGAGAGCTTCGCCCAGTTCGGCGCGTCGGACCTGGACGCGGCGACGCGCGCGCAGCTCGACCGCGGCCAGCGGCTCACGGAGCTGATGAAGCAGCCGCAGTACCGCCCGATGAAGCTCGCGCAGCAGGTCTGCTCCATGTACGCCGCGGTGAACGGCCACATGGACGACGTGCCGGTCGAGCGCATCCGGGACTTCGAGGAGCGGCTGATCGGCTACCTCGAAACGTCGAAGCCGGACGTCATACGATCGATCGAAGAGACCAAGGACCTCGACGAGGCGACGGAGGCATCGCTCAAGGAGGGCATCGCGTCCTTCAAGGCGACGTTCTCCTAGGGAGCGTAGAAGCACGAGATGCCGAGCGTCCGACAACTCCGAGGCCGCATCCGAGGCGTGCGCAGCACCGCGCGCGTGACCCGCGCCATGCAGATGGTCGCGGCGTCCAAGATGCGCCGCGCCCAGGACCTGGCGCTCGGCGCCAGGCCGTACGCGGAGAAGCTGCGAGAAGTCCTGGCCCACGTCGCCGGCGAGGCAACGACCGACTCCCCGCACCCCCTGCTCGAGGTCCGGCCCGTGCGGCACACGCTGGTCCTCGAGGTCACGCCCGACCGCGGTCTGTGCGGCGGGCTCCCGAGCAACCTGAACCGCGCGGTGGCGAGGTTCATCGTCGCGCGGGAGACGCCGACGGCCGTGATCACGATCGGACGGAAGGGCCGCGACTTCATGGCGCGCACCGGCGTGGACCTCAAGGCGTCGTTCGACGCCTTCGGGGACCGCCCAACGCTCGCCGACGTGCTCCCGGTCAGCCGGATGCTCGAGAGCGCGTACGTCGATGGAGAGGCGGACGAGGTGCACCTCGCGTTCACCCTCTTCAAGAACACGATGGAGCAGGCGCCGGTCGTGACGCGCCTGCTGCCCGTCGAGCCGGCGGCGCTCGAAGCGGCCGCGGGGTCCCCCGACCACCTCTACGAGCCAGACGCGGCGGGCGTGCTCGCGGCCCTGCTGCCGCGCTACCTGGAGATGCAGGTGTACCACGCGCTGCTCGAAGCGAACGCGAGCGAGCAGTCGGCGCGCATGGTGGCGATGCGCAAAGCGACCGAGGCCGCCGACGACATGATCGAGACCCTCACGCTCGAGATGAACAAGGCACGTCAGAACGCGATCACCGCGGAGCTGCTCGACATCGTCGGCGGCGTCGCGGCCCTGGAAGGCTGAAGACCCAAGACGGCAGGAGCAAGAGCATGGCGGACGGCGACGAAGGGAAGATCGTACAGGTCATCGGCACGGTGGTGGACGTCGAGTTCCCACCCGGCAAGCTGCCGGCGATCTTCGATGCGTTGGAGCTCGATCTCGCCGGAGAGCGCCTGGTGCTCGAGGTCGAGCAGCAGGTCGGCAACAGCAGGGTCCGTTGCCTGGCGCTCGGCCCCACCGAGGGGCTCGCGCGCGGAGCGGCGGTGCGCTCGACCGGCCAGCCGATCATGGTCCCGGTCGGCGAGGCCAGCCTCGGCCGGCTGTTCAACGTCGTCGGCGAGCCGCTGGACGGCCTGGGGCCGGTGGACGCGAAGGTGCACTGGCCGATCCACCGCTCACCGCCCCCGTACGACGAGCAGAGCTCGACGACCGACGTGCTCGAAACGGGCGTGAAGGCGATCGACCTCATCGCGCCGTTCACGCGGGGCGGCAAGATCGGCGCCTACGGCGGTGCCGGCGT
>JADFRC010000161.1:1819-3658 GCA_022561455.1 Chloroflexota bacterium | reverse complement strand
TTCATGCTCATCCGGGAGCTCACGTAACCGTGCGGGTGCCAGGCTCGTGAAGGTAGTCGGACTCGGCGCGGGAGGTCACGCGAAGGCCGTGATCGAGGCGATCCAGCTGAGCGGAGCCCACGAGGTGGTGGGCCTCCTGGACCGCGACCCGGCGCTCAAAGGCCAGTTCGTGCTTGACGTGCCGGTGCTTGGCGGCGACGAGCTCCTCCCCGGACTGAAGGCGAAAGGGATCGGCGGCGTGTTCATCGGGGTTGGCAGCGTCGGAGACGCCGCCGGCCGGGTACGACTCTATGAGCAAGCCGTCGCCCAAGGGCTCGAGGTCGTCGTGGTCACGCACCCCGCCGCCGTGGTCTCACCATCCGCCTCAGTCGGCGCTGGAACCGTTGTCCTCGCCCGGGCGGTGATCAACCCTGGAGCGAGCCTTGGTGTCAACGTCATCATCAACTCCGGTGCCGTCGTGGAGCACGACTGCACCATCGGTGATCATGCTCACATCGCGACGGGAGCATGCCTGGCCGGTGGCGTGCGGGTTGGCGACAGGGCGCACGTGGGTGTCGGTGCGAGCGTCAAGCAGGGTATCGCCATCGGTAGCGGCGCCATCGTCGGCGGCGGTGCGGCCGTGGTGGAGGACGTTCCAGCGGGCGCGACGGTGGTGGGCGTGCCTGCGCGGCCTCTGGTGAGGTCGCGCCGGCAAGGCGCCCTCACACGCGGGCCGAGCTGACCAGTCATGTACGTCCGTGTGATACCGCGCCTCGACATCAAGGGGCCCAATCTCGTGAAGGGCGTCCACATGGAAGGCCTCCGCGTCCTAGGCAAGCCGGAGCACTTCGCACGCCACTACTACGAGAACGGCGCCGACGAGCTCTACTACATGGATGCCGTGGCGAGTCTCTACGAGCGCAACAGCCTCGTGGACATCATCGAGCGCACCACCCGCGAGATCTTCATCCCTCTGACCGTCGGCGGCGGCCTGCGCAGCGTGGAGGACATACGGACGGTGCTCAGGGCCGGTGCGGACAAGGTGTCGATCAACACGGCCGCCATCCGCGAGCCGGCGTTCATCACAAGGGCCGCCCGGGCCTTTGGGTCATCGACGGTCGTCGTGGCGATAGACGCGGTCCAGCACCCCGACGGCTCCTACGAAGCGGTTACCGAATACGGCCGGGAACCCACGGGCATCGACCCGTTCGAGTGGGCCGAGCGGGCGGTTGACCTCGGCGCCGGCGAGCTGCTCGTGACCTCGATCAACAGAGAGGGCACCGGCAGAGGCTTCGACGTCGGGCTCGTCAGGCGTATCGCCGAGTCCGTGCCCGTTCCCGTGATCGCCGGCGGCGGGGCCGGCACCATCGCCCATATCAGCGAGGCGGTACGGGAGGGAAAGGCAGACGCCGTGAGCATGTCCTCGATCCTCCACTACAACGTGATCCGTCACCGCCACTACAGCGACGAGGAGTTCGAGGAAGAAGGCAACGTGGAGTTCCTTCAAGGACGCCGAGGGGACCTCGAGTGGTCTCGCATCCAGGACACGACGCTGCCGGAGATCAAGGCCGGATTGGCCGCCGAGAACATCCCCTGCCGTCCGGTGACGGCGATCGCTTGAATCGCAACCTCCCGATGCCAACCATCGCCATCGTCGACTACGGGCTGGGCAACCTTCACAGCATCCAGCAGGCCTGCGCGCATGCCGGACTGGACGGCCAGATCACCTCGCAGGCCAGCGAGTTGACCGCGGCGGACGCCGTCCTGCTGCCGGGTGTCGGCGCATTCGGCGACGCGATGGCGGAGCTCGATCGATTGGAGCTGTCGGACGTCATCCGCGGCTTGGCCAACGGCGGCAAA
>JADFRC010000161.1:0-1725 GCA_022561455.1 Chloroflexota bacterium | reverse complement strand
TCGCAGGCCAGCGAGTTGACCGCGGCGGACGCCGTCCTGCTGCCGGGTGTCGGCGCATTCGGCGACGCGATGGCGGAGCTCGATCGATTGGAGCTGTCGGACGTCATCCGCGGCTTGGCCAACGGCGGTAAACCGCTGATCGGCGTCTGCTTGGGCATGCAGCTACTGATGAGCGAAAGCGAGGAGTTCGGTACAACCCGGGGGCTTGGCATCATTCCGGGGCGCGTCGTCTACCTGAGCCAGCATGAAGATGGCACGAGACTCAAGGTTCCTCAGGTGAGCTGGAACCGGGTATTCGCACCCACCAACGGCCGTGGCACCCCTCGGCGCCGCTCCTGGAGCGGCTCACCGCTGGAAGGGCTGGACGACGGCGAGTTCATGTACTTCGTTCACTCCCTCCGCGTCGTCCCGGATGACCCAACCGACATCCTCTCCGTCACGCCCTACGGTGATATCGATTTCTGCTCGACGCTCCGGCGCGGGAACGTTTTCGCCACCCAGTACCACCCGGAGCGCAGCGGTCCCGCGGGACTGTTGGTCTACCGGAATCTCCTTTCGATGATCTCTGCATCGGAGAAGGCTTAACTTGGCCTCTAACTACTCATTAGACCGGCAGCTCGAGAAACTTCCTCAGAACATCACGTTCTGCACGCAGTGCGTCGTCTCCAACCAACGCCCCCGCCTGACGTTCAATGAGGATGGCGTGTGCAGCGCATGCCAGTACGCCTATCAGAAGCACAACGTCATCGATTGGGCCGAGCGCGAGCGCCTGTTACTAGACCTGCTGGACCAGCACCGCTCGCGGCAAGGCCGGTACGACGTGGTCGTGCCGGGCAGCGGAGGTAAGGACAGCGCCTATGTGAGCCACCAGCTCAAGTACCGCTATGGGATGCACCCACTGACGGTGACGTGGGCGCCTTTCGAGTACACGGATATCGGCTGGCGCAACTACCTAGCGTGGAAGGACTCAGGCTTCGACAATATCCTGTGCTTCCCGAACGGCATCATGCACCGCAAGCTGTCCCGTTTGGCGTTGGAGCTTCTCGGCGACCCGTGGGAGCCTTTCGCTTACGGCCAGAAGGCGTTCGCCTTCCAGATGGCAGCCAGGTTCGGCATCCCGCTGATTTTCTATGGGGAGAGCGGGGAGCTCGAATACGGTGGCTCCACTCAGAACAAGGACAAGTCCTACGAGACCCCGGACGACTGGTCGGAGCTCTACTACAAAGGCTCCGGCATCGACGAGCTCGTTCGGCACGGAGTCGATCGTGGGCTCATCACGCCTGAAGAGGCGAAGGAGGACTCCCACGAGCTCTATCGACCGCCCGACCGCTCGGTACTGGATGAGCTCGGTGCACAGATGCACTGGTTCTCCTTCTACAAGAAGTGGGTCCCGCAAGAGAACTACTTCTATGCGGTTGAGAACACGGGGTTCCAGGCAAACGCCACGCGGTCCGAAGGTACGTATTCGAAGTACGCAAGCCTGGATGACAAGCTGGACGGCTTCCACTTCTACCTGGCCTACATGAAGTTCGGCATCGCGCGAGCCACCTCAGACGCCGCGCATGAGATACGCGACGGCCACATCACGCGCAACGAGGGTGTTGCGCTCGTCAGCAAGTTCGACGGCGAATTTCCGAGCAAACGCTACGACTGGTTCCTCGACTACCTGGGCATCACCGACGAGGAGTTCTGGCGGGCTGCCAATCTCTACCGGGCGCAGGTCCC
>JADFRC010000160.1 GCA_022561455.1 Chloroflexota bacterium | reverse complement strand
CACACCCCCGCGTTCATAGATGGGCGCGGCCCCGCTGAAGCAACCGCCACATGAGCATCCTGGTCATCAACGGGCCCAACCTGAACATCCTGGGCCAGCGCGAGCCCGCCACCTACGGCTCGACCACGCTTCCCGAGATCGAGCAGCGGCTCGAGGCGCGGGCGGCCGAGCTCGGCGTGGAGGTCGCGTTCTTCCAGTCCAACGCCGAGGGCGCGATCATCGACCACATCCAGGCGAACGCGGATGGCTCCGGCGGCATCATCATCAACGCCGGAGGCCTCACGCATACGAGCGTGGCCCTCCGCGACTGTCTGGCCACCCTCGCGGTCCCGGTGGTCGAGGTGCATATCTCGAACATCTACGCGCGAGAGGAGTTCCGCCACACCTCGCTCACTGCGCCCGTCGTGCGCGGTAGCATCGTCGGCCTCGGATGGCGGGGATACCTCCTCGCGCTCGACTATCTCGTGAACGAGGAGAAGCCCGCTTGAGCCACGCCGACCGCATCGAGCGTCTGCGCGCCCGCTTCCAAGACAAGGAGATCGACTCCTTCCTCGTCACGTCTGTGGAGAACCGGGCCTACTTCTCCGGCTTCCGGGGGACCGCCGGCTACCTGTGGATCACGCCGCACGAAACCCTGCTCGGCACCGACTCCCGCTACACGGAGCAGGCCGGCGCCCAAGCGCACGACTACACCGTCGTGCGCTTCACCTCCGGCCTGGAGTGGATCGAGGAGGTGGCTGCCTCTTCGGGGTCGAGGCGCGTGGGGATCGAGGACGCCGACATGAGCGTGTCCATGTTCAACTCGCTCAAGGAGCGGTTCGGCAAGCGCGACCCCGTGCCGGAGCTCATCCCGACGGGCTCGATGGCGACGCAGCTGCGCGCGCTCAAGGAGCCGTCCGAGCTCGCGGTGATGCAGCGGGCCATCGACTTGGCCGACGAAGCGATGGAGACCGTCGGCGCGAAGCTGCGCCCCGGCATGACCGAGCGGGACGTCGCGTGGGACATGGAGCGCACGATGCGCGAGCTTGGCGCCGATGGCCTCTCCTTCGAGACGATCGTGGCCTCGGGGCCCAACGGCGCCAAGGCGCACCACCACCCGACCGACCGCAAGCTCGAGCTCGGCGACGGCATCGTCGTCGACATGGGCGCGCTCTACGACGGCTACTGCTCCGACATCACGCGCACCTTCGTGCTTGGTGCGGCCAGCAAGCAGTTCCGCAAGGTGTACGACACGGTCCTCGCCGCCCAGGAGACCGCCGCGGCGACGGCCCGCGCGGGCATGACGGGCAGCGAGATCGACGGCCTCGCGCGCGCCGTCATCGTCGACGCCGGCTATGGCGACTCCTTCGGGCACAGCCTGGGCCACGGCATCGGCATCGCCGTCCACGAGCTGCCGGGCGTCGGCCCGAAGTCGGAGGGGCCGATCGAGGACGGCATGGTCTTCAGCATCGAGCCGGGGATCTACCTCACCGGATGGGGCGGCGTGCGTATCGAGGACCTCGTCCTGATGGAGAATGGCAAGCCGCGCGTGCTGACCCACGCGCACAAGCGGGACCTGGTGGAGGTCTGAACGACAGGCGAAGACGCTCGCCGTTATTCTGAGTCAGCCGGCCGGCTGGCGAAGGATCTCGCCCCGGTCCCAGTACTGTTGGGGGGGAGCGAGCGTTGCGGCTACGAGATTCTTCGCTCCGCTCAGAATGACAGTTGCGGCGCAGGTGGAGGTCCAAGGAACGCAAAGCCGTCCGGGCGTCGTCCGGTGCTCTCTGGATCCCTGTTCGTGCACCGGCTCATCTCGTGCATGCTGCGGAGGGGGAGTGCAGAGGGACGAAGCCCCTCTGCCGGGGGCACGCCCATTGTCGGGGGATACAGCGCTGTCCCCCGTATCTGGCTTTATCGCCCCCTTCCTGGCAGGAAGGGGGACGGGGGGATGGTCGAGAGGGTCGTGGGCGCCGACGCCGCCATAGGTGAGCGGACGTTTGAGGCAAAGCCACATGAGACGCAGGAGGACCAACGCATGGTGATGGATTTCGGAGACCTCCGCCGCGGCGTGACCATCGAGATGGATGGCGTGCCGTTCAAGGTGGAGGAGTACCACCAGCAGAAGATGCAGCAGCGCGCGCCCGTCTACCACATCAAGATGCGCAACATGCTCACCGGCCAGCTGCTCGACAAGACCTTCTCGGGCTACGGCATCAAGCTCAACCGCGCCCCGGTCGTGAACCGGGAGTGCACCTTCCTCTACGAGGCGGACGGCCTCTACACCTTCATGGACTCGACGTCGTTCGATCAGTACGAGCTGAACAAGGACGTCGTCGGCGATGCCTTGACCTACCTGGTGGACCAGACGCCCTGCGAGATCGTCTTCTTCCGCGACAAGGCGATCGGCGTCGAACTCCCCACGACCGTCGACCTCGCGGTGAGCGAGACGCCGCCCGGCTACAAGGGCGATACGGCCTCGGGAAGCGGCAAGCCCGCGACGCTGGAGACGGGGCTCGTCGTCAACGTGCCCATGTTCGTCGCCACCGGCGACAAGGTCCGTATCGACACGCGGACGGCCGAGTACGTGACGCGCGTCAGCGAGTAGCACCCATGCAGGTCTACACCGTCACCGAGCTGGCGGGCTACCTCAAGGCCATCCTCGAGGGCGACCCGCAGCTCCGCGACGTCTGGGTCAGCGGCGAGGTCTCGAGCCTGACGCGCTCAGCGGCCGGGCACTCCTACTTCACGCTGAAAGACGCCGGAGCCGCGCTCCAGGGCGTGCTGTTCGCCGGCGATGCCGGTGCTGAGCACCTTGAGAACGGCGCGCAGGTGAACGCCCACGGCCGCGTCTCCTTCTACCTCGTGCGCGGCGTGACGCAGATCATCGTCGACGCCGTCGTCCCAGCCGGCCTCGGTGAGCTCGCCGCCGAGTTCGAGCGCCTCCGCGCCATGCTCGAGCGCGAGGGGCTCTTCGACGAGAGCCGCAAGCGCCCGCTCCCGCCGTTCCCCAAGACGGTCGGCGTCGTGACCTCCGAGTCGGGCGCCGTGATCCACGACATCGTCAACGTGCTCTCCGAGCGCTATCCGCTCGTCGAGCTCGTCCTGTGCGCCGCGAGCGTGCAGGGCGAGGGTGCGCCGGAGGAGATCGTCGACGGCATCCGGTCGCTGAACGCGCTCGGCGGGGTCGACGTCATCATCGTGGGCCGCGGCGGCGGCTCGATGGAGGACCTGTGGGCCTTCAACACCGAGGAGGTCGCCCGCGCGATCCACGCGAGCCACGTCCCCATCGTCAGCGCGGTCGGCCACGAGTCCGACTTCACGATCGCCGACTTCGTGGCGGACCTGCGCGCGCCGACGCCGTCGGCCGCCGCGGCCGCCGTCACGCCGGACGCCTCGGCGCTCGGGGCCGACGTCCTCTCGATGGCGCGGCGCTCCGGCACCGCCGTGGCGCACCTGCTCGCGCGGATGGCCCGCGAGGTGGAGGCGCAGGTCGGCCAGATGCACCGGCGGTTGCCGGACATACCGACGTCCCGCCAGCGCGTCGACGACGTCTTGGGCCGGGGCCGTGCCGCGCTGACGGCGCTGCTCGACAACCGCAAGCAGCAGACGGCCGGCCTCGCGGCGGCGCTCGCGGCCCTCAGCCCAGCGGCCGTGCTCGGGCGGGGGTTGGCCGTCATCACCAACC
>JADFRC010000039.1 GCA_022561455.1 Chloroflexota bacterium | reverse complement strand
CGACGCCAAGGCCGCGGAGCTCGCGAGCCTCGACATCCCCATCATCGACGGCCCACGCGAGGGCTTCCGCGCGCGGATCGCCTTCGCCGACTCCTCGGCGACGCACGGCGTGCTGATCGAGCTGGTCGCAAGGGCACAGCCCTTGACCCATCAGGGGTAGCGGCCTGGGCTCGGCGCGATGGCTGTCATTCCGAGCGGAGCGAGAAATCTCTCACCAGGGCTCGGACCTGCGCCCACTCTCTGCGCCGAACGACCGCGGGTTCGCGGGCGCGCTCGGGCGCTGGCTCAAGACGCTGATGGACAGCAGCGATGCACCGCAGCCCGCAGCGCTACCCCTTGCGGGTCAAGGGCTGTGCCCTTGTTCTTCGCCCCCGTCGGTGCCAGGCTACCGTTCGTCCGTACTTCGAGAGCCTCAGCACGAACGGGGGGCTGCGGGCTCGCGCCGATCCTGCGCTCTGCATGAAGCGGCCGCGAACCTCAGCGCCGCTACCCCTTGCGGGTCAAGGGCCGGGGCCGCAGGCAGCAGCAGCACGAACGGGGGCTGCGGGCTCACGCCGATCCCGCGCTCTGCATGAAGCGATCGCGCCGAGCTCAGCGGCGCTACCCCAAGTGGGTCAAGGGCAGTGCCCTTGTTGCTGGTATAATCGAAGCTCGCGGAGAGGAATCCCAGGATGGACCTGCTCGTCAACGTGGCCCAGCTCCTCAAGGAGCAGGCCGGCGCTACCCACACCATCGACCTCGACGGCCCGGAGCTCGAGATCGACGGGGCCGAGCCGGCGTTCGTGCGCGGCAGGATCGTGCTGACGCGGACGGACATCGGCATCTGGGCCTCCGGGGACGTCGAGATCTCAGCCGACGCCACGTGCAGCCGGTGCCTCGTTCCCGTCACGTCCTCGCTGGATGTCCGGGTCGACGACATATTCCTGCCACGCGTGGATCTCGTGACGGGTGTGAAGATCGACCCCGCGCTGGACCCCGACGCCGACACCGCGAGCATCGACGTGTACCACGTCTTGGACCTGACGAGCACGCTGCGCGAATACCGCCTGGCCGCCATGCCCCTGGCGCCGTTGTGCAGGGAAGAGTGCCAGGGCATCTGTCCCCAGTGCGGGACCGACCGCAACCAGACCGCCTGCTCATGCGAGCCCGAGCCGGACCCACGATGGGCCACCTTACGGGAGCTGCTGACGTAACCATGGCACCACTACCCAAGCGAAGACGTTCCAAGGCCCGCCAGGGCAACCTCAAAGCCCACCGGCACGTGACGCTGCCGGGGCTGGTGGAGTGCCCGCACTGCCACCGCCCCATGCGCCCACACCACGTCTGCCCCGCCTGCGGCTTCTACCGCGGGCGTGACGTCCTTGGCATCGAGTCCGAAGTCGCCTAGCTGCGGCGGCCCCGCCGCCGATGGCTGAGCCCACCGCTTTCCTCTTCCCCGGCCAGGGCGCGCAGGCCGTCGGCATGGGCGCGGCGGCGTATGCGTCGTCGCACGCCGCCCGCGCCGTCTTCGACGAGGCGGACGACGTCCTGGGCATGCCGCTCAGCCGCATCGTGCTCGAGGGGCCGGCCGAAGAGCTCGTCCGCTCGCACAACGCGCAGCCCGCGATCCTCACGGTCAGCATCGCGCTGTTGCGCGCCATGGCCGAGCGGCTCGGCGAGGCGGCGCCTCAGCCCGCGTTCGCCGCGGGACACAGCCTCGGTGAATACACGGCCCTCGTGGCGGCGGGCGCCATCGACCTCGCGACCGCCCTGCGCCTGGTGCGCCGCCGCGGCGAGCTGATGCAGGCCGCCTGCGACGCGACGCCCTCCGGCATGGCCGCGCTCCTCGGCCTGCGGCTCGAGCCGGCGCGAGAGGCGTGCGAGGGCACGGGCGCGCAGGTCGCCAACGTGAACAGCGCGGAGCAGATCGTCATCGGCGGGCCAACATCGGCGCTCGAGCGCGCCGTCGCTCGCGCGAAGGAGCTAGGGGCCCGGCGCGCCATCGCGCTGGAGGTGGCGGGCGCCTTCCACACGGAGGTGATGCGGCCCGCGCAGGACGGCATGGACGAGGCGCTGGCGGAGGTCGACTTCGCGCCGCCGCGGATCCCGGTCATCGCGAACACGACGGGGGAGCCGATGAGCAGCGTGGACGAGGTGCGGCGCGAGCTCTCGCAGCAGCTCTGCGGGTGCGTGTACTGGCAGCGATCGGTCGAGTACATGGCCGGAGCCGGCGCGGTGCGCTTCGTCGAGCTTGGGCCCGGCGGCGTGCTCAGCGGTCTCGTCCGCCGGATCGCCGCAAACGCCGAAGCGGTCGCGGTGACAGACCTAGACGCTCTTTCGGCGCTGACGTAACCTACAAGGCACCATGCCCCGGCGAGCCGGGGCGTTCCTTCACACTTCGATGAACGATCCCGCTCAAGCCCAGGCGGCCACGCGGCCGCAGAAGCCAGCGCCGACGCGGCAGCGCCGCGGGCGCGTCCTCGCGCTCCAGGTGCTCTTCGAAGCCGACGTCACGGGGCACGGCTGGGAGGAATCGCTGCGGGCGCAGGCCGAAGCGGTCCACGCGCCGAACGCGGTCGCGTCGTTCGCCGCGGAGCGCGTGGCGGGCGTGCTCGAAGCGATGGCGGATATCGACGAAGTCATCCGGCGCCACGCGCCCGCCTGGCCTCTCGATCAGGTGTCGACGGTCGACCGGAATATACTGCGCATCGCTTTGTACGAGCTCCGGCCGGGCTCGCCCACGCCACCGAAGGTGGCCATCAACGAAGCGGTAGAATTGGCCAAGGAATTCGGGGGAGAGGGCTCGTCGCGGTTCGTGAACGGCGTTCTCGGAGCCGTCGTCGGAGACGAGCGCCCCCAGCAAGCACCCACCGCCTAAGGAGGCGCCAATGGCGACGGTTCTAGAACGCGTGCAGAAGGTGGTCGTCGACCGGCTCGGAGCCGAGGAGAGCGCCGTGGTCCCCGAGGCCACGTTCACCGACGACTTGAGCGCCGACTCGCTGGACCTGGTCGAGCTGATCATGGCCTTCGAGGAGGAGTTCACCGAGGGCAGCGAGGCGCTGAAGATCTCCGACGAGGACGCCGAGGCGATCCGCACGATCAACGACGCCGTGACCTTCATCAAGGGCAAGGGCTATACGGACTAGGACGAGGACGGGGCCCAGAGGACGCGCGCTTGAGTGACCTGGACTCGCTCGCGCAGGCGATCAACGGCTGCGTGGACTGCGGCTTGGCCCGCTCGCGCACCCACGCGGTGCCGGGCGAGGGGTCGCCGCAGGCGCAGCTCATGTTCATCGGCGAAGGCCCCGGCTTCAACGAGGACCAGCAGGGGCGCCCGTTCATCGGCCCGGCCGGGCAGTTCCTCGACGAGCTGCTCGCGTCCATCAGCCTCGCCCGCTCGGACGTCTTCATCACCAACATGGTCAAGTGCCGGCCGCCGAACAACCGGGACCCGTTCCCCGGCGAGATGGAGGCCTGCTCCAAGTACCTGGACGCGCAGATCGAGGCCATCAAGCCCAAGGTGATCGTGCCCCTCGGGCGCCACGCGCTCGCCAAATGGTTCCCCAACGAGTCCATCGGGAAGGTGCGCGCGAAGGCGCGGCGTTTCGGCGACATCACGCTCTTCCCGCTCTACCACCCGGCGGCCGCGCTGCACAACGGCGCGCTGCGCTCGACCATCCTCGACGACTTCGCGAAGCTCGGCGACCTGCTGCGAGCACCGGCGCCGCCCCCCGAAACCACGCCCGCCGAAGCGGGGCCCGTCCAGGGCCAGGCCCACCCGGGCGAGTCCGAGCCTCAGTCCGAACAGCTCTCGATGTTCTAGCCGCAGACCCATCCACCCCTATCTATGACTAACCCTGTCCGCATCGTCCCGCTCGGTGGCCTCGGCGAGGTCGGCAAGAACATGATGGCCGTCGAGTACGGCGACGACATCGTGGTCATCGACGCCGGGGTCATGTTCCCGAAGCAGGACATGCACGGCGTGGACCTCGTGCTGCCGGACACGACCTATCTCGTGGAGCGCGCGGACCGCGTGCGGGCGGTGCTCATCACCCACGGACACGAGGACCACATCGGCGCGCTCCCCTACGTCCTCCGCGACCTGCACGTCCCCGTCTACGCGCCGCCGCTGGCGCACGACCTCGTGCAGGTCAAGCTGCGGGAGCACTCCGGGCTCGGACGCTACGAGCTGCACGAGGTGAACCCAGGCGACTCGCTCACGTTCGGCGCCATCACGGCCGAGTATTTCCACGTCTGCCACAGCATCCCGGACGCCTGCGGCATCGCGCTCCGCACGCCGGCGGGCCTCATCGTCCACAGCGGCGACTTCAAGATCGACCACACGCCGGTGGACGGCCGCCAGACCGACCTCCTGCGGCTCGCCGAGCTCGGCCGCGAGGGCGTGCTGCTGCTGCTGTCGGACTCCACGTACGCCGAGGTCCCTGGCTACACGGAGTCGGAGCAGGTCGTCGGCGTCGCGCTCGACCGGGCGCTCGCCGAAGCGCCGGGGCGCGTCCTCGTCGCCACGTTCGCCTCGCTGATCGCGCGCGTGCAGCAGGTCGTGGACGCGGCCGTCAAAAGCGGGCGCAAGGTGGCGCCTGCAGGACGCAGCATGGTGAACAACGTCAACATGGCCGTAGCCAAGGGGTACATCAAAGCGCCGCCGGGGACCATCGTGAGCCTCGATGAGCTCGCGACGCTGCCGCCCGAGCGCCAGGCGATCGTGCTGACCGGCGCGCAGGGCGAGCCGCTGGCCGTGCTGGCGCGCATCGCCAACCGCTCCAGCCGCGACATCTCGATCCAAGACGACGACACGGTCATCATCTCAGCCTCGACCATCCCTGGGAACGAGACGCTCGTCGCCCGCGTCATCGACGACCTCACGCGCCAGGGGGCGCGCGTCGTGACGCGCCGGACCTCCCCCGGCGTACACGTGCAGGGGCATGCGAGCCAGGAGGAGCTCAAGCTGATGCTGGGGCTGATCAAGCCGAAGTACTTCGTCCCGATCCACGGCGAGTACCGCATGCTTCAGGCCCACGCCGAGATCGCGGAGTCCGTCGGCGTCGAGCACGACAACATCTTCGTGATCGAGGACGGCGACGTGCTCGAGGTCGAGGACGCCGGCGCGGCGGTCGTGGACCACGTGCCCGCGGGCCACATCTACGTCGACGGTCTGCGGCTGTGGGACACGCGCAGCGCGGTGCTCCGCGACCGCCGGAAGCTCTCGCGCGAGGGGTTCGTGGTGGTCGTCGTGCCATTCGATGCCGCGACCGGCGAGGCACTCGGGGACCCGGAGATCGTCACGAGCGGCTTCATCGACGTCGAGGAGTCCGAAGGTCTCATCGACCGGGCCACGACGCTCGTGGCCGAGGCGCTGCGCGCGCCCTCCAAGCCCCTCGACGAGGCTTCGATCGACCACCGCGTGCGCGAGGCGCTCCGCGGCTTCTTCCAGGAGCAGACCGGCCGGCGCCCGATGATCGTGCCGCTGCCGATCGAGATGTAGCCGCGCGCGGTTCGGCCCCCAACCGCGCTGCCTTTTGCGCCCCCGTGCGCTATCGTTAGTCGTGCCATGAGACGACTCTTGCCGGGCCGCTTCCTCATCCTCGCGCTCCTCGTGGGCGGCGGGGCCGTGGCGCTCGTCGTGGGCTTCCATCCCGCGTGGGCGATCGACCCGCTGCGCGCGGCCGCCGAGCGCATCCTGATGGAGCTGGGAGCCGGCGTCGTGCCCATCGCGTTATGGGGGCTCTGGGTCGCCTACCTGCTCATCTACCGCACGCTTGCCCTGTTCCGGCGGTGGCGGTGGGTCCTCGGCAGCGCCGCCGTCATCGCCGCGCTCCAAGGAACGCTCGGCTACGTCGACGCCGGCCTGCCGCTCGTCGGCACGGTGAGCCTGGGCGGCGAGGCGGGGGCGGCGGTGCAGGGCGAGAACACCGCGCTCGGCTACCTGCGCGTGGTGGGCCTCTGGGCGGCCAGCGCGTGGGTGCTCGCACCGTCGCTCGTACGGCGCGTCCTCGGCCGCACGGCGCGCGGCTCGGTCCAGGCGTACCGCCGCGCGCCCGTGCACCGCGGGATCGGCTGGACGCTTGGGCTGGCGGTCCGTCAGGCCGCGGCGCCGCTCCGGAGAGTGCGCGAGCGTCGGCGCGGGACGAAGCTCGCTCGCGAGCTCGGGAGCTTCCTGGACGCGAACCCCGCCCCGCCAAAGGAGCAGCCCGAGGCCACGCCTGAGGCACTGGGTGAGCAGGCCACGGCGCCCGACCCACCCGCGGCTGAAGCCGAAGCCGAGGCTGCGGAGACGCCCGATCCGCCCAAGCCGGAGGCATCGGCGGCTCCGCAGGCGGCGCGGGCCGAGGCGCCGCGGGCGCGGGCGGCGAAGAGCAGCGAGCGCTGGACGCTGCCCAGCCTCGACCTCCTCGTGCCGGGCGCGCCCGCATCCGCCGTCACCGAGGAGCACGACGCGACGGCGCGCCTGATCGAATCGGCGCTGGCGGAGCACAGCGTGGAGGTCCGGGTCGCGGAGATCCGCCCTGGGCCAACGGTGACGATGTTCGGCCTCGTGCCGGGCTGGCAGCGGCGGCGGCGCCCGAACAGCCGCGCGCGCGATGACGCCGGCGGCGGCGAGGCCGACGAGATCGGCAACCGCGTGCGCGTCGACGCGATCATCGCGCGAGAGAAGGACCTGGCGCTGGCGCTCGCCGCGCCGAGCCTGCGTATCCAGGCGCCGGTCCCCGGCGAGTCGGTCGTCGGCATCGAGGTCCCCAACCGCAGCTCGACGACCGTGGCGATCCGCGCCGTGATGGAGTCGCCCGCGTTCCGCAGCCTGGCGGAGCGCGACGGTCTGCCCGTCGCGCTCGGGCTCGCGTCGGCGGGAGAGCCGGTTGTCGTCGACCTGGTCGACATGCCGCACCTGCTGATCGCCGGCGCCACCGGCAGCGGCAAGAGCGTGTGCATCAGCAGCATCATCTCGTCGCTCATCACCCACCGGCAGCCGTCCGACCTCCGGCTGATGCTGGTCGACCCCAAGCGCGTCGAGCTGACTCCGTACAACGGCATCCCGCACCTAGTCACGCCGGTGGTGGTCGAGCCAGACCGCGTCGTACGGCTGCTCCGCGGGGCGGTCCAGGAGATGCTGCGGCGCTACCGGCTGCTCGAGGACGCGGGCGTCCGCAACATCCAGGCATACAACCGCAGCCCGAAGGCGGCGGAGCACCTGCCTTACTTCGTGATCTGCATCGACGAGCTCGCTGACCTGATGATGACCTCGGGCTTCGACGTGGAGCAGGTGCTCTGCCGCCTCGCGCAGCTCGGCCGCGCGATCGGCATCCACCTGGTCGTTGCGACGCAGCGCCCTTCCGTGGACGTGGTCACGGGCCTCATCAAGGCGAACTTCCCGAGCCGCATCGCGTTCGCCGTGGCCTCGCAGGTCGACTCACGCACGATCCTCGATGCGGTCGGCGCCGACCGGCTGCTGGGCCGCGGCGACATGCTGTTCCTCTCCTCCGACTCCCCCAAGCCGCGCCGGGTGCAGGGCACGTTCGTCTCCGACGAGGAGACGGAGCGGCTCACAGACCACTGGCGGCAGCACAAGCCGATCGAGGTCCCGGAGGTCCCGCTCGAGGAGCTGGCGATAGCGGCGGAGGTCGCGCAGGCAGAGGCGCAGGGCAACGAGCCACTCGACGAGACCGACTCGCTCTACGACCGTGCGCTCCAGCTCGCGAACACGAACGGGCAGATCTCGACGTCGCTGCTCCAGCGGCGGCTGCGGATCGGCTACCCGCGCGCCGCGAGGCTCATGGACCAGCTGCAAGACGAGGGCATCGTGGCGGCGAGCGCGGAGCCCGGCAAGCCACGGGAGGTCCTGCACCGGCCGTCGGGGTGAGGCGAGCGGCTTACGGCGCGGCCTCGGGCGTGCCTTCGGCAGGCTCTTCGGCCGCGGCTTCGAGCTCCGCGAGCCGGGGCTCGACGGCCGCCCAGATGGCGTCGTACTCGGCTTCGACGTCCGCGCTGGCGAGCACGGTGGGGCGCGAGCTGTCGCGGTAGTCGGGGCGCAGCGCGATGAAGCCGAGGAAGGGGAGGTCCAGCTCTTCGGCGAGTCCGGGGCCGGCGCCGCTGCCGAAGACATCGCCCGTGTAGTTCTCCACGATGCCCAGGACCTCGACGTTCATCTTCCTGATCATGTTGATGGAGCGCTTGGCATCGAGCGCCGCGAGGCTCTGGGGGGTCGTCACGACGATGAAGCCGTCCATCGTGAGCACCTGCATGATCGTCAGCGGCGAGTCGGACGTCCCCGGCGGCATGTCGACCACGAGGTAGTCGAGGTCGCCCCAGTCGGTCATCTGGAGGAACTGGTTGATGGAGTTGTGGATCATCGGGCCGCGCATGATGATCGCCTCGTCCGACTTCTGCTGGAAGAAGGACATGGAGACGATCTTCACGCCGAACGTGTCGGCCGGCGTGATGCGGCCGTCGTTCATGGCAGGGCGGGCGTCGCCGCCCATGACCTGCGGGGCGTTCGGCGTGTCGATGTCCGCGTCCAGCAGCCCGACGCTGTGGCCGCGCTTGGCCAGGTAGGCGGCGAGGTTCACGGCGACGGTGGTCTTGCCCACGCCGCCCTTGGCGCTGTAGACGCCGATCTTGGTCTTGATGCGCCCCAGCGAGCGGGTGATGGCGCGGCGCTGCTCCCACTGACGCTTGATCTGCGTCAGCCGCGCCTGCTTCTGCTGTTCGCTCATGTTCACGGGGGTCTCCCCTCGTAGCGGCGTGTGCCGTCACACTGCTTTGTCGCTCTGAGCGCAGCGAAGGGACTCTCACGTGAGAGATTCTTCGTCCGCCTGCGGCGGTCTCAGAATGACAGGGAAATCGTGGACGAGGCGCTAGTCGTCGAGACCGAGGAGCTTGCGGCCGTCCTCGGTGATCTTGTCGGGCGTCCACGCCGGCTCGAAGGTGATCTCGACGTCGACGTCCTTGACGCCGTCGACTTCGGCGACCGCCCATTCGGCCTGCTGCGCGATGAAGGGGCCCATGCCGCAGCCCGCGGCGGTCAGCGTCATGTCGACGTGGACGTGGCCGCCATCGTCGATCTCGATGCCGTAGATCAGCCCAAGGTCGACGATGTTGACCGGGATCTCGGGGTCGAAGACATCCTTGAGCGCTAGCTCGACCTCTTCGACGGTGACGTCTGCTGGCATGGCCGTTGGCTCCTTGCTGCGTGTCTCCATGGCCATTCTAGGGAAAATCGACCTATTAAGTCAACATTAGGTGCGGGACTCCTGGCTCCGCACCACGGCCAGCACGAGCGCCTCCGCTTCCGCCCTCGTCGGCGCGGCCGCGAGGAAGATGGACGAGCCGTATGCCTTGACCATCAGGTGCAGGTCACCATCGACGACGCGGTAGAGCGCGGTGGTGCCGCCGACATCGGTCTCTTCGAGGTTGGCCCGCTCCGCGAACTGGTCGAACAGGAAGCTCACGACGAACCCCGGATAGCCCGCCTGCGCGACGCCCAAGACGCCGATGCCGGAGCCACGCAGCGCGTCGCGGTCCAACCGCTCCGGCAGCTGCGATGGGTCGGCTGCGTAGACGCCGAACGCGATGACGTTGGCCCGGATCAGCGCGAGCGCGCTGGCGAGTCCCGGCAGGCTGAGGTCCGTGGCCTCGAGCGTCGCGTCGAGCAGGTCGGGCGCGTTGCGGGCGAACCCGACCGCAACGGGCCGTCCTGGCGCGTCCTCGGGCAGGAGGCGGATGGCCTCCCACACGTCCGGATAACGTTCCTCGATCGTGACGCGGCTCCCGGTAGCCCACGCCGCACGGACAAGGTTCCCGCCCGTCGCGTCCGAGCGGCCGACGGCGACGAACAGCCCGTCGGCCTGGACCCAGCGTGCGGGGTCGGCGCTGGCGACCGAGAGCGCTGTCTCGGCCACGCGCTGGGCCGTCGCTTCGTCGACGAACTCGGCTCGCGCCGCGAACTCGCGGTCCGGGTCGTCGACGACGACCTCGATGCTGAGCACCCTGGCGCCGGCCACCAGATCGGCCGCACCGAACGCGCCGAGTGGGAGCTGGGTGGGCTCGCCGGCGTTCACGTAGACGTATGCGTTCGCGTCCACGCCGGGCATGTCGTGGGCCGCGAACCCGGCGGGCAGGGCGGGGTCGCCGGCCTTCGCGCCGACCGCGCACCCAGCGAGCGCAAGGACGCCGAGCGCGAGGACGAGCCCCGCCCGCGCCACCCTGGCTGCTGGCCCGCGCCTACCGGCGCCGGCGCCTTCGCCCACCATACGCCGCTCCTCTCGACCGGGTCGATCGCGCCGCGCCCGCGCTCGGGGTGCTTTCGGGCTCCGTGTGCAGGCCGCGGTCCACGACTTCTTGGGCAACGAGCAGCCTTTTCAGGTCCACCATCTCGTCGCGCAGCATGGCCGCCTTCTCGAACTCAAGCTGCTTCGCCGCGGCCTTCATCTGCGAATCGAGCTCCTTGACCACGCGGGCGAGCTCGTCCTTCGGCATCTCGGCGCGGACCTCGTAGGAGGCGCGCGGCTCGGCGACCTGCCGCAGACCCGCGGTGATGTCGCGCACCTCCTTCACGATGCCCTGTGGGGTGATGCCGTGGTCCTGGTTCCACGCCTCCTGGAGGGCCCGGCGGCGGTTCGTCTCGCCGATCGCCTGGCGCATCGAGTCGGTCTCGCGGTCCGCGTACATGATGACGTGGCCGTCGATGTGTCGTGCGGCGCGGCCGGTGGTCTGGATCAGCGACGGCGCCGAGCGCAGGTAGCCCTCCTTGTCGGCGTCGAGCACGGCGACGAGGCTGACCTCCGGCAGGTCGAGGCCCTCGCGGAGCAGGTTGATGCCGACGACCACGTCGTAGACGCCGAGGCGCAGGTCGCGCAGGATCTCGGTCCGCGTCAGCGTGTCGATCTCCGAGTGCAGGTAGTGGACCTTGACGTTGGCCTCGGCGAGGTAGTCGGTGAGCTCCTCGGCCATGCGCTTGGTGAGCGTCGTCACGAGCGCCCGCTCGCCGCGCGCCACGCGCTTCCCGATCTGCTCGAGCAGGTCGTCGATCTGGCCCTTGGTCGGCTTGACCTCGATGGTCGGGTCCAGCAGGCCGGTCGGGCGGATCACCTGCTCGACGACCTGCGAGCTGTGCTCCAGCTCGTAGGCGGCGGGCGTGGCGGAGACGTAGATCGCCTGGTTCACGCGCCCCTCGAACTCCTCGAAGTTCAGCGGGCGGTTGTCGCGGGCCGACGGGAGGCGGAAGCCGAAGTCGATGAGCGAGTCCTTGCGCGCCATCTCGCCCTTGAACATGCCGTGGAGCTGCGGGATGGTCAGGTGCGACTCGTCGATCAGCAGCAGGAAGTCGTCTGGGAAGTAGTCCATGAGCGTCCACGGCGAGCTGCCCGGGGGGCGGCGGCCCAGCGGCTGCGAGTAGTTCTCGACCCCCGCGCAGGAGCCCGTCTCGCGCAGCATCTCCAGGTCGTACCGCGTCCGGTGCTCGATCCGCTGCGCCTCCAGCACCTTGTCGTGCTGCTTGAACCAGTCGATGCGCTCCTCCAGCTCGCGCTCGATGTCGTCCAGCGCCTCGCCGAGGTGCTCCTTCGAGGTCACGAAGTGCTTCGCCGGGTAGATGTCGATGGAGTCGCGCTCGGCGAGCAGCTCGCCGGTCAGCGGGTCGATCTCGACGATGCGGTCGACGTCGTCGCCGAAGAACTCGATGCGCACCGCCACGTCCTCGTACGACGGCATGATCTCCATCGTGTCGCCGCGGACCCGGAACCGGGCGCGCGACACGTCGTAGTCGTTGCGCTCGTACTGCATCTCGATGAGGCGCCGCGCCAGCCGCTGCTTGTTCGTGCGCTCGCCCTTCCTGATCGTCTCGACGAAGGAGAAGTACTCCTCGGGCGAGCCGAGGCCATAGATGCAGGAGACCGACGCGACGATGAGGACGTCGCGGCGCGTCATGAGCGCGCGCGTGGCCGCGTGGCGCAGCTTGTCGATCTCCTCGTTGATGTCGGACTCTTTCTCGATGTAGGTGTCGGTCCGCGCGACATACGCCTCGGGCTGGTAGTAGTCGTAGTAGGAGACGAAGTATTCGACCGCGTTGTCGGGGAGGAAGTCCCTGAACTCCTGCGCGAGCTGCGCCGCGAGCGTCTTGTTGGGCGCGATGAGGAGCGTGGGCTTCTGCACGCCCTCGACGACCTTGGCCATGGTGTAGGTCTTGCCGGAGCCCGTGACGCCCTTGAGCGTCTGGTGCTTCATGCCGCCGAGCGCGCCCTTGATGAGGCGGCCGACCGCCTGGGGCTGGTCGCCTTGCATCTCGAAGTCGGCGACGACCTTGAAGGGCGTGCTCGCGTCCGTGTTGCGCTGGAGGGTTGCCATGGCTCTGCTAACGATACGCTCGTTTCGCTGCTGCGGTCTCAGGACCTGCGCCGGTGCCTGACCGGCTGCCGCCACGTGTAGGGGCGCCATTCATGGCGCCCGAGGGCGCGATGAATCGCGCCCCTACACCTCCTCCAGGGGGAGGCCGCTCAGTCGCCCACCATGCGCCTGAGCAGCTCGCGGATGCGGGGCGCGTCCCGCAGACCCTCGGCGAACGGCTCCAGGAACTCCTCGCTGATCATCAGTGACCCTCGCCCGAACCGCGTGCCGTTGTAGTAGCAGAAGCGGAGCGTCTGCGAGCCGTCCTCGAATTCCAGCAGCTGGATGGTCGGCTCGTGGTGCGGCGTCTCGACGCTCGCCTCCTCCACCACGAACCCACCGCCCCAGTGCATCTCGAAGGGGCGCGGGACGGTCCGTCCGAAGGAGCCGGCGTCGCTGTCGCGCTCGCGCTGTGCCACGGTGGGCCTCCTCAAGCAGATGGCCACGGCCAGGCAGCGGCCTCGCGCCCATGGTACGCCCACGCCACAGGGGTGCAACCAGGCACCGGCGCGGATGAGAGAGGACGGCCGTATCATGCGGTCGTGTCCTCCCCGGCCCGCCCCACGCTCGTGCTCGTGCACGGCGCCGCCAACTCCTCCGGCGTCTGGCGCTTCTGGCGCGCGGCTCTCGCGGACCTCGGCTGGACGTCCGTGGCCGTCGACCTGCGAGGCCACGGACGCGCCCCCGGCGACCTCGCCGCGACGTCGATGCGCGACTACGCCGACGACGTCGCAGCTGCCCTGCGCGGCGCGGGCGAGCTGCCGGTGGTGGTCGGCTGGAGCATGGGCGGGCTCGCGGCGATGATGGCGGCGGCCGACGGGCACGCGTCGGCCTGCGTCTGCCTGGCGCCCAGCATGCCAGCGCGGGAGACCGACCCGTCCGTGCCGCTGCGCAGAGGCGTCTTCGGCCCCGAGGAGTATGGCATCACGAGCCGGGATCCCGCCGATCAGCCGGCGATGCCCGACCTCGACGACGACGAGCGCGTGGTCGCGCTGGCCTCGCTCGCCGACGACTCCCGGCTGGCCCGCGACGAGCGGCGCGCGGGCGTGGTCGTGCGGTCGCTGCCATGCCCGCTGCTAATCGTCACCGGCACGGCGGACGCACAGTGGCCGCGCTCGTCCTACGACGGGTTGTGGCTCGCCGCCGACTATATGGAGGCCGAGGGCGCGTCGCACTGGGGGCTGGTGCTGAACCGGCGGGTGCTCGCCACGCTGGTGCCGCGCGTCACCGCCTGGCAAGGGCACAGCCCTTGACCCGTAAGGGGTAGCGCCGTTGAGCTTGCGACCCCTTCATGCAGAGCGGGGGAGTTGTACCCGTTCGTGCTGAGGCTCTCGAAGTACGAACGAGCCGTAGCCCCGCACCGCGGCCGGGCGATCCGCCTAGCCCCGCTTCTTCGCCACCCAGACGATGTCGTCGGCGTCCCCGGTGACGGGGCCGCCCTCGAAGTCGCCCGCGACCGACTCGACCTCGAAGCCGCAGACCTCGAGCAGGTGCTGCATCTCGTATCGGAAGGTGTAGCGCAGGTCGAAGTCCCGGTACAGGCGACGCGTCACGACCCCCTTGGGGTCCAGCTCCTCGATGATGAGGCGCGCGCTGTTGACCTGCTCCGCGCCGTCCCAGCCGTTCTGGCCCCAGACGACGATCGTGCCGCCGCCGGGCTGCTTCACGTCGCGGACGTGGAACGGGACGGTCTCGTCCGCCTCGACGCCGAGCTGGCCGACGTCGGGCGCGAAGAGGTCGAGCGCGAGCGTGCCGCCTGCCGGCATGTGCGCGGCCGCGGTCGCCAGCGCCGCCTTCTGCTCCTCGACCGTCAGCATCGACTGGAACGAGCGGAAGGGCATGATTACGAGCGGGTAGCTGCCCGCCAGGCGGACGCCGGTCATGTCGTCGGTCTGGAAGATGCAGCGCTCCGCCAGCTTGCGCTCGGCCGCCTTGGCCTGCGCGGCCTCGATCATCAGGGGCGAGATGTCGATGCCGACGACGTCGATGCCCTTGGCTGCGATCGCCAGGCTCACGCGGCCGGTCCCGCACCCGAGCTCGAGGACCGGCCCGCCGACGCTCTCGGCGAGCCCGGTGTAGAAAGCCAGGTCGTGGGTCAGATCGGCGTAGACCGCATCGTAGATCTCCGCCCAGTCGTCGTAGGGGTATTCGTAGGCCAACGTGATCCTCAGGGGGCCGGGTTCGGAGCGCTGCCCATGCGCCGCAGCGCGCGCCGGACGCGCTCGTCGGTCTCCAGGCCGTCGTCGGGCTCGACGGCGAGGGCTTGGCGCGCCTCCGCGGCGGAGAAGCCGAGGCCGAGCAGCCACTGGAGCGCGGGGTCTCCCGCGGCGGCGCCTGACGCGCCTGCCGACGGGGCGGCGGCCGGGATCCGCCCGCCCATCCCCTCCTCCACGCCGGCCTTGAGCTCGAGGATGATGCGCTCGGCCGTGCGCTTGCCGACGCCCTGCGCGCGGCTGAGCGCGACCGTGTCGCCGGCGACGATAGCGCCGGCGAGCTCCTCGGGCGAGAGCACGGACAGCACCGCCATGGCGGCCTTGGGGCCCACCTGACTGACGCCGATCAGCGACGCGAACAGCTTGCGGCCCGCCTCGGTGACGAATCCGTAGAGCTGGAGGTCGTCCTCGCGCACGGCGAGGTGCGTCAACAGCCGCACCTGGCCTCCCGTCTGCGGGAGCGCGGCGAGGTCGTGCGCGGGGACCAGCACCCGCAACACCAGACCGCCGCCGATGCGGACCAGGGCGGCGTCCGCCGTCGTACCCTCGACGGTTCCCTCGATCGCTTCGATCAGGCTCATGGCTACGAGACCCTCGCGGTGCGGACGCGCTCGTCGGCGCGCCACTGCTGGATGTGGCACAGCGCCACCGCAAGGGCGTCCGAGGCGTCCTCGGACGCCGGCGCTTCGTCGAGCCCCAGCAGCAGACGGACGGCCTGCGCCACCTGCTGCTTGGTCCCGGCGCCGTAGTCCGCGACCGCGCTCTTCACCCGCGACGGCGCGTAGCGGTAGACGGGCATGCCGGCGTCAGCCGCCAGCACGAGCGCGACGGCCTGCGCCTGGCCGACGACGATGCCCGACTTGGCGCCGCGCTCCGGTGCCACGAACGGCTCCTCGATGGCCATCTGGTCGGGGTGCCAGCGCTCGATGACCTCGCCGAGCCCCTGCTGGATGCGCAGCAGCCGCTCGCCGACCACGGTGCTCCGGCCCCCCTCGATCGCGCCCTGATCGAGACAGCGCGTCGTCGGACCGTCGACGTCGAGGACGCCATACCCCAGGAACCTGGTCCCTGGGTCCACCCCCAACACGCGCATCGCCGCCTCCCTCTCCCTGGGTCGCGGCCATTCTAGGCGCGGGGGCGCAGCCGGGAAAGGAGGCGGATGACCGTCAACGGGGAGATCGCAAGGGCACAGCCCCTGACCCACAAGGGGTAGCGCCGCCGGCGCGGTGCCAACGCTGTCATTCCGAGCGCGGCGAGGAATCTCTCACAAGGGCGCGGCCTGGCACCGCCACCTTCGGCGGCGCCCTCTTATGGGTGCAGGGCTGTGCCCTGCC
This sequence comes from Chloroflexota bacterium, assembly GCA_022561455.1. GTDB lineage: Bacteria > Chloroflexota > Dehalococcoidia > Lucifugimonadales > Australimonadaceae > JADFRC01. Next base: position 924 of record JADFRC010000039.1, on the reverse strand, counting down.
TATTCGGCGCTGTAGCTCGCCAGCGCCTCCTCCGTGAAGTCGGCGTTGGTGAAGACCTGCTGGACGTCGTCGAGCTCCTCCATGACGTCGAGCAGCCGCAGCGTCGCACCGGCAGCGCCGGTGTCCAGCGCGACCGTATTGGTCGCCGCCATGGTGACCGTGGCCTGAGCGGGCTCGACGCCCGCCTCCTTCAGGACCTCGGTGATGGGCTCAAGCGCCGCCGGCGGGCCGGTGATCTCGAGGCTGCCGCCCTCCACGCTGAAGTCCTCGGCACCGGCGTCGATGGCAGCGAGCGCCAGCTCCTCGGCCTGCGCCTCCGTGAGGGACTCGACGGTCACGACGGCGCGGCTCTCGAAGATCCAAGCGACGGAGCCGGCATCGCCGAGGTTGCCGCCGCCGCGCGAGAAGGCGGCCCGCACCTCGGCCGCGGTGCGATTGCGGTTGTCGGTGAGCGCCTTGAGCATGATCGCGGCGCCGCCGGGGCCGTAGCCCTCGTAGGTGATCTCCTCGAACGTGACGCCGTCGGCGCCGATGCCGAGGCCCTTCTTGACGGCGCGGTCCACGTTGTCGGCGGGCATGTTCGCCTGCCGCGCCTTGTCCATGGCGAGGCGCAGGCGGAAGTTCATGGCCGGGTCGCCGCCGCCGCCCTCGCGCGTCGCCACGGCGATGTCGCGGGCGAGCTTGGTGAACACGACGCCCTTCTTGGCGTCGATCGCCGCCTTCTTGTGCTTGATCGTCGACCACTTCGAGTGCCCGGACATGCCTCACGCTCCTCGTCCGTACGCGGTACTACGGGTCCAGCGTCACTATAGCAAAGCGGCGGGTGAGTGCCCGACCTCAGCTACGGCGAGCTCGGGCGCGGTGGCCGCGGCCCGGGGCGCCGCCGGCGGCGCCGGGCGGGCGCCGGCTTCGCGGGCTTGAGCG